>NZ_BTTQ01000002.1:0-338427 GCF_036246245.1 Companilactobacillus muriivasis
ATAAAAGCATTACCTAGTGGCCTTATCAGGCAACTAGATAATGCTTCGCATTGAAAAAAACTATTTTTTCCACCACATCTCAAGTGGCTCAAGAGGTGTGATCTATTTTTGTGCTTTCAACCTTTAGTTATTCTAACCGTTATATTTAGAAAGTTTAAATTCAACGTGATCTTTGTTCTTTAATTTCTTCTTGTCAGCAGAAACGTTAACTTGTTTGCCGTTAACGGTAAAAGTCCAGTAAATTTTCTTCTTATTATTTTGTTTGTGACCGTCGATTTTTGAAATAAAACCGCCTTTGTCAGTTACTTTCCAGCCTTTTTTCAAACCGTCAGTAACAGTGGCACCTTTTTTGATTTTGATAGTCTTCTTGGCAATTTGTTTCTTGTTCTTTTTCAAAGTGTAAGTAACTTTGATATTCTCAGTCTTGCTAGCTTGAACAGTTGTTGCGGTAGCTGGAGCAAATACTCCTAACAACATCAATAAAGCAGCTAAAAATGCAGCAAATTTTTTCATTGTTCTCCTCCTAATATGTATACAACGATTTTCATTATAGCAAATTTTTAATGTCTTTTAATTCTTGACTTTTGCATTCTATTTGAAACAAATAAAATTTACGAAATACTTCGGATTTTACTTTCAGTAAGTTAGAATAAGAATATTGACTGTTAAGGAGGCGGCGTATTGAATAAATTGATTGTGAATTTCCAAAAGAATTGCAACAGTATTACGATGTTTGCATATTTACTCAATATTATCTTGATTACGCTGCTGTACAACAATCCAATCGTGCTGGTTGGGATATATGTATCCTTAATTGCTATGGTTGTTTTGACACGGCCAGAAAAAGTTAAATCATATTTAAAATTTGCTGGAATTATATTTTTTATTACGATATTATTCAATTTGATTTTGAATCAGCGTGGATCAAATTTACTGTTCGAGATTCCTTTTTTGAAAGTCACCACAGAATCGTTAATGAATGCGGTAATTTTGGGGATTTCATTCGTGAATCTGTTGTGGGCATTTTATCTGTATGATTCATTGATTCGAATTAAAACGGTCTTCGAATTATTAGCTAATCTGTTTAAAAGTATCGCTATTATTTTTATCCTAACAGTGAAATTCATTCCTAAAATCATTCAAATTTATACAGAAACTAAGACTGTTAGCCGATTTCGGACCCAACATCAAAGTAATGAACAGGGACTGTTGAAAAGAATCAAGCGAACAGTTGGCTTAAATGAAATTGTTTTGAACAAGGCGATTGCTAGCTTTATGAATGTTTCTGACACCTTGATTTTAAAGGGTTATGAACAGCGTCGTCGTAACTTGGGATACGTAGAATTTAAACGTTTTGATGTAATTATTTTAATTTTGGGATTACTTTCCGTAATATTTAATATAAGCATGTCAGTCCAACACTTGGGAAAAATCAATTTTGGTTCAGCCGATTTAAAAATTTCGACAGATGGTGTTGCTCTAATTCTAGTTATCAATTGTTTATTTATTTTATTACCATTATTAACAGGAGGAGTGAATTATTTATGGTGGAAATTTTACGGTTCGAAGACTACAGTTTCCGATACAATAACAGCCAAAAATTATCGTTAAAGCACCTTAATTTTTCACTTCAAAAGGGGGATTTTGTTACCTTAATCGGGGCTACTGGTAGTGGTAAGAGTACATTTCTGAAACAGATGTTACCGGAGTTGGCCTCGGGAAAAGTCATTAGTGGGAAGATAACTAAGCAAACCAAAGATTTCGCTTATGTTTCTCAATTTGTCGACAATCAAATGATTATGGAAACACCACGAGATGAACTGAAATTTGTTTTGGATAATCAAGATTGTACGACTAATGAAATTCAGTTACGGATTACTGAAATAGCAAGTTTCTTAGGTATTGTTGACTTGTTAGATCAGAATGTCGAGCAACTGTCTGGTGGTCAAAAACAACTGGTTAATTTGGCCAGTGCTTTGATTTTAAAACCTGAAGTCCTATTGTTGGATGAACCAACGGCACAGTTGGATCCAATTGCCGCCGAAAAATTATTGCAGATGGTTCACAAGGTCAATGTTGAATTTGATATGACAATTATTTTAGTCGAACATGAATTGGAACAAGCAGTCAAATTTTCCAAGCGCTTAGTGGTGATGGAAGATGGCAATATGTTACTTGATCAACCGATTGAACAAGGGTTAAAAGCAATTTTTCAAAATGACAATTATCGAAACTTTTTGACTCAAGTGGATCGTCTAGCATTGGAGTTGAACTTGGATACGTCAGTGCCACTTGATAATCAGACTTTAAATAGGGCGATTAGGTTCAAAAAGAAACAACTAAAGTGCCGTGATAGAGGACAAACTGTTTGGGTTGATAAGCCAATGATAACAGCAGATAAAATCAACTTTCGGTTTAATTTTAATGGCCGACAAATTATCGACAACGTTAGTCTAAGTTTGTTTCAAGGTCAGTCGTACTGTATCGTTGGACCAAATGGAATGGGAAAAACCACGCTATTGAAAGTTTTAACGCAACAATTGAAACCACAGTCAGGCAAATTACGTTATCGACGTAAAAAGTATGATGATAGTTTGTATGAAAATGTTTTTGTTTTGCCACAAAACCCATCATCATTGTTTATGAAGGATACCGTTCAAGACGAGTTAAATTATCAGATTGAACAGAGTAAAAGCAATAAAACTATCAATGATATTTTGGATAAGTTCTCTTTGAATGGCTTAGAGAAGCAGAGTCCCTATGATTTGAGTGGTGGACAGCAAGAATTCTTGGCGCTTGCATTGGGCTTTATTAAACGACCAGAAGTGTTGCTATTGGATGAGCCAACCAAGGGCTTAGATCCTAATAAGCGTATAGAATTGGGTGGTTTATTGCGTGAGTTCCAGAGAGGTGGCGGAACTATTTTGGTCAACAGTCACGACTTACTCTTTGCGGCTAGTTATTTTAATCATATTGCGATGATGTTTGATGGTAAATTGAGTGAATTTTCTGATCCAGTAAAGTTTTTCAGTGATAAGTTTTTTTATACAACCGAAATAAATAAAGCTTTGCGGGATATTTTTCCACAGGCTTTGACATGGAAGGATATCTTAAATCTTGAATCGTAAATCAATCTCATTATTAACTTTGGCAGTTGCGGTCTTATTATTGATGGTAATTTTCACCAGTAAAAGTTATTTGTTGTTCTCATTTGGATTTTTAATTGTAACTTTAGGTATCTACTTTTGGCGTTTTGAAAAAGCGCATCACAATTCACGTGAAGTAGTTTTTATCGCAATTATTTGCGCTTTAGCAGTTGTTGGGCGAATTATTTTTGCAGCATTGCCAGCGGTTAAACCGGAACTATTTATTTTGATAATGGGTGCCATCGTTAGTGGACCTGAAACTGGCTTTTTGATGGGGACAATTATTGCTCTGACTTCAAACATGTATTTCGGACAGGGTGTTTGGACTCCTTGGCAAATGTTTGGCTTAGGTGTTATCGGCTTGATTTCTGGATTAATGATGAATAAAAATGTTCCAACGTGGCTATTAGTTGTCTGGGGATTTGCCAGTGGCTTTTTGCTTGGTTGGATCATGGATATTTACTATATTATTGGTTTCGTTAATCCGATAACTATTAAAAGTATTGTCACATCAGTTGTTGCCAGTTTTTACTTTGATTTTGTCCATGCACTATTTACCGGTGTATTGTTATTAGTTGTTGGTAAACGTTGGATTAAATTATTTAATAATTATAAGAAAAAATATGATTTATTTAGGCAGTAAAAAAGAACATCCTCAAATGGGGATGTTCTTTTAGTTTTTAAGGAATCAATAGATAAGCAAATGCTGCAACGGCGCCACCAGCTAGAGGTCCAAGTACTGGAACCCAACTGTATGACCAGTCTGATTTGCCTTTGTTAGCGATTGGTAAGATTTGGTGAGCAATTCTTGGCCCCAAATCTCTGGCCGGATTGATGGCATAACCAGTTGTCCCACCAAGTGAGAAACCGATTGCCGTGATCAATAACCCGACGACGATTGGATTTAATCCTTGAGTGAATTTACCACGTGTAAATGCTAATAGGGCAAATACTAAGACGAATGTTCCAATAAATTCACTTAAGAAGTTAAAGAAGTAATTTCTAATAGCAGGTCCGGTGGCGAAAACTCCTAGAATTGCAGCTGGATCGTCAGTTTCCTGCCAATGTGGGTAGTAATTGAGCCAAACGATTGCTGCACCAACAATGGCACCCAATGTTTGAGCAATGATATAAGGGATGACTGATGACCAAGGAAATACTCCGGCAATTGCCATACCTAAAGTAACAGCTGGATTTAAATGAGCGGGACTTAAAAATGCTGAACAATAAATACCTAAAGTAACGGCTAATCCCCAACCTAGGGCAATGGCAATCCAACCAGCACCCTCAGCCTTTGATTTCTTTAAACTAACGGCGGCAACAACACCATCACCTAGTAAAATTAAAACCAAGGTACCGATGAACTCACCGACTAATTGTAATGTTAAACTATCTTGCATAGGCTTTCCTCCATAAGTTCACATGACTACGCTTACATGCTATTATTATACATAGCTGTCGGCAATAACACCATGAATTTACGTTGTGAAAGTGTATTTTAAGTAGACAGATTGTATGAGGAGTATTAAAAATGAAAATTTATACCAGAACTGGCGATAAAGGTCAGACAAGAATTATTGGAAATGACGTACTTTATAAATCAGCCCCCAGAATTAATTCTTACGGAACAGTGGATGAATTGAATTCTTTAGTTGGCGTTGTGATTGCCAATTTATCCGACAAAACGATTGTCTTGAAGGAAGAATTGGAAGAAATTCAACAATTACTATTTGATTGCGGGACTGACTTAGCTATTTCACCAACTGACAAAAAGCATGAATTTATTTTCAAAGATGATAATGGTTCGGTTGATTGGTTAGAAAAGAAAATTGACGAATATACTGACAAGACTCCAAAGATTCAGAAGTTTATTTTGCCAGGTGGTTCTAAAACTGCGGCCAATTTGCACATGGCACGCACAGTTACCAGACGTGCTGAAAGGGAAATCGTTGGGTTGATGCAAGAAGAACCTATCAATGATTTTGTCTTGAAGTTTATCAATCGTTTGTCAGATTATTTCTTCGCTGCTGCTCGTTACAGCAATGTGTTAGATGGCGTTGAAGATATTCAATATCGTAACAGTAAACCAGTATTTAGATAGGGGAAAGTTTTATGCGTTCAGAGAAAGAAAAAATGTTAGCAGGCGATTTATATATCGCTCATGATCCCGAATTGCGCGAGGATTTTAAGAAAGCGAAAGAACTAGTCCGTGAATACAATCATACGACTGAATATCAATTGGATGAGCGTCAAAGAATTATCAAGAATCTGTTCAAGAAGAGCGGTAAAGGCGACTATCTCGAGCCACCGTTTTATACTGATTATGGATGTAATACTGAAGTTGGCGATAATTTCTACACTAATTATGAATGTATTATTTTAGATATTGCTAACGTTAAAATTGGTAACAATGTCTTTTTCGGTCCACGTGTTGGCCTTTATACAGCAGGTCACCCAATCGATGCAGTTATTCGTGGCGAAGCATTTGAATATGGTAAGCCAATTACTATCGGTAATGATGTTTGGGTCGGTGGCAATGTGGTTATCAATCCTGGCGTTACGATTGGTAGTAACGTTGTAATTGGTTCGGGAGCAATTGTTACGAAGGACATTCCGGATAATGTGATTGCGGTCGGTAATCCATGTAAAGTATTACGTGAGATTAATGATGAAGATAAGAAGTATTGGAAATTAGAAAAGCAACGTTATTATGAAAATTAATTTTTAAAGGGTGATGAGGGATGCTATTAGACCTGAAAAATATATCTTGGTCAAATGATGATTATCAAAAATTTTTAATGGAATTGGAAGGTCTTAGTGATCCGAAATATCGTGAGCGGGCAGTAAAAATTGTCCCCACAGCGTATAATTTGCTGGGAATTTCCATGGGAGAATTGAAAAAGATTGGTAAAGAGATCAGTCATGGCAATCCTAAAGCATTCCTGAAGATAGTTGGAACTGAGAATTACGAGGTGGTAATTATTCAGGGATTTGTTCTCAGTAATCTGAAGTTGTCACTTTCGGAGTTTGAGAATTATTGTGATGAATATTTAGCCAAGTCCAATTCATGGGCAACTTGTGATATGGTAGTTCATTTTAAACAAGTGCAAAAGTTTCTACCAGAGTTTTTGTTTAAGATAAAAGAGTATTTAAATAGTGATAATCCGTGGTTGCAACGTAGTGGTTTGGTTTTTCTTTTGAAGTTCTATAATACCAATGAATATCGAAATGAAATTGTTAAATTGACTACCGAGATTGTCAGTGAAGATTATTATGTTCAAATGGCACAAGCTTGGTTGCTGGCGGTCGTATTTCCATATGATCAGGATAAAATTTATCAGATTATTAGGGATGATTCCCAAAATAAAGTTGCTAAGTTAACTGTTAGAAGAATCAAGTCGTTGCGACATACGACTGATGAAGAAAAAGAAATATTAACATCATTGTTATAAATGAAATAGAATCAAAAAAGGTGCCTTACAATTATTAAAAAATTGTAGGGCACCTTTTTGTATGGAGCTTTATTTTGATAGTTCAAAGAGTTCTTCCAAATGTTGAATAACACCTTGTTGATTGTTGTCGACAGTTTCAAATGGAGTTGTTTCGTGAACGATTGGTGAAGCATTTTTCATCGCAACACCGTGTCCAACGTAGCGTAACATTTCCAAGTCATTGCCGCCATCGCCAAAGGCACACATTTCTTCAGGCTTAACATTTAATTTTTCTGACAAGTAATCCAAGCCAGTTGCCTTGTTGACGTCGGCACGAATAACATCAATATCACCGTGACCACTTGTTACAATAGAAACTTCAGGTCCAATCATATCGGATAGTTTTTCCATATATGCTTCAGTTTCATCCTTAGGACAGCTGATAGAAAATTTCAAAATACCATCGTTGACGTCTTCTAATTTATCAACACTGGTGATTTCTGGAAAATAGAATTTACTCATTTTGTAAAAATCTGGCGTTACATCTTTTTTAATGTAGGCTGATTTTTCGCCACACATAACTGATTGCACGGCAGCAAGACTATCGAGCACCTTGATAGTTTTAGCAACAACGTCAGCTGTAAAAATATCAGTTTTATAAATTTCATCGTGACTACCAACTAGGGCACCATTTTCAGCTACGAAAAGAGTTTTGGGGAAATCCTTGAAGAAGTCTTTTAATTGGTAATATTGATTACCACTGGCGGAAACAAAGGTGATGCCATTCTGTGTCATGTAGTTGTAAACGCGACGAAAACGGTCAGTGTCAAAGTGTTTGTCGTCAGTTAAAAAAGTTCCATCCATGTCTGTTGCAACAAGCTTGATTGTCATAGTAAATTCCTTTCAATTTCAAAGCAGTATAGTGATGATTTTATCTGGAAATACTGATTTTTAGCAACTGTTTTTGGCAGGTTGAAGGATTAATTACAATTTGTATATTTAGAAAATAAACTTATCCAATGCTTTAGCAATACCGTCATTATCGTTGGTATCAGTGATGTAGTCAGCATACTCTTTGGCCAAGTCTGATCCATTGCCCATGCAGACAGCTGTTCCGGCAAATTTGAACATCGGTAAATCATTTTGCTCGTCTCCGAAAGCCATGACTTCTTCTGGTTTGATATTTAACAATTCAGTTAGCTGAGTTAAGCCACTACCTTTATTAACGTTCTGATGCATTAACTCCAAAAAGTTATCAGCTGCTCGAACAACATAATAGTCATCAGAGAATTTTTCCTTGACTGGCTTTTCGTAAGCATCTAAAGTTTCTTTTTCACCAACGATAGCCGCCTTAGGGATTTCGAAATCAGTGGGTAATTCATCGGGAGTTCTGACAAAAATACCGGCACTATTTTCCCAAGCTTGAACAACTGCAATACGATTAATGTCGTGATTTGATGTATAAACGTTGCTGTCATCATCCAGAACGTAGTATTGCATGTCATGTACGTCAACGTATTTCACGATACGGCGGTAATCAGCGTTAGTTAGAGTTTGACGAGAAAGAATTTTTCCAGATACCGTTTCAATCAAGGCACCATTATAAGTAATGACGTATTGCTCGTCACCAGAGACTCCGAGTTCCTTGAAAAAAGGACTGACACCGGCTAAAGGACGACCAGAGCAGAGAACGATTTTAATCCCTTGCTTGAGAGCCTTTTGTAAAGCTAGTTTAGTATCCTCAGTAATTTTACTTTGTGAGTTCAATAATGTTTGATCAATATCTAAAGCAATCAATTTAATCATGAATAGCTCCCTTTTTAAACTTAATTAATTAAGATAGAGATATTGTACCAAATTAGTAAAACGGTTTCAATCAACGATAAAGTCATTTAAAATTTTGTGTCGTCCAATCGTTGCTAAACCAAGACGATAATCTTCTTCAAAACTACGTTCAAAATCAATTTTATATTTCTCATGCAGTGGCAGACGTCTTTGAATAGTTTGTTTAATTTGATCAATTTGCAAATTTGAAAGTTGAGACTTCTCAGCATAAATGATAATCAAATTTGGATCAAGAAAACTGATAATGTTTTGCGTGTACTCAATTATTTGTTTAGAAAGGGAGGCATTTTGGTCAATAGTGCTGTATTCAACTTCTCCAGCCAAACCGTCCGCTCCATTTATCAGGCGATTATTAATTACAATCCCAACGCCAGGTGCAAAATTATTTGGAAAATAAATTCCGACAGCGATATTCTGACTCTCATTCAGTTCAATGGCAGCTCCAAAGGTACTGGCATTGACATCATTGACAACGACAGTTTTAATATCAGTCGCCGTCTCAATGGCTAGCGATAAATTGATACCTTGCAATGATTTAACATCACTAATTTGTAAGTAACCATCCAATTCAGCCCCAGGAACACCGATAATGATCTTCGCAGGTTTATTACTAGCAGTCTGTGATTTGATAAATTCAGTCAATTGTTCGACTGAAGTAATAGTCTGATTGTTGAATTGTTTTTGCAAAACTTTACCTTGCAAGTTAGTTAGAAAGTAAGTAGCCTTAATTTCCGTTCCATCTTCGACTAGGGAAACAATGCCTAATTGGTAAGCATCATAATTTAAACGATATATTTTAGCACGCCGACCACGCGTATTAACGTAATCGGTGGTAATGATTTCAGTATTATTAAGGATTATGGCCAGCAATTTGTTGATACTGACGATACTCAAACCAGTCAAAGCAGATAATTCTTTGGCTGAAAGTTGTTCATTTTCATCCAACAAATCAAGAATAGTTTGTAAGTTTTGTTGGCGGGCGGATAAGCGAAAATCTGTTTTCAAAATATTCCTCCTCGGTAATAGATAATTGGTTCAAAGTTGATAAAAATAATTATTTAATTTAGATTGAAAATATGTTTAAACATCGTGCATAATGTATATAGAAAGTTTATTGAGTTAGGCCGTTTCCAGATCTGAGAGTATTCATCTGCTGCGCGGCACGGTCCGAGCCAAAGAGCGGTCTCGAACCTCGGTTGAAGCCTTACCAAAGTTCGGTAAGTCTTCAACACGTCCGGTGGTGTAATGGCTAAAGCCATAACGCCACTTTCGCAGTAGATGAATACTCTCAGATCTTCCAACTAATTTATTCTTGTTGTTATTTTGAAATAATCTAGCCGTAGGGTGCCGATAAAATGGTAGGCCGTGGTGGAGTTAACATTAGAGCTTTAGCCTTTACACCGCGGCCTACCATTTCACCGGCATCTGGAGGCGGAATCCAAATATCCAAACGAAAAAGGATGGTAATGCTTATGATTAAAAATGATTACAACGTAGAATTAAATCGCTTAAATCAAATTGATGCAGTTGATATCCCTCATTTAAAGAATGTTCAAATGATTGTGAAAGACCGCATCGATGCACATTCATATGATCCTATGATCTATGACCATCTGAAAAATCTATCTGATGAACCTAGTTTACCAAATGATTTAACACAATTGCGCGATGGGAACAATCATAATGATATTCCCCAAGAAATGTATTCTAATGTAACTGTTGATGAAGAATATACGGATGCCTTGAATCGCCATGTGCGTTATTTGAAAATTTACCGTAACGATATAACGGAAGATTCCAAAGCGCTAGTCTATATGCATGGTGGCGGATTTTACGGTGGTACACCAGAAGATACTTTACCATTTTTACAGCTATTAGCTACTAAATTTACTGGGGTAATTTACAGTGTCGATTATGGTATTGCACCTGAAAATCCATTTCCATCTGGTGTTGAAGATGCTTTTTCAGTTGTCTCAGCAATCAGTCACTTGTATGATGAAATTTCTTTGTCAGGTGATTCAGCTGGGGCAGCGATTGCTCTGGGTGTTAGCCAATTATGTCATCTAACAGGCATCTGTGAAATTTATAAACATGTACTATTTTATCCAACTGTTGTTCATGGCTCTGATCACGATGGTTCGTTGTGGAATGATCGTTTGGTGCCGATTAAAGATGAACAACGCCGTGCACTGCACAATAATTATACCCAATTTAAATCACTTGATACGATTATGACTGATTATTATACAAACCACCAAGGACTTGATTTGTCAGCTCCAATTTTATCGCCACTCTATGCCGATCCGTTGAATTTTAAACGTACTTTAGTTTTGACGGGTGAGTTTGACCCATTCCGTTTGCAAGATGAAGCGTTTGTACAAAAGATAGGTATGGCAGGATGCGAAGCCAAATATATCCGTTATGGTGGTTTAGCACATGCATTTCTCAACTATGTCGGACGTATTCCAGCAGTTGAAGATGCTTTGAATGAATGTGCGGATGCTTTAAATTAAAAAGAACCCGAAAGCTATTAACTTTCAAGTTCTTCATCAGTTCCCAAGAGATTCTTGAGATTCCTAAGTTTTTTGAGTTCCATTCTCCAAGTGCTAACCAATACCAAGACTGATCCAGTCCATGCGAGTGGATTGGCCATGGCAGCTCCGTAAAATCCAAATAGTCGGATCAAAACGATACCTGCAAAAACTCTCATTAGAAGCTCGGCAATACCGGCGATAGTGGGAGCTTTTTGGTTGCCCAGACCTTGTAAAGTATACCTGACGATAAATAATATCGAGAGAATAAAATAACTGGAACCATTGAAATAATAATAAATTTGAATCAAACGTAAGACAGTTTCTTGACTGCCGTTCATGAATAGATGAGAAATGCTGCGACCGAAGAAAATCAAGAAGGCACCAATAACTAAACTGGATGAAACTGATATTAAAATGCCATCTTTAACACCTTGTAAAATTCGATCAAATTTTTTGCCACCAAGATTTTGAGCGGTGTAGTTTACCAAAGCTAGGCCAAAACTGAAGGCAGGCAAAGTAGCAATTTGTTCAACTCTACCAGCAACAGTATAAGCAGCCACAGCGTTAGCTCCCAAAGTGTTCAACATAACTTGCAAGATAATTGAACCAATGGCGATGATAGATGATTGAAAACCCATTGGCAAACTGATTTGTAGTAATTCCTTGATTTCAGCTTTATCAATCTTGAAGTCACTCTTCGTTAAAATCAAGTAGGGAATATGACTCCGAATGTAAAAGTATAGAATTACAAAAGTGATTGTTTGTGCGACAACTGTAGCCAGCCCGGCACCAGCAACGCCCATGTGTAAGTACAAGATGAAGACTAGTTCTAATAAAATATTTAGAACTGTACTTACGATTAAGAAAAATAGTGGAACACGGGAGTCCCCAAGCGCCCGCATTGTATTTCCCAGAAAATCAAAACCAACAAAAGAAAATATTCCTGCAAAAATAATTTCCAAAAAGATAAATGAATCATGAATCAATACCTTGGGAGTTTGCATTACTACAAGCAAAGGATAAGCAATCAAAAGGGCAAGGATAGTAAAAATTACGGCAATGCAGATTGAAATGATAATTCCAGATGCAAAACTTTTTCGAACCCCTCGTTCATCGTTAGCTCCATATTTTTGAGCGGTCAAAATAGTTAAACCACTAGTCATACCTTGAGCAAATCCGATGACTAAACCTGTTAATCCCCCAGTTGCACCAACACTGGCAAGAGCATCGACACTGATTGTTTTTCCGACAATTAACGTATCAATCAAACTGTAAAATTGTTGGAAAAAGTTACCTAATAGTAAAGGAATCGTGTACAGAAATATAACTTTCATAGGTCTTCCTTGCGTCAGATCTATCATATGTGTATATCCCTTTCATAAAGATTATGACTATTTTAGCATGTTTATTTTTTATAGTGACGTTGTTTGCGTATAAAAAAATTAATTTTTTTTGGTTGGTTTATTGAAGGATGCCGCTTCCGGTTACCAGAAATGTAGTACCGCTATGGGGACCGGTTCGAGCCAAAGAACGGTCTCGAACCTCGATTTTGAACCTTGCACAGTTCGCAAGTTTCAAAACTCGCCCCGTGGTGTAATGGCTAAAGCCATAACGCCACCTTCATAGCGTTACTACATTCTGGCAACCGAAAGCTAGGGTATTTTGAAATGATTTATATTTATCTATTTTCGATGGATGTACTCAAAGAGGAGCCTTATCACACTTGAATAATCAAGTATGCCAAGACTCCTCTTTTTTGATTTAATGGATTAATTAATTATTCATCCAATAAAAGATGAATACTCTCAGCTCTGGAAACGGTCTACTTCGCTAAGCTAGTTTTAATATGTTAATTGAATCTCCAGATTAGCTGTTAATGGTAATTTCTTACCAATGAAAATCACTTCGGTGTCTTGATTAGCTTTGATTGAAATGCCATCTGAAGTAATTTGAAACTTGAATTGTGTGCCTTTGAAATTCATCTTAAAGTCGATTTCGTCCCATTGTTCAGGCATGTTTGGATTGATTTCCAACACGTCGCCACGATAGTCGATACCGGCAAAGAAGGAAGTTACTAGGTTCAAGGTTGCTCCCATAACGCCTAGGTGGATTCCTTCGGCGGTCGTTCCACCTTGAATGTCATAGTAGTCGCTCGTTAGAGCTTCATAGAATAACTTCCAAGCCGTCTTGTTATCATCAGCTTTCAACAGAAGCATTGAGTACACGATTCTGGAAAGCGTTGAGCCATGAGTTGTCCGTTCAATGTAATATTTAACATTGTCATCAATGAACATCTCTTGATTGGTAATAGGGTAGCCGAGGTCAGCTAGAATGTCGAAAAAGTCTTGGTCGGTTAGATTAAATAGCGCCATCAGGGTGTCAGCTTGTTTGGCAACTTGATAGTTGTCAGGTGAGTCGTCATGAGCTTTTAGGATTCGATCCATACGTGAAATGTTGCCATATTCTTTACGATATTTGTCAAAATCGAGTCGTTTCAAATCAAAATAGCCTTCGAATTGTCCGAGAATATCATCTTGGAAATCGAGTTTTAAATTATGTCTGATATCATCGAGTTTTTGAATGTCGATATCGGAAAAGTTGGCCTTACGGAAATTATTGTCCAAGACATCACTGGATTCGGTATTGATTAATTTACTGATTTTCTTGAATAACCAACTGACCATAATGTTAGTATATGCATTATTTTTAAGACCGCTTTCTTCCTTGTCAGGGTAACCTTC
This sequence comes from Companilactobacillus muriivasis, assembly GCF_036246245.1. NCBI lineage: Bacteria > Bacillati > Bacillota > Bacilli > Lactobacillales > Lactobacillaceae > Companilactobacillus > Companilactobacillus muriivasis. The sequence goes on from NZ_BTTQ01000002.1 coordinate 13,698, forward strand.
ATGGAATTCATCTGGTCCCATAACATTGCCAATCGTGTATCTACCAGTATTTTTATCCAATTTAGACATATCAATCCAGAATTTGGCAATATCCAGCAACATTTCGAGTCCATAGTGTTGCATGAATTTTTCATCGTGACTGAGGTGGTAGTAGTTTAGAACGTTATAAGCGACTGCCAATGAGACATGACGTTGCTTTCTGGAGTTGTCTGGATCCCATTTATTGGTAATTGGATTTAGGTGAACCTCTTGGGACTGCTCGTCGCCGTATAAACCACTTTGCCAAGGATACATTGCTCCACAATGTCCATCGTTTTCTGCATAATCAAGCGCTGCTTTGAGACGGTTATAACGATACATCAAGAGGTATTTAACTAGTTCTGGATTGTGTAAGACGTAGAAATTCATATCAAATAATTCGTCCCAGAAAATGTGCCCACGGTAACCTTCACCAGTCAAACCACGAGAACCAACTGAGGCGTCAAGGTCTTTGTTAGCATCGACCTGTGCGGCAGTAGTCATGCTGTAACTGTTGAGACGCAAGAGTTTTTGAGCGGTAATATCACCAGTAATGACTACATCTTCTTGTTTCCAAACTTTGTGCCAATCTTCGGCAGCTTGTTTGGCCGCATCAGCAAAACTTGGTAGAAATTCGTGTTTTTCGGCCACTGAAACAACATTTTCTTTAGTTTCTAGGGAAGTAAAGAGGCTGACGTCTTTTTCAAAGTAGTAAGTTTCTCCAGCTTGAGCGGTAAATTCAAGCCTTTGTTCAGCAATTTCATCTTCATTGTGAACACTATAAAGTGGGTTAACAATTGTTGGGTAATGAAGATCAGTTTTAATAGCAAGTTTGATATCTGATTGTACAGTGTGTGCTGCCATAATTGCTGCTTTGTCGATATTATCAATTTGGTCAATGACAAGATGTTTGTTGGCTAAATTACGGTATCTTTCAACATTAGAATTGACAACTGTGCCATCAATTTGTGTATAGATAGTGATTTTACCGTTGAAATTCATTGGGTTAATAGCATATTGCAAGTAATAGTCGTGATAGCTTTGCATATCTGCAACTTTTTTCTCAATAATTTGTAGCTCTTTACCATCTTCCAATTGAATTAATAAAGTAATGGTCAATATACCAGTTTTTAAGTCAAGTGAGCGGTTAGATTCTTTGATAACGCTTTCATCAATAGTAAAAGGCTGCCCGTCATTAATACTAAAGGTGATGTATTGGGCGTTTGGTAAGTTAACCAAATCTTCGTTGATAATATCACGGCCATTGATAGGTGTTGATAGTTGGTTGAAAACTCCTGCAATATAAGTAGCTGGATAATTGTCATCGTTTGCTTTAGCTTCAAGATAAGTACCACGAAGTCCGAAATAACCATTGCCGATTGTCTGCATGGATTCTTGTCCATATTGGCGTTTACCATGGTCGAGTCCGTAATAATCGAGGTGCCAAGTTGAGTAGTCAATCTCATGTTCGGCAGCTAAAAGTAAATTTGAATCAACTTTTTCTTCTATATTAATGACTGGAATATGGAAGATATTTTCTAACTCAGTCCCAAAGTCGATAACCTGTCCAAGAAATTCGATAGCATTCTTTTTTAAAAGAAATTTGCTAGAATTTGTGATTACAATGACATTGGGTTGGCTAGATAGTGAGTCCTTGAATGCTTGCAAGTTTTGTTTAAGTTCTATATTTGAATCAAAATTATACGACTTTTCATCAATTGCGTTTTCACTGTTAGCATAAGTTATTTTTGAATCGGTGATCTTAATATACATTGGTTTCATAATAAACTCCTCCGAAAGATATCTAGAATGAAATAGAACAAAAATTCAATATATGTTTAAACACATTCGTACTATCCTGATTATACACCCCGGTTTAACAAATTTAACGCACATTTTATAAATAATTTTGTTACGACTTGATGTTTATACAGGACGAGTTGTATTATAGTAACAGATAAGGATGTAACCGGTTCCTGATAATTTTAAGGAGGTGCTTTTCTATGAAAGGTATTAAAATGCTTGCTCCTGTTTCTGGACAAGCGGTTGAAATGTCTGAAGTTCATGATCCGATGTTTTCTGAAAAGGCTATGGGCGAAGGCTTTGGGGTTATTCCTGATGATCAAACAATCGTAGCTCCAGTTTCAGGTAAAGTTATGCTTGTCGCATCAACCAAACATGCAATTGGATTTGTTACTGACGATGGATTTGAAGTTTTGGTCCATATGGGTGTCGATACAGTCGAATTGAACGGTGCTCCTTTCGAACTATTCGTTAAAGAAGGAGACAATGTTAAGGCTGGCGATACAATTGCAACGATGGATATTGATGCCGTCAAGAAAGCTGGTAAGGTGACAGACGTTATTGTAGCTATCACTAATACAGCTAAGATGGTCAAAGAGATCCACGTTACTAAAGGAAATGTTAAATCTGGTGCCGTTGTGGCGGAAGTTGAACCAATGGCTCCAGGTGAAGCAGTTGCTAAACCAAAGGGTAAAGTAGATTACAATCAACTTGGTAAAGACATTGTTAAAAATGTTGGTGGAGCTGCCAATGTTGAAAATGTAATTCACTGTATTACCAGAGTTCGTTTCTATTTGAAAGACGATAACAAAGCTAAAGACGATGTTATCAAGAATATGCAAGGCGTTTTGGATGTAGCTAAGGCTGGGGGACAATATCAAGTTGTTATTGGACCAGCAGTTGAAGATGTCTATGATGCTGTTGTTAAAGCTTTAGGACCTGGTTTCGGTAGTGATTCTGATGCTCCAAAGCAAGAAAAAGTTGCTGCTCCAAAAGGTGTCTGGCCTAAGACAAAATTTTATTTTAGTGCTCTAATCGGTGTTATCACGGCCAGCATGATGCCTATCATTGGATTGTTAGCTGCTTCAGGTATTTTGAAAGGTCTTTTGGCTTTGATTGTGTCTGCTAAATGGCTCTCTGCAACAAGTTCAACTTACATGATCATCAATGCGATGGGAGATTCAGTCTTCTACTTCCTACCAATTCTAGTTGGTTTTACAGCTGCTAAGAGATTGGGCGCAAATCAAATCATCATGGGTGTTATCGGTGGTGTTTTGGCATATCCAACCTTGGTACAAGTTGCTACAAAGACTAGTTCCACAGCTATGAATATTAACTCTTCATTCTTTGGTATTCCGATTCACATTGCTAACTATACTTATTCAATTTTCCCAATGATTGCCGCAGCTTGGATTGCTGCTAAAATCGAACCATGGCTCAAGAAACATATCGTTATGTCACTACGTATGATTCTTAGTCCTTTGCTAGAAGTATTTATTGTCAGTGCAGTTATCATTGTCGTTGTTGGACCAGTTATCACATTGCTAAGTTCATACTTAGCTGCCGGTATCGTTGGATTATTGAAGATTAGTCCAGCTATCTCTGGATTAGTTATTGGTGGACTTTATCAATGCTTGGTTATTTTCGGATTACACTGGGCCGTTATTCCAGTTGTTGCCAGTCAAATCGCTACAACCGGACACAGTGCATTGAACGCCATCGTTTCAGCAACAATGGTTGCTCAAGGTGCCGCTGCTATGGCAGTCTTCGTTAAAACAAAGAAGAATATCGACATGAAACAAATTGCCGGTGCCGCAACACTTTCAGCCTTTGCTGGAGTTACAGAACCCGCAATGTATGGTATTAATTTGAAATACGGACGTATCTTCTGGACAGCTAATATCGGTAGTGCTGTTGGTGGTTTAATCACTGGACTATTGCACGTTGATATGTGGGGCTTTGCCGGATCATTGATTGGTTTCGCTTCATTCATCAATCCAAAAGGTATCGATAGTAGTTTCACAGGTTATCTAATTGCATCAGCTGCAACAATTGTAGTTGCCTTTACATGTACATACTTGTTCGGCTTCAAAGAAGAAGATCTCGAATCAAGCCATGCAGTTGAAAAGGTAAGATTAGGTAGTCGTGAACCAGCTGCTAACTAAAAATGAATATAAGTATTGAAACTATTGCAATAAAATAGTTTTTAAATACGAAAAAAGAGATACTTATGCATTCATAGGTATCTCTTTTTGACGGGATTGATTATTATAAGAGTAATCTTTTAAAGGGTGGCCGTCTCTAGGACTGAGAATATTCACCTGCTATGCGGACCGGTCCGAGCCAAAGTGCGATCTCGAACCTCGGTTTGAAGCCTTACCATAGTTCGGTAAGTCTCCAAACTCGCCCGGTGGTGTAAGAGCTAAAGCTCTAACGCCACACCCACAGCTGGCGAATATTCTCAGTCCTTCCGACTAGTGTTTTTTTGATTGTATTGACTATATAGATGTAGATGCCTCGAATGTTTTAATTTGTGTTGTTTATGTCTTTAGTATTTTGGGATTAGATTATAATGGAAACCTTAGAGGATACTACAAAATCTGAGGATTGGATGTAAGTAACTCCTTTGTTACGATATTTTAGTTGTGAATAACTGGAGTATTTCGGTTAAATTATTCAAATTAAAAGAACAAATTAGTTGGAAGAGTTGAGAGTATTCATATGCCGCGAAACAGTGGCGTTATGGCTTTAGCCATTACACCACCGGGCGTGTTGGAGACTTTTCGGTTTTTGAAAAGGCTTCAACTGAGGTTCGAGACCGAACTGTGGCTCGGACCGTACCGCGCAGCAGATGAATACACTCAGCTCTGGAAACGGCAGTACTGTATAAATTGTTTAAGAATATTTTTATATTTATTTCATTTTAATTTTTTAACGTATAATCAAAGTAAGCGTTTTTTATTCTGGAGGTAAATTAATGGCTGAAGTTAAAATCAGACCGGCTCAACCAGAAGAAGTGGAAGAGTTTTGGGAGATAGCATACAGTAATCCTGATCCTGAATGGGCAAAGTACAATGGACCTTATTTCCATAATGTTTTGCCAAGTAAGGAAGAGTTTGTTAGCGTGATTGCGTATCGAAACTGGATTCATAATAAGAATCATTTGTTAATAACTTTTGATGATAAAATAGTTGGTTCCGTTGGAGCTGGCTTTGAAGATGGAAAATTGGAACGTTGGCTCGATATGGGAATTATTGTTTACCGTGACGATTTATGGGATGAACATATCGGTACTAAGGCTTTAAAGTTATTTATCGACTATTTATTTGGAATTTATGATTTGCCACATATTGGATTAACTACATGGTCTGGAAATCCAAGGATGATGCACGTTGCTGAAAAAGTAGGGATGAAGCAGGAAGCATGTGTGCGTCAGGTTCGCTATTATAATGACCGCTACTATGATTCTGTTAAATACGGGATTCTTCGTGATGAGTGGGATAAGTTAAAGAAATGATATGAGTTTGTCCGCAAGGGTGGACTCTTTTTTGTTTTCTACTTACAATCTAAAGGTTGAAAGTTTAGTTAATTATGCCGTTTCCAGAGCTGAGAGTATTCATCCGCTGCGCGGTACGGTCCGAGCCACAGTGCGGTCTCGAACCTCGGTTGAAGCCTTTTCAAAGAACGAAAAGTCTCCAACGCGCCCGGTGGTGTAATGGCTAAAGCCATAACGCCACTTTCGCTGCAGGTAAATACTCTCAGCTCTTTCAACTAATGTATTTTTATAATTTGAATGAGCAGATAAAAACTCTTTCGTTATTAAATGAATTACAACTCGGGTTGTTACAACAAAGGTTATATTAGATTTTCATCTTTCAAGGTTCAGTTACAATTAAAATGTGTTTCTACTATTATAAAGGGAGTTTTTTGGTTATGGATTATATGCTTGGAGTTGATATTGGCACGACTAGTACGAAAGCTGTTCTTTACGATATGAAAGGTAAAGTAATTGCCTATGCTAATGCTGGTTATAAGTTGTATCAAGATGTGCCTGATATGGCCGAAGAAGATCCAGACGATATTTTGGATGCGGTTGTTGCAGTTATGGGGCAAACGATTCAAAAAAGTAAGGCTCAAACAACTGATGTCAAGGGAGTTTCATTCTCTTGTGCTATGCATAGTTTGATTTTGATGGATCAATCTGACCAACCATTGACTCGTGCAATTACATGGGCTGACAATCGTGCTGCCAAATACAGTGAAGAGTTGAAGAATAATGGCCTGGGTGCAGAAATTTATGCCAAAACTGGTACACCGATTCATCCAATGGCTCCTTTATTAAAAATACTTTGGTTACGTAATGAAAAGCCAGAATTATTCAAACAAGCAAAGAAGTTCATTGACTTAAAAACTTACATCTTCTTCCGTTTATTCGGAGTATATAAGATGGACTATTCGATAGCTTCGGCTACTGGAATGTTCAATATTTTCAACTTAGATTGGGAACCACAAGCTCTAGATTTATTAAAAATTTCACGTGAACAATTACCAGAATTAGTTGAACCAACTGCTAAAATCACAGGTATTGATCCAAAATTTGGTAATTTGTTAGGAATTTCAGCTGAGACACCATTCATTTTTGGAGCCAGTGACGGAGTATTGTCCAATTTAGGCGTTAATGCGATTGACCCTGGAGTAGTTGCGGTAACAATTGGAACGAGTGGGGCGGTTCGTGTCGTAGTTGATAAGCCAGTGGTAGACCCTGATGGAAAACTTTTCTGTTACGCTTTAACTAAGGATAAGTGGGTCGTTGGTGGACCAGTTAATAATGGTGGTATCGTCTTTCGCTGGGTCAAAGATCAATTATTTGCACCTGAACGAATTACTGCTGAGCAAATGCAAGTTTCTACCTATGATATTTTGACTCAAATTGCTGAGAAAATACCTGCAGGTTCGGATGGATTACTGTTTCATCCATATTTAGGTGGCGAACGAGCTCCAATTTGGGATGCTTATGCAAGAGGGTCATTCTTTGGCCTAACGAGAAAACATACCCGTGCTCATATGGTCAGAGCGGCATTGGAAGGTATCGTCTACAATTTATATGTCGTCATGTTAACGATTGAGAAAATTACGGGTAAACCTAAGAGTATTCAAGCAACTGGGGGCTTTGCCAGATCATCATTGTGGCGTCAATTGTTGGCTGATATATTTGAACAACCAGTGACAATACCAGAGAGTTTCGAGAGCTCATGTTTAGGTGCAGCGGTATTGGGGATGTATGCATTAGGTTATGTGGATGACTTGTCAGCGGTCAAAGACATGATTGGCGTAACTCACGTTCATCAACCAAATGAAAAGAATTTCGAAGTCTATCGTGAATTGTTACCAATTTGGATTCGTCTGTCAGAAGTGTTGGAACCAGAGTATAAAGAGATAGCAGAATTTCAAAAGAGACATGGTGATTAAATAATCGTTATCCAGATATATTTATAATTATAGTTTTCAACAAGAAAATGAAAGCAAAATAGTAAGGCCTGAGAAGCATATAAATGCTTTACTTTGTTGAGAGGTGTATAAAAGTATTTAATTTGTATTCTTAATATTTGCATAGAAAAGTGAGCTATAAACCCTAATAGAATGGGATTCATAGCTCACCTTTTAATCTATTTATAACAAAAACGCTAATAAAATAACGAAAAGTTTTCAGAATAAGTCATTAAATATGTTTAATTTTATAATTTTGTGATTGCTTATGCACCAACGAAATAACGAACATTTGTTTCATTTGTATTACTAAGATTACAGAAAACTGCTTTTTTGTAATTATACAGACGTTGTTGTGTAATAAAAGCCTGTTAGTATATGCAACATAGCAAATGAGGGCTAGACAAAATACTTTAAATATAAGGATGTAATTTATTCATGAAAAAAGTTTTATCAATCGCTTTATTAAGTACTATGGCATTAACAGCAATCGCATCATCAACTAAGACTGCTGAAGCTGCAGTAATTCTCGACAATCACCATGTTCAAGTTGAAGCAGGAGATACTTATAAAGATATCGCTGCTAACGCTGGCGTAACAATCGCTGAACTAGAACAAGCAAATGGCCGTGAAATCGGTGGATTTGACTTGATTTTCCCAGGTGAAACAGTTACATTGCCAGGTGCAACAACACAAGTTGCTACACAACAAGCATCAACAACACAAGCAGCTGCTGAAGACACAAGTTACCAAGCTCCTGCACAACAAGCTACACAAACACAAGCAACTACTACAACAACACAAACACAAACTGATTCTACACAAGCCACAACTCAAACAGGTACATCACAAGGAACATTCAAGATTTCTTTCTATGATCCAGCTGTACTAGGTTCAAACATGGGTTATAGCGGTGTTGCTGCTAACCTTTCAGTATTCCCTAAGGGTACAACTCTTAAGATTACACTTTCTGACGGTACAGTATTGATCAGAACAGTTAATGATACAGGTACATTTGCATACAGTAACCCTAACCAATTAGACGTTGCTATGCCAAATAACCAAATCCCTTCATACGGTGTTACAACAGCATCTGTTGAAGTACTTTAATATAAAATAAATTTGTAAAATTAGAGAGACCTGGAAATATCGGGCCTCTTTTTTTGTTGCCGTCTCCAGAGCTTAGAGTATTCATCTGCTGCGCGGTACGGTCCGAGCCAAAGGGCGGTCTCGAACCTCGGTTGAAGCCTTTTCAAAGACCAAAAAGTCTCCAACACGCCCGGTGGTGTAATTGCTAAAGCAATAACACCACTTTCGCGGCCGATGAATACTCTAAGCTCTTCCGACTAATGTATATATTTTTAATAATTAAATTGGCATCTCGAATTACTTTAAGAAGTTATAAATAAACGCATGGTACTATTCGAGAATCTATTGTAAATATTGCATTGTTTAAATAGCCTGAATATTGATAAATTTGTATACTTTTATCTTTAATTAATCCATTAAAGATAGAGCCTGATGTAATACATTTTCTCCATTCATCGTCCCGTAATCTTTCATATCGATAACCTCTAGTGGAACGTTGACTTCCTTAATTATGTTGTTGAATAGAAATTTAATTTGAGGTCCAAGTAAGATTACTGAGGGGTGATGAAGTTTAGCTTCTTGTGGAATGGCTGAGCTGTTTGTGGCAAAAATATTAACATCAATATTGTCTTTTTTTGCTGCTTTTAGCATTTTTGTCACTAATAGAGAACTGGACATGCCTCCAGCACAAGCTAACATAATTGTTTTAGTCATTGTGATCCTCCTTGAAGCTATATTATGGTCAGTATATTCTTGGGTTGGAATTTCGACAAGACAAAAACATGATTGAAAGTTAACGATGCTTTGTTCTACTTTAAGTGTTTTTAGTTTTCTACTCCTTCTCAAAATTAAATCACCCCATTCGAGCCTTAAAAGAGGGCTACACAGTAGGACTTATAACAACTTAATCCGTTGACATAATCATAAGTAGAAACGATAATAATGTAAAATACCTATTATCATTCGTTTATCATTCACTTTTTGCATGTTAAGGAGATATTTATGGAAACCAGATTACTGCATTATTTTATTGTCCTAACACGAATTGGAAATATCACTAAAGCTGCTAATGAATTACACATTACTCAACCAACATTGTCACGTCAGTTAAAGGACCTTGAGGATGAGGTTGGAACGCAACTGTTTATTAGAGGAAAACGTTCCATAACTTTAACTGATGCAGGAGTTTTGTTTGAACAGAGAGCCAAAACTATGTTGGATTTTATGGAACAGACTAAACAAGATTTACATTCACAACATTCAGATTTAGCAGGGAATATTCGAATTGGTTGTGTTGAGAGTAAAGTTTCTAAATACGTGGCTGCTTGGATAGCATCATTTCAAAAGCAACACCCTAATATTACGTTCAGCCTCTATAGTTCGGATGGAAATGCGATTAAAACTCGACTTGATAATGGAGAATTAGACGTAGGATTCTTGATTGAACCAGTTGAGTCGGCTAAATATTGGGCACAATCAATTCCAGTAATAGAAACTTGGGGATTAATGATGTCTAAAGATGCACCCTTAGCAAACCGGACTAGTATTATTGGTAAGGATTTGCTGGGTATTCCATTATTGGGAGCTAGACGAAGTATCGTGATTGATCAAGTTTCGACATGGTTGAATATTGACCCAGATAATTTAACACTCTGTGGCAATCGTAATCTTGAAAATAACGTCATGCCGCTGATTACTAGACATGGATATTTTGATATTGCAGTGGATGGTATGTTAGATTTTTATCCAAATGGACCAATAAAATTAATACCATTTGATCCAATTTCTCAGACAGGTCACACGTTTATTTATCGAAAGAATCATCAACCAACACCAATTGCTCAAGCATTTATTGACTATGTCTCTGCTGAGATTCAAACCATGTAATCTGTGAAAATTACAAATTTTCTAATAAACCTACTGGCTTATCGTGGAGTTTAATCCTATACTTGATATCAAAGAGGGAGTGAACGTAAATGATAAATACAAGTTCCGATTGTACTGAAATTCTAGTTGGTAAAGCTGCTAGTATGGATGGTTCCACTATTGTCGCCCGTAATGAAGACGGCTATGCGCCAATCAATCCGATTAAATTTGTTGCTCATGAAGCAAAAGATCAAAAAGATGCCTTTTATGTTTCAATAACTACTGGTGTTAAAGTACCGCTACCTGATCACGCTTATCGTTACACCGCTACACCACAGGCTGACCAAAGCGATGGACAATATGAAGAAGCTGGTATCAATGAGTATAACGTTGGTATGAGTTCAACTGAAACGACTGCAACTAATGCTCGTGTTTTAGGTTACGACCCACTAGTTCATGATGGTGTTGATGAAGAAGCAATGTTGACTTTGGTTTTGCCATACGTCAAGACTGCTAAGGAAGGTGCCATTCGTTTAGGTGCTTTGCTAGAAAAATATGGTACTGGTGAATGCAACAGTATTGCTTTTAATGATAAAGATGAAATTTGGTTATTAGAAACAGCCGGTGGTCACCACTGGGCAGCAATGCGTTTGCCTGAAGATACATACGCTATCGTACCTAACCAGACCGTTATGCAAGAAGTTGACGTCAATGATACTGATAATTTCTTAGTTGCGACTGATTTAGTTGAATTTGTGAAAAAGCACCATTTGAATCCTCAACCAGGACACTTTAATTTCCGTGAAATTTTTGGTACTCAAAGTGAAGCTGATGCTTATTACAACACGCCTCGTACGTGGTATGGTCAAAAATTATTCAATCCAGAAATTGAACAAGAACCAACAGCTCAAGATATGCCGATGTTTAGAAAGCCAAGTAAGAAATTGGCAATTGAAGATGTTGAGGAATTCTTGTCATCACACTATAACGGGACTAAGTATGATCCATTCGGTACATTTGCTTCTGGAACAGCTGCTGAACAACGTCAGTTCCGTTCAATCGCTATGGACCGTAATCAAGCTTCATCAATTCTTCAAATTAGAAATGATGTTGACGAAAATCACGCTGCCGTACAATGGCTATCATTAGGATTCTTTGCATACAGTCCATATGTGCCTTTCTATACAAATATTAAAGACACTCCAGAAGACTACAAGAATACAACTAATGACGTTGATATCAACAATGTTTATTGGCTAGAGAAAACATTGTCAGTTATGATCGAGCCACATTATCACGAATACTCAGATATGATTCATGCTTACTTAGAGGGATGTCAATCATACGGACGTCAACGTTTGGAAATCACTGATCAAGTTATCGATGGTTTCAACGATGATGTCGCTGGATTCTTAACTGAAAGTAACATGAAGACAGCAGGCGAAATTTCAAGTCGAACACACAAATTGTTTGATGAAATTGTTAAAAAAGGTTTGATGTTATCCAAGACAACGTGGGAAAAGGGACAGAACCTTTAATTTAATAAAGTTATGAATAAGGGACTTGGGGAAACTACTCAAGTCTTTTTTTTGTTGACTATGATTTTATTTGTTTTAAACTTTGGTAATAAATCAAATATTGGTGAATTTATGAAAAAAATTAAGTGGTTTTTATTATTATTCGTGGCAATTATCGCCGGTTATACGACTGAACAAACCGTTTCCGCCAGTTCCAATCGACAAATGCCAACGCTATTTTTCCACGGGTTCGGTGGAACAGTGCATTCAATGGACTATTTAATTGATCAGTCACAGCGCGATGGCTTCGCTACAAGAACCTTAACCATCGTTGTAACGCCTAAAGGAAAAGTTAAAACGTATGGAGTTTGGCCGCAAGAAGCTAAGAATCCCGAGATTCAAGTATTGTTCGAAAACAATCATGAGTCAGATTATCATCATACTGCGACATGGATTGACTCAATTTTAAAAGTTTTACACAAGAAGTACGGCGTTACGCGCTTTAATGCAGTAGCTCATTCGTGGGGAAATAATGCCATCATGTATTATTTGGAAAATTACAGTCAAAAAAAGAACCAACCACAGATTGATTCTTTAGTAAATATAGCAGCTCCGATGCAAGTGTTGAATCGAGACATATATCGTCGTAATGATTGGCGCTATTCCAATCAGTTGAGTAAAGACTTTGATTCGTATGTTGAACCAAATTCAACCATTCGAAATCTTCATATCCGTGAATTGAATATCATGGGACAGTTGAGTCCAGAAGATCATTTTGATAAAGCAGTACCAGTTTCATCAGCGAGATCGTTGCGGAAAGTATTTAAGGGACCACATCAGTCCTATGAATCTCGAATATTTACAGGTCCAAGAGCAGAACATAGTGCGTTAACACGCAGAAATCCTAAGGTGTTGCATGATATTGAGCATTTTTTGTGGGTGAGAGGTTCAAACGCAAAAGATTAGGTTATCCGATATATATAACATAGCAGGTGAATATTCTCATTCCTGGAGTTGGCAATCTTTAAAAGTACATTTAATTACATAACAAATTCATTATTTCGTCACATTTTTTCTTTAAAGTAATATGGTGAAAACAATAAATCGAAAAAATAGGTGACAAAATGAATTTTTTATTAATGACATCAGTTTTCATCCTAGGACTGTTGCTATTTAAATTTGGTGGTCACGTTCAAAATGCCGTTGCATCGAAGTTCTTTTATTTTATCGGTACACTCAACGTCCTACTTGCCATGTATATTGCTTGGCCAAAATAAAAATCCCTAAATCATTTAACGTGATTTGAGGGATTTTTTAGTATATTATTCGATTGAAATTAGACGAACGTTGTCAACAAAGTCTGATAATTTTAATTTGTCGATAAGGTCGTCGATTGTGCCATTTAGATGACTAATATCGAGTGAAATCACAACGGTGGCGATGTTATGAATAGGGATATTTTGATTAATCGTCAAAATACTAGCGTTGGACTCTGAAATATCTACTAACACTTTAGAAAGAATCCCTTGTTCATGATGCAACATCATCGATATAACGGCCTTACGGTCAGTCATATCTTCGTCAGGTAGGAAAACCAAATCTTTATATTTATAGTAAGTACCGCGACTAATACCAACTTCTTTGACCGCTTCACTAACGTTATGAACTTTTCTAGTTTCAAGCAAATTCCGTGCTTTGATTACACGATCAAAGGATTCAGGAAGAATAGAACTATCAACAATATAATATTTTTCCACGACTTTTTCTCCTCACTAAATTCTATTTACAGATTGAAATGTTTAATTATTTATTAGGTTGTATTCAATATTAGAAATAAAGTAACTAATATAATTACGAGTATCTAGTATATTATGATTAATGAGAATGATAGTTTGATTATTTGTAATGAATAATTCGGAAGGGCTGAGAATATTGACCAGCTGTGGTAGTGGCGTTATGGCTTTAGCCATTACACCACCGGACGTGTTTGGAGACTTACCGAACTGTGGTAAGGCTTCAAACCGAGGTTCGAGACCAAACTGTGGCTCGGACCGTTCCGCATAGCAGGTCAATGTTCTCAGCCCTGGAGATACACCCTTCATTAACCCATCTTTTAAATTATATCATTGTGCAGTTTTGTTTGGTTTAAAGATTTGGCTTTTTTTGCTATCCTATTAGTGATCGGAGATGTTAATGTTGAAGACTTTAATAATAGTTTCACACCCAGAGATTAATAATTCGCAGACACAACAATTTTTGATGCAAGGTGCAAAACTACAAGATGTTACTTGGCATCATGTCGAGGAATTAACAACAATCGATGTTAATAAGGAACAGGCACTTTTAAGGGAGAATGACCGGATAATTTTCCAATTTCCTCTTTATTGGTACGCAGCCCCAGAAGGACTCAAATGCTGGGAAGATAAGGTACTGACACGTAATTTTGTTTACGGCGATGGCGACGATAATTTAGGTGACAAAGAGTTTGGAATTGTCGTAAGTACTGGTATGCCGTTGAAAGAATTTTGTCGTGGCGGTAGTGAAAATATTACGATTGACGAAATCATGGCTCCATATCGTGCCATAGCTGACCGTGCAAAAATGCAGATTTTGCCAACCTTTACGATAGCTCAGTTTGGTTATTTGAACGACCAAGAACAGATGCAACTGTTGATTGATTATCAACGTTACCTGACACAAGAATATCCAGATACGCTCAGCAGTCGTCAAAAATGGTTTGAAAGAGAATTTACTGACCGTTTTAAGAATTTTAACGATACTAGTTGTGCTGAATGTGAAACAATTTTAAATACGTTTATCCAACGCCGTGAAGACTTGGAACAATTGAAGAGTACTATTGGCTTGATCAAGCAAGGGGAGGATGAGTAAGCATGGATGATAATGAAAATGGAATTTGGCTGGAGAAACAAGTTGATGACCTATCCAAGAAACAACAAGCTTATGAAAACCGAGCCTTTTTAGCTGCCATGAAAAAAGTTGTTCAAGAGCAGAATCGACGTTCAGAACAATTAAAAGGTGAAGTCGATGGTCGGCTTTGGAATCATGAACAGTGGTAAATAAAAAGATGGATTAGTAATTAAATTACTGATCCATCTTTTTTCGACTTACTTAGCAAATACAAATTCTCTATTATCTTTGTTAAGTATTGTTATGTCATTGATATCAATATTCAAATAATCGTGAAACCTTGTCTTCAATGCTTTAGTAGCAGCTAAATGGTCAGCCTTTCTGTCGGGTTGAATATTTTCCATATAGAAGAGTAGATTCTTGGTGCTATCAGTATCAGCCACACGAGCACTGTCACGCCAAGCCCAACAACGAGAGATAATATCTTTATCATCACGATAGACAACTTCACCAGGTAAAGCTTCTTCCACTTCATCTTCACCAATCGGAGTGAAATTTTCTCCACCTTTAGCAACTGTTAGATGAACGTCCCCAACAATCTTGTCCAAATCCTCGGCAGCAATAGGGAATGCATACTCGAGAGAAACTGAATTGTAAACGTCAACAATCGGATTGATGTTACCAACACCTTTATCATTCTTAGCACGTTTCAAAAGATTCTCAACAGCGTTACGAGCACCTTTCTTAGTTTTGAATTTTCGATAGGCATCGCGCCATGCTTTGACCACTGGATTAATGCTGATAGGATCGTCTGGAACCCACTTTTTAGCAACTTCATTGGCATGTTGAATTAGGTCATTTGGTACGTTTGCATCGTTATGATTGTCGATACCTTTAGCCGTCATAACGGCAATTTCGACATCGGGGAAGATATCCCAAAACTCTTGATCGATAATGATTTTTTGCATTAGAAATCCCTCCACAGTCTATTTCTTTTATTATATTAGTATTACATCATTTTAATAGCTTGAATACTAATATATTTGTATACTTTTACATTCAATTATTGATGATTAATTAGTCGGAAGAGCTGGGAAATATTTGTGTGCCGAGGCTCGAGACCGTACTATGGCTCGGACTGTTCCGCACAGTTTGTGAATATTTCCCAGCTTTGGAGACGGCATATTTAAATAACACCGTACGTATTAGTTATGAAAGAGTATTTGTGTTAAAAAGAGAAATTAAATTATTGACTACTTGTAACAATTGAAGTAACATGTATTTTGTAAACAAGGAGGTAGTCAAAATGAATTATTTAATTACTGGAGCGACAGGCCATTTAGGGAGTCAAGTTTTTAATGAATTAATCAAGCTTGTACCTAGCAAAGCTGTAACTGCTGGAGTACACACAGTAGCTAAGGCAAAGCATATTGCAGATACAGGTGCTAATGTTGTACCAATTGATTTTTTGAAAGAAGATACTCTAGTTAGTGCTTTTACGGATAAGGACGTTTTGATCTACATTCCTAGTAAAAGTCATGACAGTTTTAGTCGTGTTAGTGAGTTGGAAAATGTGATTAAAGCGGCCCAAAAGGCTAAGGTTGGTCATGTTTTGGCAATGGGATTCATCGCTGATCAAGCCAATAATCCATTTGATTTGTCAGCATTCTATGGTTATTTACCAAGAAGATTAGCCTCAAGTGGTTTACATTATACAATCGTTAAAAATGCTTTGTATGCTGATCCGTTGGTACCGTACCTGCCTGAGCTAATTGAACGTAAGAATGTGATTTATCCTATGAAGGATCAGGCATTGTCATTTATCAGTTTGGAAGATAGTTCTAAGGCATTTGCTAAAGTAGCAGCCACTAAAGAACTATTAATTAATGAAAAAATTTATACTTTAACTCAGGACC
This sequence comes from Companilactobacillus muriivasis, assembly GCF_036246245.1. Lineage (NCBI taxonomy): Bacteria > Bacillati > Bacillota > Bacilli > Lactobacillales > Lactobacillaceae > Companilactobacillus > Companilactobacillus muriivasis. The sequence goes on from NZ_BTTQ01000002.1 coordinate 30,262, forward strand.
GCAATTACACAATGCCACAATTGGCAGAAGTTTTATCTGAAGTCTCTGGTTCAACAATTGGTTATCAACCAGTTAGTTTGGATGAGTTTGCAGAAATTTATAATGAGGGTAATGAAGGCCACATGTTGTCATCAATGTATGATGCTGGTGGACGGGGATTGTTGAACGATATTAGTTCCGATTATCAAACGATAATGGGACGTCCAGCCACACCGTTGAAAGAATTTTTAACAAAAAATTATCAGAAGTAAGAAAAGAGCATAACGTCATCCGACGTTATGCTCTTTTGCTTTTTGTTCTACTAAAATAGTTTCGATTATATCTTGTAACGAAACATTATTGAATTTTCTTAAAGCGGCCATCTTGGCTTCTTCATAGTAATTTCCTAAGACTTTTTGGATGTTTCCCCCAACGATACAGTCAGGATTGGTATTGGTATCAAGTGTGAACAATTGTTTGTCACCTTCAACTGCTAAATAAACATCTAATAAAGTAATTTCATTAGGAGATTTGGATAATTTAGGTTCAGCTGTACCTTTCTTAGTTGCAATTAAGCCATTTTCTCGCAGAATTCCCATCAAACGACGGACAACAACTGGGGAAGTTTCAATACTACTGGCAATCAATTCGCTAGACAGCCTTTGGTCTCGATAGATTTCGATGAATGCTAGGATGTGAACTGAATCACTGAAACGAGTAGAAACTCTCATTTTTAATACCTCGTATGTGTAACTTTTAGTTTTACAGGTACTATCTTAATTGGATTTAATGAATTAGTCAATTAATTATGTACTGTGCGTATTGTTTGACACAATAGTACGATTACTTTATATTATTCATGTTACTGTTCGTGTTACTTAAAAAGTTACAAGAAAGAGATTTGTTATGATAAAGTTTGATCACGTCTATAAGAAATATGATGATACTAATTCTGCCATTGAGGATTTGAACCTAGAAATCAAGGATGGGGATTTTTTTGTGATGGTTGGAACAAGTGGTAGCGGAAAAACTACCACTTTAAAAATGATTAATCGATTGATCAAGCCAACATCAGGACAAATTTTAATTGATGGAAAAAACATTGATACATATGATTTACGGAAAATGCGTTTAAATATGGGCTATGTTTTGCAGAATATTGCTTTATTTCCTAATTTAACAATTGAAGAGAACATTACGATTCAACCTGATTCATTACGATGGTCTAAGGATAAACGTAAACAAGTTGCTTGGGACCTTTTAAATAAGGTAGGACTTGATCCTGAGAAGTATGCTAAGCGCTTGCCACATGAACTTTCTGGTGGTGAACAACAACGAGTGGGAATCATTCGTGCCTTAGCTACTAGTCCTAAGACTGTGTTAATGGACGAACCTTTTAGTGCCTTGGATCCGATTTCTCGAACACAATTACAAGATTTGGTTTTGAAATTGCATCGGGAACTGAAGACGACCTTTATTTTTGTTACACATGATATGCACGAAGCCATTCGTTTAGGAAATACAATTGCTGTTTTGAGTAAGGGTAATTTGGAACAGATTGGTAATCGTGACGATATTTTGAATCATCCTAAGAACGATTTCGTCAAAGGGTTCTTCCAAATCGAAAAAAATGGTCCATCGACTGTTGGTGAAATTGTTGACGCTGGATTTGGACAAAATATCGATGCTGAAATTAATTCAACTTTGCTGAAGGAAGATTCCCTTACTCGACTAGCAACAGAGTTGAAGATTAATGCTGGAGTAGTAGTTTTCGATAACGATGGTAGCAATTACCAACTTACTAATTCCGATCTACTAGATTTCTTGGCAAAAGAAGGTGAGAAATAGTGAGTTCGATAATTCATATTTTACAGACTCAAGGCGGTGAAATATGGGCCGCTCTAGGACAACATATTTCCATTTCATTGATTTCACTATTTATTGCGGCAATTATTGCGATTCCTTTGGCAATTGTGTTGATGACGCATAAACGAATTGCTGAAGTGATTTTACAAATAACGAGTATTTTACAAACGATTCCAAGTTTGGCACTGTTAGGTATTTTGATTCCAATAGTCGGAATTGGAACAGTGCCCGCAATCATCGCTTTAGTTGTTTATGCGGTTATGCCGATTTTTCAAAACACTTACTCTGGTTTGACAACGATTGATCCCGATTTAGACGAAGCTGCGGAAGCTTTTGGATTATCAAGAGCTAAGAAGTTAGTTAAATTTCAAATACCGTTAGCTATGCCGATGATTATTTCTGGTATCAGAATTGCGATGGTCATGATTATTGGTACCGCTACATTGGCCGCATTGATTGGTGCTGGTGGTTTAGGTACATATATTTTGCTAGGTATTGAAACAAATAATAATGCTCTATTATTGATTGGTGCCATATTGTCAGCTGTTTTGACATTGATTTTCAGTGCGTTGATCAAAGCTATTTCTAAATTATCATTACGAAAAATGGGAATTCTCTTCGCAACATTAATCGTCTTGTTTGGTGGATTTGCCGGTTATCGTAGTATCGTCAAACCGCCAGTTAATGTCACGATTGCTGGTAAGATGGGGAGCGAACCGGAGATTTTAATTAACATGTATAAGGAATTAATTGAAGAGGATCATCCAAATATGAAAGTTTCTTTGAAACCTAATTTTGGTGGTACGACTTTCTTATACAAGGCTTTGCAGTCAGGTTCAATTGATATTTATCCAGAATTTACGGGGACAGTTTTGCAGGCACTGGTTAAAACTAATCAGAAGGTTAGTCATAATCCTGAAAAAACCTATCAAGTTGCTCGTAAGTTGATGAAAAAAGACGCCAATATGGAATACTTAGCACCAATGAAGTATCAAAATGGCTATGATTTAGCTGTTACGCAGAGTTTCGCTAAGAAATATAACTTGAAAACTATTAGTGATTTGAAGAAAGTCGAACACCGTCTACATGCCGGTTTTGACCCTGATTTCTATCAACAAAATGATGGGTTCCCAGGTGTTAAAAAGGCTTATGGATTGGATATTGCCAGTGCCAAGACGATGGAACCTTCGATTCGTTACAAGGCGATTGCTAATGGCAAGGTTAATTTAGTTGATGGTTATACAACCGACCCAGAAGTTAAAGAATACAATTTAGTCGTGCTCAAGGATGACAAGAACCATTTCCCACCATATCAAGGAGCACCCTTGATGACTGAGAAGTTTGCGATGGCACATCCAGAAATTAAAACAACGCTGAATAAGCTTGCTGGAAAAATTAGTGAGTCAGATATGCAGAAACTGAATTATTTAGTTACTGTTAAGCATGAAAAAGCTTCTAATGTTGCGCATGATTATCTTGTTAAAGAGGGGCTATTAAAGTAGCCGTCTCCAGAGCTGAGAGTATTCATCTGCTGGGTGGCACCCCAAAGTTGAGTTTATAGCTCAACTTTTTTTGTTTTCGTAGTTAGTTTTGCTGTAACATAATCATCATTGGGAAAGGGTGATCGTATCAAAAATTCAATACAAACTAGAATCGTTGGTCTGGTGTCTGGTTTGATTTTAAATGCTTTTGGTAATGGACTTTGTATTTCGGCAAATATGGGTAGTGGCTTGTGGACTGCTGGTGCCGTCAACATGACCAAGTGGTTTGGCTGGAATACTGGTTTATTGCTGTTCATTATCGGTGTCATTAATGCTATAACTAATCAATTTCTGATCAAACGTTTTGATGGTCGAAGATTGATTGGTGAGGTTCTTTATGTCATGTTTTTCAGTTATTTTGTTAATATTTTTACGAATCTTCTAAATAATGTCGGAGTACCAAATTTGCCAGTCCTAATTCGGATATTCTTATCTTGTTTGGGTGTTGTATTCTTCTGTGTGGCAATTTCTTTGTATCAACGAGCCAATATTGTTATGCATCCAAATGATGATACGACAAATATTTTGCGATTTATGTATTTAAAAGGCAACTCGACTGCCGCTCAACTGATTGATTTTATTCCGCCAATTATAATGATTATTGTAGCCGGTATTGCTATTCGAAATGTCTACTCAGTCAATGTGGGTACAGTTTTCTCATTTATCTTTAATGGGGTCCTAATCGCCGCATCAGACAAGTTAATCTGGCCACAATTAAAACATAATTTTAATACAGAAAATAATTAATTTAGAGATATTTGGCATTTAAGTGAAATTTACATCCATAAGTTATATAATGGGTACACAGGCATAAGAGTAAACGCTTTCATAAGTGTGCAACCTGTGTGGTTTTAATAATTAATTAGGTGGTGTGTATTGATGAAACTAAATGACAATACTGAGGCAAAGAGAATTTTATCGGAGCTATATACCGATATTAATAATGCAAAGGATTTGGATAAAGAGGATTATTCTAAAGATTTTGTTCTAAAGACATATAATTTGTTGAATAAGAATTATTCTTTCCAATACCTATTTGGTAGATTACGTGATGATCGTAAAGTTCAAAAGACCGTAGAACAACTAGATAATGGTAAGGAATATATGGAACAAATTGACCAATTTGCACATAATGTTGGTTATGCCATCAATTAAAGTTGAATAGAAAAGATTAATTCTGACTGACATTTGCTTCGGTGAATGTCAGCTTTTTTTAATTTAGTTTTTGTTGCAAATACAACAAAACAATTGTACAATACATTTTGTTTGAAAGAGAGGCATAGATGTGGCGGACATTTTGAGATCAATCGGTGTAATTGCACGGTCGCTTGATTCAATCAGTAATATTGAATTCAAAAAATACGATTTAACTAAGGGGCAGTATATCTACTTAGCGAGAATTTATGAACATCCTGGGATTATTCAGGAAAAAGTTGCTGAAATGATTAAAGTCGACCGTACAACAGCAGCACGGGCAATTAAAAAATTAGAGACAAATGAGTTTATCGTTAGAAAACAATCCGAAGATAATAAGAAAGAAAAGAAACTTTATGTTACGAAGAAGGGTGAGGAAACTTATCCGATACTTTATCGAGAGGAACATTATTCGAATGAAGTTGCTTTAAAGGGATTGTCACCCAGCGAACGAAAGCAGATTTTTAAGCTTTTGGAAGTAGTTGAAGGTAATATTTCAGAGAATTGGGAATATGTGAAGAAGGGTAATAAGCGGATATATTAATGGCAACAACAATAAAAAGATGTACTGAAGATGATTTAAAAACTTTACAAAAACTCAGTGCTGAAACATATACTGACACATTTAAACCTTACAATACGCCGGAAAATCTGAAAGCATATATTGATGATGCGTATAATTTGGATGTTTTACGACAAGAGTTAACTAATAAAAATTCGGAATTTTATTTCTTATATGTAGATGATAAATTGGCAGGATATTTAAAAGTTAATATCTTAGATGCTCAAAGTGAACCAATGGATGACAGTTTCTTGGAAGTTCAACGTATTTATATTCGCGTACCTTTTAAACGTTTAGGATTGGGCAAGATGTTGATGAAATTAGCTATTGAACGTGCTCAAGCATTGAAGAAGCCAAGAGTTTGGCTAGGTGTTTGGGAAAATAATTTATCAGCTCAAAAGTTTTATCAAGCAATGGGATTTGAACATTACAGTTCACACAAATTCGTTATGGGAACATCAACACAGACAGATTATATTTTAAAAAAGGAATTGGAAAAATAATATGACAAAAGTAGTAGTAGATGAAAAATTTTGGGAGTTATTTCCTGAAGCACAGATCAGCACATTAGTAATTCACGGTATCGACAATCATGTTGATGAGAAAGATGATCCTTACTTCGCTAAATTATTGAGTGATGCCTCAAAAGAATCAGAAAAGTTCATCACCAATGAATCATTTAAAGATAACGAAGTCGTTGATGAATGGCGTCAAGCTTTCCGTCAATTTAAGACTAAAAAAGGTGCACGTTCATCAATTGAAGCGTTATTAAAACGAGTTAGCCAAGGACGTGAATTTTCACCAATTAGTCCTTTAGTTGATATTTATAACAGTGTTTCATTGAAATATGGAGTTCCCTGTGGTGGTGAGAATATCAATGCCTTCGATGGTGACATGCATTTAGGTGAAGCCAAAGGTGGCGAAGGATTCAAACCATTAGGTGCTACAGAAGATGCTCCTGCATTGCCAGGTGAGATTATTTACTATGATAACACCGGTGCAATTTGTCGTTGTTTTAATTGGCGAGAAGCTCAAAGAACTATGTTGACAGAGGATACAACTGATTCCGTTTTAGTTATTGAGGCTATTAATGAAGAGCAAGCAAAACGTGCCAATGAGGCTGTTATTGAGTTGAAAGACTTGATTGAAAAGTATTTTAAAGTCGATGGAAGAATTGAACATTTGACAAAAGATCATCCTGAAACAGCAGCACTATAATCAAAAAGATTTAGGAACATCTTTCAAACTTAGAAATAGATATTCAGTTGAGGATAGTGTAGTATCAGCAATATCAATGATATGGGGAAAACTTTATGAAAAAAATCTATTTCTTATGTACTGGTAATTCTTGTCGGAGTCAAATGGCAGAAGGCTTTGGCCATATAATATTAGGGGATGACTGGGAGGTTGCCAGTGCTGGTGTTGAAATGCATGGCTTGAATCCCAAGGCAGTAAAAGTTATGGCAGAGGTCGGAGTTGATATTTCTAATCAAAGTTCTAAATTGATTGATACGGAATATCTCAATAGTTGTGACTTGGTAGTAACCCTTTGTGGAGATGCCCGTGATAAATGTCCAATGACACCACCAACTGTGAAAAAATTGCATTGGCCATTGCCAGATCCTGCCGCTGCTACTGGAACGGAAGAAGAAAAGTTAAATGAATTTAGACGAGTTCGAGACGAAATCAGAAAATTAGTTTTGACTTTGAAGTGAGCCTTAATAGGATTTACAATTATTGTCAGCGAGGCATTCTTTTAATCGCTATATTTAAAAATATAACCAAAAAATCCGTGTAATCAATTTACGATTACACGGATTTTCTTATTTAATAGTTGAATTGAGTTGAAGTATTATTTTCTATCTGTGTCGATCATTCCAAAAGAAAGAACGGCGATACCGATAACTAGAGCCAAGATGAAGTAGAAGAAAATCATTGTTGTGTTGATACCAATACCCAATGAGAAACCAATTAGGTAAGGTCCAATAGTAGCTCCGATACGACCAATTGCTTGGGTGAAACCAATACCCATACCACGTAATTCAATTGGATATTGTGTTGGTGTTAGAGCAATCATAATTCCCCAAGCACCAAGTGTGAAGAATGATAATAGACAACCACTGATAAGGACCATTGCTTCAGTTTGAGCTGTACCAAAGAGGAATGCACCAATGATAGTACCGATGATGTAGATTGCCAAAACCTTTTTACGACTGATTTTACCCATCAAGTATGCAGCTAGGAAATAACCAGGTAATTGAGCAAAACTAGTGATGAATGTGTATAAGAAACTCCGTGAAATTGACAAGTTACGTTGAATCAAAATACTTGGCAACCATAGGAATAGTCCATAATAGACGAACATGATTACGAACCAGAGAATACTCAAGCAAAGTGTTGAGCGGCGGAATTCCGGTGACCAAATTTGTTTCATAGCAAGGCGAAGATTCAATTTGTCATTTTTAACATTAGTTTCTTCAGGTAAATGGTGACGTAAAACTAGTGTGTATAACGCCGTTACAGATGTGATGATAACAGTGAATTTCCATCCGTAAGCTGGCATTACTAGAGTAGCTATTAGAGATGCAAAAATCCAACCAATAGCCCAGAAACTGTCAACCAAGATTAGCATTCTAGAACGTTTATTCCCCGAGAATGAGTCTGCAATAATAGTTGATGCTACTGGTAATTCTCCCCCAAGACCAATACCAGTGATGAAACGAATCAATAGAAATTGGTTAACGTCAGTAGTTAAAGCCAATAGTAGATTACTGATTGAGAAGACTAACAGCGTAACCATCATGATATTTTTCTTACCAAAACGGTCAGCTAAATATCCGAATAGGAAAGCACCAATCATCATACCAACAGTTGTGATCGAACCGACCAAACCGATTTGACTGGCACTTAAACTCCATTCTTGTTTAATCAATGGCATGATAAATGATAACAATGCTACATCAGCAGCATCGAATAACCAGGCAGTCCCAATGACCATTAATAACTTGAGGCCGCCTTTTTGTGTAGTTTCGATTTTTTGTGAATCCAAAACTTACCTCCATAATTTATATAAAATATTACTATTTTTATTAAAGGTAAAAGTTACCTTAAATAGCACAAAAAAAGACTACCATTAGTCTTTTAAGAGGTCAAATTATCAAACCAATTTGTAGAGTTTAGCCGGACGTCCGCTTTTACCGTGCTCCATACCAATTTCAGTGAAAAGGTGGGCGTGAGTCTTGCGGAAGTTAGAGTTATCAATGTTTGTAGAGGGTTCTTTCCAAAAGGTGGCGTAAACTTCACGTGCCTGTTTGAGCGTAAAACTGTCACCTAGAATCAATAAAATAGTTGGTAAATAATCTAAGCGATTAGTAATTCTATGGAAAGCTAAACGTAAAATTAAAGCATGATCAGCAGCTAGATGGTTGTTATCATGGGATTCTTCAATATTGTTATAAAATTCACTTTCCGATATTTTGTCACTCAAAGTTTTGAAATGTAAGTCTTGATAAGACAATGAGTATTGTTCAGGCAAGTAGTCGACACTAAACCATTCGGCATCCTTGGCCCCATATCCGGCAGTCAAATCAGGCATTGAAGGTAAGTAGGTCATGTAAGATAAAGCAATTTCTCGGTGGTCACTGATTCGTTGCACATTACTAAAAGTAGCCAATTGCTCGGTGTAAAAATCAGGCAATTCGATACCAATTTTTTCTCGAATTAAACGTAAAGAAGCTTCCTCGGCATTTTCATCTGACCGTAAAATAGTTGCGGGTAAGCCCCAGCGGTCAGCATCGTTGCCAAGAGAATTTTTGACCAATAAGACTAAAACTTGTTTGGATTCTGGATTGAAACTCCAAATAATATTAACGACATTGATGATCAATTTGTTAGCTGAATTTATTTCCGACATATTAAATGACATCCTCTAATCATTAAAGATTCCGCCTTCAGCTGTCAGAAATGTAGTTTACGGTGTGACCGGTGCGAGCCAAGGTCTCGCACCTCGATTTTGAGCTTTGCACAGTTCGCAAATCTCAAAATACGTCAGTGGAGTAAGGACTAAAGTCCTAACACCACTTGCACTGCTGACTACATTTCTGACAGCTGAAGGCTAAGTTATTTTGTATTTGATATTTATATAAAATATTGAGCTAATCGTTTGATAAATGGATATGGTCAATAAAAAGATAATCGTGTTTTGAGTTAAACGAATAATGATATCCGTCATTAAAAATTGATTGTTGATGTTGATTTACTTGAATTAAGGTAAATTAACATCTAAAAATCATAACTTAAAATATAAGCTGTTATTTATTCAAAAAATACCCTAGCCGGAGGTTGTTGGTGAAACGGTAGTCTGCAGTGGAGGTGGCGTTACGGCTTTAGCCGTTACACCACAGGGCGACTTTGGAGACTTACTGGTCTTTGGTAAGGCTTCAAATTGAGGTTCGAGACCGTACTTTGGCTCGGACCGGTCCTCAGTGCAGAACTACCGTTTCACCAACAACCGGAGACGGCCCACACCCCTATTATAATTTACTTTTCGTACACTAACAGTCTAATATTTGATTCCCATCCAGATTGATTCTATAACTTGCAGTGTGGAGATCGAAAAATCTTCATAGATGGCCATAGGGGTCATTCCCAAGAGCCTTGGATGATGGGGCTATCTTTAATAATAGGCTCTGGTTCATATCGATAAAATAATATCGGATATGGAGGAGAATATAATGAAACAACTTTTAAAAAATAGTTTATTAATAGGTGGAGCACTTTTAGGAATAGTTTCGATTGGTGCAGGTGGTTATGTTGCTAAGGCTGATACAACCACGCCAACTACCTCGACGACGCCAGAAACGGCAACAACTACAATTACACCAGGAACTATAACAATTAAATCTGCACCAAGTATTGCCTTTGGTACAGTTGCATCAAGTGCTGACGATGCAAGTTATGCATCAACCAGTTTCTCGAGTGGGTTACAAATCGCTAACCCTGGTGAGCCAACTGGTTGGACGGTTTCACTATCGGATACACCATTTACTGATGGAACGACCGGTGGAGCTACTTTGAAAGGCGCAAGCTTATCATTGGCCGATTCCACTACAGCTCCTGTTAAAGCTGACGATGCCGATAACGTCTCAACGTTGCCTGTATTTACAGCTTCAACACCAGTTTCTAGTGCTCCAGTAACAATTTTGAACGCCGCAGCTGGTACGGGTGTTGGTTCATTCACAACTACTTATGGTAGCGGCGATGCCACATTAAAGGTACCTGCTGGTAATATCGGTGGTTCATATACATCAGATTTGTCTTGGACATTGTCTAATGCGCCAGCCTAAAAATTGAATCGAAGAGAGGTATATTAAATCAATATGCTTCTCTTTTTTTCTAAGAGGTAATATTATGAAAAAATATCTGACAATTATTTTAACATTAATAGCAAGCGTTCTATTGGTTTTTACTTTTGATAATAAAACAATTGATGCTGCCACTTCAAACGGCGTCAATTATAGTATTTCTCCTGAGTTACCAAGTAATCAAATTTCAAAAAATATCGGTTACTACGATTTGAAGGTGACTCCGGGTCAAAAGGAAACCATTAAATTTAAAATTAATAATAGCGACAGTAAAAATCATACGTACAAAGTCTCAGTTAACCGTGCAGCCACTGATATCAATGGTGTGATCGATTATAACGACCACGGTATAGCTCCAGACAGTGATTTACAATACAATATTGAAAAACTTGTGACTTATCCCAAAGAAGTAGCTGTGTCAGCCAATTCATCAAAAGAAGTTTCAATCGAATTGATCGCTCCCAAAGGTTATTTTTCAGGTGAATTATTAGGTGGTATTTTTGTTCAGGAAAACAATCAGATTAATAATAATCAAAAACTACCTAAAGGTGTCACTCTAAGAAATCAATATAATTATGTTTTGGGATTACAGTTACAACAAAACACTGATCCAGTTAAGCCTGACTTGAAATTTGTCAAAGTTTTCGAAACTGACAATAATGGTCAAGTTTCTGTTGATGCGGAAATGGATAACGATGTTCCAACTTTGGAAAAAGAAGTCTCTGTTAATGCCAAAGTTACACCACAAAATAGTTCTAAAATCATTTTGAAATCAAATAAGAAAGCCATGTCAATGGCTCCGAATAGCGATTTCTACTATCCAGTTAACGTCAACACAGTGACTGGACCAAGTAAGAATAAACGGTTAAAACCAGGCAAATACACGATGTATTTGAGTGTTAAAGCTAATAATGGTAAGAACCATTGGAACTTGAAACGTAATTTTGTTGTAACTAAGAAACAGATTGCCAAGATTAACCACAAGAATCCAAACCGTTCAAAGGATCTCTGGATTATCCTTGGTGCTATTGTTGCCTTAGTCGCAATTGCCGGATTTGTTATCAAACGTTATCGTAAGAATCGTAGATAGGGTTTGTTGAAGGGACCCGTTTCCAGAGCTGATAGTATTCATCTGCTGCGCGGAACGGCCCGAGCCAAAGAGCGGTCTCGAACCTCGGTTGAAGCCTTACCAGAAAACGGTAAGTCTCCAACACGCCCGGTGGTGTAATTGCTAAAGCAATAACGCCACTTTCGCTGCTGATGAATACTATCAGCTCTTCCAACTAATTTTTTATGGATAGGCAATCATCAGCACAAAAATAAGCTTTCAGTTCACTTAAATAGATAAAGTGAATTGAAAGCCTATTTTTGTTGTGTTCGAGCTGCAATATCTGCATATATTGCAGTCTAAAACAAATATTTAAAAGATATTAATCAATACGGTCCCAGAAATAACTAGAACAAGTCCGGCGATCGATTGGATTGAAATGGATTCGTGGTAAAAGACAATACCAGCAACAGTTACGAGTACTAATCCCACACTACCCCAAGTGGCATATGTCAGACTCAGCGGTAATCGTTTCAAAACGTGTGAGAGTACGAAGAGACAGATAAAATATGATGTTAAAGTCCCTAATGTGGGCCAAAGATTAGTAAAACCATCTGTCTTCTTTAAAAGTGAAGTCCCTAAAACTTCAAAACCGATTGACACTAACAGCAGTATGTAATTCATAGGCTTTTCCCCGTTAAAATTTTCTTTCAATATCATAACCGATTTTTATTGAAATGACACTAATGTTACTCAAATGAAATGATTTTTAAATCAATTTGAAATAAAAAGTCATTTCATATTTTTTTATACCAGAAAGCTAATTGACAGTTTGATTAAAATAGATTAATTTTTACTAATGTTTGAACAGGTAAAGATAGGGAGAATTTAATGTTCGAAAATGATTTAGCAATTTTTAAAATCCAAATTCGGATTGCCTTGAAAGAAAGATTTTACTTTATTTATACGCTGTTAGTACCGATCGTAATGGTTTTTCTTAATAAAACTGAAGATTTTCAAGATAACGAAGCATTGTATATTTATTGGTCTTATATCGTTGTGACAACAGTCTTCAACGGCTTTTTGATCAATATAATTCGTTTGCGAGAGGGCGGTTTTTTTAAAACATTAACTTATTTAATGGGCTCTAAACATTCGATTGTTTTAGCTAATTTATTAGTTCAATTCTTAATAATTCAATTAGAAATATTTCTATTCAATTTGTTCGTCACGTTATTTATTACCCATATTTCAGCGGTAACGTTCTTATATGGTTTCTTAGTTTCATTTTTGGCGACGTTATTGTGCTCAGCGATGATGTCAGGATTGTTGCTGCTAAAAATGAAGCAGGAATTATTCAACCTTCTAATCAGCTGTTTCTTTATAGTGGGTATTATTTTGTTGGGATTACGACCACATGGATTGTTGCATTATTTTCTGACGCTGATCAATCCATTTCAGTTGATTTTTGGCCTTTACAATTTGCACTGTAGTACTTTCCATGAAGAAATTTTTCTAGGAATAATTGCAATCGGATATTTAATAATGGGAGGAATGATTTTTAAGGGAGTTTCCATTAAAAGTCATTTGAAATAAATGAAAATAGAGAACTTTAATTGTAAATATAAAAAAGATTTTTTATTTGAGAATGTTAATTTCTATTTTGAGGATTGTCAGTTAAACTTTGTTTTAGGGGAAAAAGGTATCGGCAAGACGACATTGCTAGATGAAATTGCTGAAACTAAACGTAATGGCAGTTTTATCGGTTTTCCCAGCTTTAAGAAAATTGCTTATTTGGCACAAGAAAATGATTTTCGCGTAGGATTAACAGTTTTGGAAATACTTGCTTTTATTCGTCAGTTAAATAAAATTTTAGACTTAGAAATTCCTGAACAAATCCGTAATTTACTACATAGGCACTTCAATGATTTGGCCTTGAATGAGCGGAAATTAGTTTTGATTTATATGAATTTAATGGTCGATAAGGAGTTGTATTTGTTCGATGAGCCAGAGGTGGGAATTAATCTGGCTGAATCACAGACTATGTTTAGTTGGTTACGTGAATTGAGCGAGGAAATGAATAAAACCGTGATTGTGACGACTAATAAATTGGATAATATTTGTGATGTCGACAATGTTAATTACATTAAAAACTCACAAGAAATTATTGCCGATAATTATTTGAAAATTAAATCACGAATGGCATTTTAGGGGGAAATAAATTTGCGAAAGAATATTTTACTGTTATTACTGACACCACTACTTTTGGCAGGATGTTCTACGAATTCTAGTCAAGCAACTGCTGCATCATCTGTGAAACAATCAGAATTAACAGCAAAACAAATTAGTACTTGGAACTATAAATCTGGTGAAAAATCAATCAAAATTCTTAATAATGACGCGCCTTCAAATATTAAGAAAACTGATTTTGACCAGTCACATATTGACTACAGTAAACTGGATAATTTGAATCGTACGGGAACTGCCACGGCATACTTAACACGTAATAATCTGGGCAGATCTAACACCAGAACTGAACAAACATGGCGTCCGACAGGTTGGCACAATGAGCCTAAATATATTGATGGTACAAGAGTTATTCCTCAAAATCGTGGGCATTTGATTGCCTATACAATGACTTTTAACTTGAATAAATCTGGTCAGACACAACAGGGTGAACTCGGTAGTATCGACAATCCTTACAATTTGTTCACGCAAACTGAATTTTCAAATCAGAAGACGATGACTCAAGTGGAACAAAAGGTTAGGGATGCATTAACTCGGAATAAGAAAGTTATTTATAAAGTGACGCCAATTTTTCGAGGCCAGGAATTGATGGCTCGTGGCGTGTGGGTTCAAGCAATTTCAACTGATGGAAGTTTGAAGTTCAACCGCTATTTGTGGAATGTGCAAGATAAAGTGAAATTTGACTATGCAACTGGCCGTTCAAAGATTGACCGTGATTTGAAAGTTCCAGCTGTAGCCAATAGTCACCAGAATTATTATCACCACTATAAGAAACAGCGTAATTATCATCATAATAGTTAATTTGACTTTGAGTTATCTCAAAGTGATAAGGTATAAGTTGAGGTGAGGTTTATGCGTGAGATAGAGAAGTTGGACAAAGGTGAATGGTATTATTTTTTGGATGAAGAAGTAGCCAAGCGTAAGGCTAATGCGGCAAAACTATGTCAGGAATTCAACGAGATTCCAGCAACTGAACCAGAGAAACAAACTGCAAAAATTGAAGAAATTTTCGGATCATATGGAAAAAACATTTCTGTTCAAAGTCGCTTTAATTGTGATAATGGAAAGAATATCCACGTGGGTAATGACTTTTTGAGCAATTATAACTTAACAGTTCTCGATATTGCCCCAGTTAATATTGGTAATAATGTCATGATTGGACCCAATGTCGATATTTATACCGTCAATCATCCGATGACTGCTAAAGGACGTCGTGAGTATTTAGGCAAAGGTTTTCCAGTGACAATCGGTAATGATGTTTGGATTGGTGGAAAAGTTTCAATTATGCCTGGAGTTACGATTGGCAATAATGTTGTAGTTGCTGCAGGAGCTGTGGTTACTAAAGACGTGCCCGATAATAGTTTAGTTGGTGGAGTTCCAGCTAAGTTTATTAAAAAATTGGATGAATAAAAATTATAAACAGAAAAGGTTGATGTCGTTAAAAAAACGCATCAACCTTTTTTGTGGTCTAATGATTATCTTTATATTCTGATGGAGTACAGCCAACATATTTGTGAAAGATTCTGGTAAATCGCTGATAGGTTGAAAATCCACAAGATTGAGCGATAAAAGTAATTGATTCATTTGAGACTTTTAGTAGTTCAGTCGCTTTCTTGAGTCGATATTTCGTCAAGTATTCCTTAGGACCGATATTCATATTGTCCTTAAAAAGTTTAAAAAGATAAGTTCGATCGACATTTAAATATTCAACAACATCATTGATTGTAATAGCAGATTCATAATTATTTCTAATATAATATAGTGCCTGTGTATATAGTCTATCTGGATCTGATGATTGCGTATTGGACTTACTAGGGAAAACATTGTACAGAGAATTTAGTATTTTAAGAAGTTTAGCAGAATATAAGAAGTCGCTGCTGTTTTTCTCTTGAGAATAATTTACTATTTCAACAATCTTCTGTGGTACAACTGGCGTATCTTTGATAGAGAAGACCGGATTTTTATAAGAAATATCTATTTGAGACATGTACTGTTTGATGAGGTCGCCAGTGAATCGAATCCAATAAAAACTCCAAGGGTCAACTTTATCGGCTATCATAGTTACAGTTTTGTTGGGCTCTATATAGATAAAGTCTCCTTTTTTTAAATGATATTTAACATTATTGCTGATGAAAACACCTTTTCCACCAGAAATATAATGCAGCATATATCCAGATCTACCTAAAGGTCCATATTGGTGTGAAGGCACTGTGGCTTCATAACCGCCGGATGTAAGGTAAAGGTAAGGATTATATTTTTCGTTACTGAAGACAAAGTTCTTTTTCATTATTATTCACCATTCAACATTTCGACATAGTATAGCAACATTATAACATTTGAAACCGCTTACTCACGTTATAGAATGTATTTGTAAGTTAATTAACTAATTGAATAAAATAAATCGAATTGAGGAGTTAAATCATGAAGAATGATCGTAAGTTATATGAAAAAATATCTGATGAAATTCTTCCTGCAATTGGAGGAAAAGATAATGCCATTGAGGCCTTTCACTGTGCAACTAGACTGAGAATTGCCATAAAGGATACTAGTAAGATTGATAAGGACGCACTATCAAAAATTGAATTGGTCAAAGGTGTTAATCTTAATAAAAATCAATTACAAATTATTTTTGGGGCTGGACTGGTTGATAAGGTAACAGACGTCTTTATTCAACATACAGGTATAGCGTACTATTCTGTTGATTCAGATAGTTCATCTACAGTTAAAGCTGATTCTAAGGCAGAAGATAAAAAAGGTTTCTTTCAAAAGTTTATTGACGATTTAACAGGTGTTTTTACAGAAATTTTACCCGGTATCTTAGCCGGCGGTATTTTAATTGGTTTGAATAATCTTTTAACACAAAAGATTTTTGGATCACAATCATTAGTTCAAATGTTCCCTGGTATTTCCGGAATTAGTACCATTGTGAATTTAGGATCTTCTGGTATTTTTGCAATGTTGCCACTGATTGTTGTTTATTCAGCAACCAAACGATACGGTGGTAGACCAGTTTTAGGCTTGGCAATTGGGGCCGTAATGATGTCAGCTTCTTTGCCAGCAATGTCGGATGTTCAAACTGGTGCAGCCAAAGCGGTTATTGCTAACATCTTTGGCTGGAAATTATCATTAACTAATTTTGGTGGTCAAATTATTGTCGCTCTAATTATGGGTTGGGTCATCGCTAAACTTGATAATTATTTTCAAAAGAAATTACCTGGCGTCATTCAATTTGTTCTTTCACCAATGTTAACTATTTTAATTTCATCATTTATCCTATTTATGATTGTTGGACCTATTGGTGTTACATTATCAACTTGGATTACTAATGGATTAGTTTGGATGTCTCAATCATTGGGTATCTTTGGTTATATTATTTTTGGTGGTATTCAACAATTGATTGTTATTACTGGACTACACAACATGTTTGGTGCAATTGAAACACAATTAATTTCAACAACTAAGTATGACTTTCTTAATCCATTGTTCTCAGGTGCTTTGATGGGTCAAGGTGGAGGAGTATTAGCTTACTTCTTCTTGAACCGTAAAAATGCTAAAGCACGTGAAATTTCAATTTCTGCATTCTTCTCCATTCTCTTCGGTATTTCTGAACCCGCTTTGTTTGGTATCAATATTAAAAATAAATATCCACTAATTGGAGGATGTATCGGTGGTGCAGCTGCCGGAGCTTATATTTATTTAACAAAACTTACAGCTGTTGCTTTTGGTACAACTGGATTACCAGGTATTGCCATTGCTGCTCCACAAAATAATGGTTATTTAAATTATATTTTAACTAACTTGGTAGGTATTGCCGTGGGATTCTTAGCATCATTACTAGTATCCAAATTCTCAACGTCAAAAGCTAAAGTTACTGAGACTAAAAAGGCTGTGGATAAAGTCCCAGCAGAACAATTAAGTGTCGATTAAACGAGGTTAAATGTGATGACAAATAGAATCAAAGAATTTAAAAATATGGTTGATCATCTGTCGGATGTTCCAGCCTCAGTAATTGAAAAAGAGCAATCTATTACGAATGAAAGTCCATATCGCCAGACATACCACGTTGAAAGTGAGTCTGGTACGTTGGGTGATCCAAACGGATTTTCTTATTTCAATGGAAAATATCATTTATTTTATCAGTGGAGTCCATTAGCTTTTTCAAAAGATCCACATTATACCCAACATGGCTGGAAGCATTTAGTTTCGGATGATTTGGTTAATTGGCAGGATTTAGGTGCCGCTATTGAAAGTGACACTAAGTATGATAAGTATGGGACGTATTCAGGAAGTGCCATTCCTAGTAAAGATAAATTATTGATGTTCTATACGGGAAATACTTGGATTAATACGGAAACAGATAATAACTGGCTGCGTGTTCCATATCAATTAACAGCCTTTATGGATAAGAATAACCAGGTTCACAGAAGTAATTCTCCAATCATTGAGGGCACTTTTGACGGGTACACAGCTCACTTTAGAGATCCGAAAGTTTGGCAAAAGGATGGCAAATACTATGCAATTTTCGGAGTTCAAAGAAAGAATTTGACTGGAACTGCATTGGTATTACAAAGTGAAGATTTTAAAAAATGGAAATCGCTAGGCGAATTAAAAACTAATTACACCAAACTCGGATATATGTGGGAATGTCCAGACTACTTTGAAATAGATGGCAAAGGGATGTTGGTTTTTTGTCCACAAGGATTGAAGAGTTCAGGTAATAAATATCAAAACATCTACCAAACTTGTTACTTATTAGGTGACCCAGTATCTTTACCAAATACACAATTTAATCATGGGGATTTGAATGAACTTGATAATGGCTTTGATCTCTATGCCAGTCAAACAATGTTAGCACCTGATGGCAGAAGGATTATTGTTTCTTGGATGGGGTTACCTGAAACGTCGTATCCGACTGAAAAATATCATTACTCAGGCTGTATGACGATTCCTAAAGAATTGCATATTAAAGATGGAAAACTATATCAAGTACCAGTTAAAGAAATGGATTCTTTGCGAAAAAATCGTCGTCCAGTGAATGAACAACTTACAAATGAAACAGTTGCCCATAAATTAAAAACGATGTCTAATGAATTTGATTTAACTGTTAACTTTAAAGATTCCAATGCGCTTATGATTGATTTATTCGCTGATGAACCGGATGAAAAACGTTTTAGAGTGATTTTAAATAGAAAGAAAAACGAAATTATGATTGATCGTTCTCAATCTGGCATGGAAGTTTCAAGTGAGTACGGAGTGACGAGAAAGATTGATTATGAATTACCTGAGAAATTGAATTTGAAGATTTATACAGATTCATCATCAGTTGAAATATTTATCAATAACGGCGAGAAAGTTTTCACATCAAGAATTTTTCCGAACAAAGATCAAATCCATATGTTTTTACACGGCATTTGTGGGACAACCAATGTTAATGGTTCGATATATGAAATGAAATAGTAGATAGGAAAGTAGGAATTATGACTGATTTAATTCAAGTTGATCAAAAGAGAAAAATATTTAGCTTGAGCAACCAGAGGATAAGTTACATTTTTCGAGTTATGCCAGGAATGAAGAAGTTAGAACACATTTACTTTGGCAGTAAAATATCTTTGCATCAAACAATTGAAAATACCATTCAGACTAGTTTTGCCTGGGGTGAAAAAAGAATTGTTGGCGATGATAATTCTTCATTATCAAAGTTAATGCAAGAATATCCGGAGTATGGGACTAGCGATTATCGATTGCCTGCATTTGAGATTAATTATCCGACGGGTGATAATATTTCCAACTTTGAATATGTCAGTTACAAAATTATGGATGGGGTTCCAGCACTCAGAGGATTGCCTCACGTTAGGTATGAAAAGGATGACTGCCAAACGCTGATAGTGACTCTAAAAGATGAGTATAGTGGTCTATTATTAAATCTTAATTATACGATTGACACAAATAATGCCAGTATAATCAAAAATGCAACGATTAAAAATAATGGTAAAAAGAGCTATAGCTTAGAAAATATCAAGAGTAATTGTCTCGATATTCCTAATGAACAATTTGAATTGATTACTTTAAATGGTATTTGGGCGCGAGAAAAACATGTAAACCGAGAGCCGATTAATCCTGGAATTAAAGAAATCAGCAGTTTACGTGGGGCCAGTGGTCATGTTCATGATCCGTTCATTGCACTAGTCAAACCTGAGACGACTCAGAACAGTGGGGATGCTTATGGTATTTCAACTATTTATAGTGGCAATCATAAAGAGACTGTTGAGTTGGATTCTTATGGAGTGGTCAGAGTATTGACTGGCATCAATGAAGAACATTTTAAATGGGAATTGAATGCTGGAGAAAGTTTTACGACGCCGCAGTCAATATTGACGTTTTCTAATCAAGGATTGAATCAGATGAGCCAAACTTTCCATAATATTGTTAGAAATCATCTGATTGATTCCAAGTGGAAAGACATAAAACATCCTGTTTTGATTAATAATTGGGAAGCAACTTATTTTGATTTTGATGAAAAGAAAATTATTGATTTAGCTACTAAAGCCGCTGATGTTGGTTGTGATCTCTTCGTTTTGGATGATGGTTGGTTTGCCCAACGTAATGGTGAGAAGGGTTCATTGGGCAATTGGCGAGTAAACTTTGATAAGTTACCACACGGTTTGGAATTTATTTCGAAAAAGATTCACGATATGGGGATGAATTTTGGCTTATGGTTTGAACCTGAGGCAGTTTCCGATGATACACCGATTTTTAAAGAACATCCGGAATGGATAATTGGCGTTAAAAATAAATCATACAGTTTAGGTAGAAATGAATATTTACTAGATTTTAGTAATCCACAAGTGATTGATAATATTTTTGAGCAAATGGATAAGATTTTGTCTAGCACTAAAATCGAATATCTTAAATGGGATATGAATCGAAATATTACCGAGTCTTATTCAAATTATTTGAAGCCAAATCAACAAGGTGAATTTTTCCATCGGTATATTTTAGGTGTTTATAATTTATATGATCGGTTGTTAAAAAAGTATCCAAAACTGTTGATTGAATCTTGTGCCAGTGGAGGCGGCAGATTTGATTTGGGGATGTTGTATTATGCACCACAAACTTGGGGTAGTGATGATACAGACGCTTTTGAAAGACACCAAATTCAAACGGGAGAGTCTTATGTCTATCCGCTTAGTTCTATTGGAACGCATGTTTCGGTTTCACCTAATCATCAGACCGGTAGAATTACTTCGTTACAAACTAGGGGAAACGTTGCTTTATTTGGAACCTTTGGTTATGAAATGAATCTGCTTGATTTGTCATCTAAAGAATTGGATGAGATTAAACATCAAATTAAATTAAAGAGAAAATATGATAATTTGATTACTCATGGTGATTTTTATCGGTTGGATACTCGCCTTGATGGGACAGATGCTTGGATGGTCGTTTCAACAGACCAAAAACAGGCGTTAGTTTGTTACTTTAAAGGATTGAGCCATCCTAATATGGGGTATGATCAATTAAAATTAGCAGGATTAAGTACGGAAACTAAATATGCAATAAATGATTCTTATGATTTGTATGGAGATGAATTAATGAATATTGGTTTACCAGTTCGTTCTGAAAATCAAAAAACTGAAATGAGAGATTTTGAGAGTACCTTATTTGAGATTAAAGCAAAATAATAAAGAAAAAGAAGATATCTTCCACTTGAAAAATTTTCAAGTGAGAGAATATCTTCTTTTTAATTTATAGTTTAGTCGGAAGAAATGAGAATATTTACCCGCTGTGGGTGTGGCGTTAGAGCTTTAGCTCTTACACCACCGGGCGTGTTTGGAGACTTACCGTTCTTTGGTAAGGCTTCAAACCGAGGCCCGAGACCGAACTTTGGCTCGAGCCGGTCCGCATAGCAGGTGAATATTCTCATTCCTGGAGACGGCTTAGTCACTAACAACAACCAATGCTTTAATAACTTTACGATCAGTCATTTCTTGATAAGCATCGTTGATTTGGTCAAGACTGAAACTCTTTGTGAAGACTAATCCAGGATTGATTTCACCATCAAGAACAGCTTTCAACAAACGTTCTTTGTCATAAGTTGTAACAGAAGCAGGACCACCACCGAGGATGATATTTTTACCAAATGATGATGAAACGTCCATCTTACCAGTATGTGGCAAACCAACACGGCCAACGATTGAACCAGGACGACCAACTCTCATAGCTGTTTCAGTTGAAAGTTCAGTTCCGACACATTCCAAAACAGCATCAGCACCTTCGTTATTTGTCAAAGCTAAAATCTTTTTAACACCTTCGTCACCACGTTCAGCAACGTTATCAGTAGCACCAAATTTCTTAGCTAAAGCTTCACGGTCAGGATGGCGACTGGTTGAAATAATCTTAGTAGCACCCATCATTTTAGCAGCGATAACACCACATTGACCGACAGCACCGTCACCCATAACAACGACAGTATCGCCAGGTTTAACTTCGGCAACACGAGCAGCGTGATAACCAGTAGCCATAACATCAGCCAAAGTTAAGAGTGATTTAAGCATACCTTCAGAATAATCGCTAGGCTTGCCAGGAACTTTAACTAAAGCCCATTGACCATGTTGGAAACGAATATATTCAGCTTGGTTACCATTACTGAAGTTATCGTTGTGTGATTGACAGTCACCGTCAAAACCAGCACGACAAGCTTTACAGTAGCCACAGCCATGAGTAAATGGAGCAATAACGAAATCGCCGGGTTTAACAGTAGTAATCTCAGATCCAACTTCTTCAACAATACCAATAGCTTCGTGACCAGAGTTTTCTGAATTTTCAGCTTTATCTTCTAAACCACGGTAAGCCCAAAGGTCAGAACCACAGACACAGGCGCGGATGACTTTAATAACAACATCATCAGCAGCTTGAATAGTTGGTTTTTCGACATCCTCAAGTTTCATTTGGCCAACTTTTTCAAAAATTGCTTTCTTCATATAAAAATCTCTCCTTTTTATTATTAACAATTAAATTATAACTATTATGGTTGGAAAAGTAACCGTTTACCCTTAGTAAATTGTAAAAAGGCATCCGAAGACTGGCAGTAATATAGTCTGCTGTGCGACCGGTTTGAGCCAAGGTCTCAAACCTCGATTTTGAACTTCGCAAAGTGCGCGAAGTTCAAAATACGTCGGTGGTGTAATAGCGGAAAATCACCGCTATAACGCCACACGCACTGCGGACTATATTACTGCCAGCCTTCGACTAAGTTATCTGGATGATAATTGTCTTGAGTTAAATATGGAATGGATTTATTAATATCATTTGAATCAGAGGACTAATAAGATATCTGGAAGTTATTAATGATATAAAACATAAAGATAATACCTAGTTATACCAACAAATTAGCCTTAGATTGACAGATATTCGCCAGCAGTGAAATGTACTATAAGGACGTGAGTCCTTATAGTACAGGACGAATTTTGAGATTCGCGGTCCATGCGAAGCTCAAAATCGAGTCTCGAGACCGCATTTTGGCTCGAGACGGTCCCACAGCAGGCGAAGTATCTGTCAATCTAAGGCGGCACCCAACCAAAACCCTAATTGACATTTAATGAAATTAAAATTATTATAATATTCTATATAAAAAGGGGGAGAGCTTATGGATGACAGCTTGAGTGTCAGAACTGCCATGAAAGATACACTTCCAACCGTATTTGGGTACATTGGAATTGGAATTTCATTTGGAATCGTGGCAGCCTCGGCTGGGATGAGCGTTTTGATGGCGACCTTGATGTCATTGATCGTTTATGCCGGATCAGCACAATTTATTTTAGTCAGTTTATTGGCGATTGGGACGCCAATAGTTTCGATTGCTTTGTCAGTCTTTTTGGTTAATTCCAGAATGATTCTGATGAGTATGACGACCGCAAATTACTTTAAAAAGAATTCTATTTTTGAAAACATTTTAATTGGTAGTTTGATTACTGACGAAAGTTTTGCGTTGAGTATGAATAAACTTAATTATACCAACGGCAAACTGGGTTTTAAGTGGTTCAATACAGTCAACGTGATGGCTTATCTCGTTTGGGTAGTGTCAACAATGGTCGGGGCAATGCTTGGGAGAATTATCAGTAATCCTGAAAAACTGGGCTTGGACTTTGCCTTAGTAGCCATGTTTATTGGTTTGTTGTATTTACAACTGATCAGTGACAAAACGATTTCATTAAAAGTGCAATTAATTGTTGTTTTAGCAATGTTGCCACTAGTTTATTTTGGACTAATTTTTATTTCGAGTGATTTGTTGATCTTGGTTGTAACCTTGATTGGCTGTGGGTTAGGGGTGATTTTGAAAAATGCCTTCAACTAAATTTGTTTTATGGACATTGATAGCTTGTGGATTGGTGACATGGTTATCAAGAATTTTGCCGTTTGTATTATTGAAGAAATTTAATTTGCCAGCTAAAGTCGTTGAGTTCTTAGGATTCGTACCAATTACAATTATGGCAGCCTTGTGGTTTGAGAATTTGTTCCATCAAAATTTGGGACACTTGCCAACGATTGACTACGCTAATTTAATTGCCTCAATTCCAACCGTTTTAACTGCTATTTTAACGAAAAAATTACTGTTAATCGTCATCGTGGGGATTATTTCCTTAGCACTCGTGCGTTTAGCAATTTAAGATACTTGAAGACAAATTCAGGTATTTTTTTTATGCTTAGATTATAATTGTCGTAATTGATATTTTGGAGGATAAGCATATGAAAGCAGTTGTTGTTGAAAGAGCTGGTGGGCCAGAGGTTTTGGAATATAAGGATGTTCCGACACCCACAGTTAAACCAGGGTGGTCACTTGTGCAGATTAAAGGATTTGGTATCAATCATTCCGAAATTTTTACACGCGATGGTGAGTCTCCAAGTGTGAAATTTCCACGTATTTTAGGAATTGAATGCGTCGGAATTGTGGCCGAAAGTACTTCTGATAAATTTCAAGACGGTCAAAAAGTTATTTCAATTATGGGTGAAATGGGTCGTGCTTTTGACGGCTCATACGCTGAATATGTTTTATTGCCAAATGAACAAATTTATCCTGTCCAAACGAAGTTAAATTGGACTGATTTAGCAGCCGTTCCCGAGACTTTCTACACAGCATTTGGTTCACTGAAAACTTTGGATTTGCAAGCTGATGATTCTGTTTTGATTCGTTCTGGTGCCAGTGGTGTTGGAATTGCGGCATTAAATCTGATTAAATCCAAGTATCCAGATATGATGGTGACTGGTTCTGTCCGCAAACAATCAAAGGAACAAGTTTTGCTTGATGCTGGGTATGACTTTGCGATTGTTGATCAGGATGGTGAATTACAGACAGCTAAAAATTACGACAAAGTGTTGGAACTGGTGGGTCCCAAGACGTTAAAGGATACGTTCAATCATGTTAATCCTCGTGGTATCGTCTGTAATACGGGTGAGTTAGGTGGTCAATGGTATATGGACGGTTTCGACCCTATTACTGACATTCATGAAGGAGCTTATTTAACTTCGCTATATTCCGGAGAAGTTAACAGTGAGAAACTCAATGAATTGCTCGATTATATCAGTAAATATCACGTCGAAGTCTCTCCAACAAAGGTTTACCGATTGAATCAAGTCAGAGAAGCTCATGAATATTTGGAAAGTAGGCACAATTTAGGCAAGGTCGTTGTTATAAATTAAGAAAATCGGTGAAAATATTTATCAGATTTTGGATTTTTTCATTTTCTACTTCTGGTAGAATGCTAAAGTAGCAGTTTAATAAGAGGGTATAAATATGGAGAAATTTGCATTATTAATTGTTTTATTTGCAGCTTTGGCAACACCATTAATCACCGCCAGATTTCATTTGACGAGAATGCCAACTTCGATTTCTGAAATTATTATGGGAATAATTATCGGAAAAACGGGGTTAAACATTGTTCAGCCGGGTCAAAGTTTGCAATATATCGCTAATTTAGGCGTTATTATATTGATCTTTTTAGGTGGGATGGAAATTGATTTCTCACTTTTGGAACCACAGAAAGATAAAACTATTTATTCACCATTGGGAACAGCTTTTGGTGGGTTTGCTTCGATATTTATCATGTCGATTATTTTGAGTGCCATTTTATATAAGACGGGAATTTTTAGTCAGTTCATTTTAGCCGTAATTTTATTCAGTACGATTGCTTTAGGAGTAATCATCTCTTTATTGAAAGAGGCAAATATACTCAATACTAATTATGGACAGACAATCTTGTTAACGTCGGCCTTTGGGGAGTTCATTCCTTTGGTAGCGTTGACGATTTATTCAGCTGTGCAACAACAACATTACATTTCGGTTTTAGGGTTGCCAGTTATTTTCTTGATAGCAATTTTCCTATTGCATCGATTCAATCGGGTTTACGTGTTCTTTGATAAAATTGATAAATCGACAACCCAATTGGACATTCGTTTAGCATTCTTCCTGATTTTTACTTTGGTAACATTTGCCGAGCAGATTGGTGCTGAAAGTATTTTAGGAGCTTTCTTGGCTGGTGCAGTTATGAAATTGTTGAAACCTAAAGAAGATACTGAACAAAAATTGAGTTCCATGGGATATGGATTCTTCATTCCAGTATTTTTCATCACGACCGGCGTCAACTTGAATTTACGTAAACTCTTTACCAATAAAGACGCGTTATTATTGATTCCAATCTTCTTAGTGGCATTCTTATTGTCAAAGGCGATTGTTTACTTCGTTTATCGCAAACGCTTTGGCGACCGTTATGCTATCGCTGCGACAATTGTTACTTCAACTACCATCACTCTGGTTTTGCCAATTTTACAAGTCGGTCAAAATTTGAAGTTGATTTCAACAGCTCAATCAGGGGCAATCACATTGGCAGCGATAATAACCTGTCTAGTTTGTCCAACGTTGTTTAATAAAATAGTCACGAATCAAACATTTGATCTTAACTAAAGAGGGGATTTTTTGACGAAAGATCGTTTACTAGCATTTAGTGACGGAGTTTTTGCCATTTTAATTACTATTTTAGTTTTGGAATTTACCGTACCAAAGTTTCAAACAGGCCATTTATTATCGGCAATGATTCAACAGTGGCCAATATTGGTCGCGTATATCGTTTCATATTTCTACGTGGGAACATTGTGGTTATTTCATCACGATTATTTCCAAGCGTTAAAAGCAATCGACCGGAAGTTAAATTTAATCAATTTGTTGATGTTATTTAGCATTACACTGATAAATTATCCGATGGCATTGGTTGCAGAAACGTTGAGCCGTGGAAACAATGGTGATATCGAGGTAGCCTTCATAGCTTACGCTGTAATAGCCCTGTTTATTTCGGGAACATTTCAACTTTTGTACGTCTATATTGGACAACATTCAAAATTGATGTCCGAAAAAATGAAACGGGCACATTTTAGAAAAAGTCATACTGATCCGTTGATTAGCATGGCGTTGTATATTTTAGCAATTGTTGCATCGTTATTTTGGATACCATTAGGTGCTGTGTTTTTATTGTTAGGAATAGGTTTCCACTTTATAGCTTATTTACATTTAAGCAACGCATTAGGTCAAAAGTAGTCTGTGATTATAATCGTGGGCTACTTTTTTTCTAATCTTTATTGAAGGTGAAGTAGTATTAAATGTTTCATACATACAGAAGTATCAAGGCATTTCAATCAACGAATACATTAGTCTCCGGTTGGCAGAATTTCACCAGCAGTGAAAGTAATATAAGGACGTAAGTCCTTATATTACAGGACGACTTTTGAGACGCGGTTTTCGGCTCAAAATCGAGGCTCGAGACCGTACTGTGGCTCGAACCGGTCCCACAGCAGGTGAAAATTCTGCCAACCGGAGACGGCAAAAAAAGTATAAAATAAATTATTTCATGATTATTAAAAAACAAATTGATATTTTTGGAACAAATCTCAGCATAATTTACAATTGTAGGTTAAACTAATCCTGTTAATAAATTAAAAAATAAAGGATGGGATTCCGATGAGTAATAAAAAGTATGAAGCAAGTACTGCTGAGAACCATATTGATATTGTAAATTTAGCTAGTCTTGAGGCTAGAGTTAAAGATCATATGAGTAACGAAAAGGGTGCTTTCGGCTATATTAGCGAAGGTGCTGAAGATGAATGGACTAAGAAACAAAATACAGAAGCTTTCAATAAGAAACAAATTATGCCACGTGTTATTCAAGGTATCGATCACGCTGACTTGAGTACTCAAATATTTGGTATTGATTTGAAATCTCCTATTATTCAAGCTCCATCAGCTGCTCATGGTTTGGCTCACGCAAAGGGTGAAACTGATACAGCTAAAGGTGTTGCCGCTGCTGGTTCAATCTACTCAATCAGTACATACGCAAGTACATCAGTTGAGGATGCTGCTGCCGCTGCTCCAGATGCACCAATGTTTTTCCAATTGTATATGAGTAAAGATGACAAGTTCAACGAGTTCTTAATCAAGAAGGCTGTTAAAGCAGGTGCTAAAGCTATTATTATGACAGTTGATTCAACACTTGGTGGTTATCGTGAAGCCGATGTCATCAACAAGTTCCAATTCCCACTACCAATGCCAAACTTGGCTGGATATTCAGCTGGTGACGGTGAAGGTAAAGGTATTGGCGAAATTTATGCTTCTGCTAAACAAGGTATCGTACCAACAGATATCCAAAAGATTAAAGATATGTCAGGACTACCAGTCTTTGTTAAAGGTATTCAATCACCAGATGATGCTGCATTAGCAATTGAATTCGGTGCCGATGGTATCTGGATTTCTAACCATGGTGGCCGTCAACTAGATGGTGGACCAGCTTCATTCGATATGCTTCCATATATCGCTGAAGTAGTTAACAAGCGAGTACCAATCGTCTTTGATAGTGGTGTTCGTCGTGGTGAACATGTATTTAAGGCATTGGCTAGCGGTGCTGATCTAGTTGCTTTAGGTCGTCCAATTATTTATGGATTGAACTTGGGTGGTGCTCAAGGTGTTACAGATGTTATCGAACACTTGAACATGGAACTTTCAATCACTATGCAACTTGCAGGTACTAAGACAATTAATGATGTTAAAAATACTAAGTTGATTGGCTAACCTTGTGAAATATTTGTAGTAGGTTATCAACTAGCAACATGTGTATTAAACAAATGAAATACTAAAAAAAGACGATTTTCCAGTTCAAAACTGAGAAAATCGTCTTTTCTTTCTAATTAGATTAAAAAAGTTTAATATAAGTAGGTGCTAACAGCCACTTTTTTAATAATAAGTAGTAAAGTATTAGCTAGGCACATTTTTGAGGTGGTGAGATTTATGGGGATTTTTACAAGATTAGGTTGGTTTTTTAAAAGACAATGGAAACAATATTTAGTCGGAGTTGTTGCTTTACTATTGGTTGCTATTTGTAACGTTATACCACCACGAATCGTTGGTAATGTTGTAGATAGTGTCAGTAGAAAAAACTTAACACTGAAATATTTGACCATTAATATGGTCATTTTGTTTGTTGTGGCAATTTTACAATATTCATTGCGCTTTCTTTGGCAAAAGATGATTTATGGAAGTTCCTTTGTTTTGGAACGTGAGTTGCGTAGTCGACTTTTTCGCCACTTTATGAAGATGGATTCGACTTTCTATCAAAAATGGCGAACCGGTGATTTAATGGCACATGCAACTAATGATATTGATGCGGTTAGGTCAGTCGCTGGACCAGGTATTCTGACTTTAGCTGATTCGATTATTACTGGGTCTTCAATGATCTTAGCAATGGGATTTTTGATTGATTGGAAGATGACTTTGATGGCAGCGTCGCCTTTGTTGCTATTAGGGGTAATGGCGCGAATCCTAGGTACCAAAATTCATAATGCCTTTAAGGATTCACAGGCTGCATTTTCAAGCATTAATAATAAGACACAAGAGAGTGTCGTGGGAATTAAGGTCTTAAAGTCTTTAGGACAAGAAAAGGAAGATGTTGCTGACTTTAATGAATATGTTCATAAAAATATTAAAGCTAATAAAAAGACATATCGACTTGACGCAATGTTTGATCCACTAACAACCATTATCATGGGTATTTCTTATATGGTAATTATTATTCTTGGAGGGATGAATGTCCTTCATAAAAATATTACGATTGGGCAATTAGTTTCATTTATTTCTTATATGGCTAATTTGGCTTGGCCAATGTATGCGGTCGGAAGTCTGTTCAATTTATTGGAACGTGGCTCAGCTAGTTATGATCGAATTATGGATTTGTTATCCGAAAAATCATCATTGGTTAAAGCGACGAATGCTTTAACAACAGTTCCTGGTGGAGAAATCGATTTTGAAATTAAGCGATTCCACTATCCTGATGATAATGCGATTGCTTTGCATGATGTTAACTTCAAATTAGGAGTTGGAAAAACACTCGGAATTGTTGGTCCAACTGGTGGTGGTAAATCAACTATTATTGGTCTCTTGATGCGTGACTTTGATCACTATGATGGAGATATTAAAGTTGGCAATATTGATATCCGCAAATATGAGATTAACAGTTATCTCGATATCATTGGTTATGTTCCACAGACTAACTTCTTATTTTCAACTAATATTCGTGATAATGTTCGGTTTGCCAATATTACAGCTTCGCAGTCAGATGTTCAAAAAGCTAGTTTTATTGCTGATTTAGACAGTGATATTCAACAGATGCCAGATGGTTACGATACACAAGTTGGTGAATTAGGAGTCTCACTCTCTGGCGGTCAGAAACAACGTTTAGCAATTGCACGAGCAATGTTGAGTGATCCCAAATTATTGATTTTGGATGATTCATTGTCCGCAGTTGACTCAAAAACTGAACGTAATATTGAAATACAAATTGCCAAAGAACGCCAAAATGGGACAACAATTATTGCTGCTAGTCGACTAAGCTCTGTCGAAAATGCTGATGAAATTATTGTCGTTGATGGTGGAACTATCGTTGAGCAAGGTACACATCAAGAGCTCTTGAATCAACCTGGATGGTATGCGCAAACCTTTAATTTACAAACGAAAAATACTGAAATTGAGGGGAGGCTAGATCATGAAGAATGATGTTAAGGACACTTTGGCAAGAATCCATGCATTGAGTGGCAAAGAACGACGAACGATAATGAAACAACTCTTTGGTTTTGCTAAGTATTTTAAATTTCAATTTGGAATTTCAATTTTCTTTGCACTTTTATTGAGTGTTATCAATGTTTTGTTACCACGTATGTTGCAGTATTTCATGGATCATTATTTGACTAATATGAGTACTAACATGCAAATGATTTTAGTTTTCGCGGCAGTTTATGCGATTGCAACTGTTTTGAAAGCTATTACGCAATTTGTTCAGATCTTCTTCTTTTCAATGGGGGCCGAACGAACTTTGGAAAAAATCCGAAGTGATATTTTTGCTAAGATTCACACATTAAGCTTGAGCTATTTTGATAAAACTCCAGCCGGATCAATTGTTTCACGAGTCACTAATGATACAAAAACTTTATTTGATTTCTGGTATCTCTTTTTATGGATTATTGTCGCAGCTTTTTCAATGATTTCAGCCTTTATCGCTATGGTTTCAGTTAATCTATATTTAGCTTTGGCAACAGCATTATTTGTTTTAGCTTTGTATTTCTTAGTTTGGTTGTATCAAAGATTAAGTTCCAAGATTTATCAAAATTTACGTGAGTATTTGAGTCAGATTAATACTAAATTGAACGAATCGTTAATGGGTATTAGTATCATCCAGCAATTTGGTCAACAAAAACGAATGACTAATGAATTTGAGAATCGTAATGGCGCTTATTTCTTAATGCGAAATAAGATGATCAATATCAATGCGTTGCTACTTTATCCAACGATTAGTTTGATGTTTGCATTAGCAGAAGTAGTGTCATTGAGTGGATTTGGAATAGAAAGTACGCATGTCTTGGTACAGGCTGGTGTAATTTACGCCTTCTTGTCATATCAAGAGAATTTCTTCAATCCACTTTCAGATGTAATGAATTTCTTGTCATTTTTCCAGGACGGAATGATTGCCGGATATCGATTGTTACACCTGTTCGATAATCAAGAGACGGCTCCACAACAAAATGAGTCCAGTTTAGCAACGATTACTGAAGGTAAGATTGAATTCAAACATGTTACTTTCGCTTATGAACCAGGAGTACCAGTCCTAAAAGACGTTTCATTTGTTGTACAACCTGGTCAGACAGTTGCTTTTGTCGGTCATACGGGTAGTGGTAAGAGTTCGATCATTAATATTATGCTGCGCTTTTACGAATTTGGTGAAGGTCAGATTTTGATTGATGATCATGATATTCGTGACTATTCAACCCAAGAATTACGTAAAAAAATGGGGCTAGTTATTCAAGAACCTTATCTTTTCTATGGTGATATTGCTAAGAATATTCGAATGTTTGACAACAAGATTACTGATGAACAAATTGAACAAGCTGGTAAATTTGTTGATGCTGATGGCTTTATTCAGAATTTACCAGGAAAATATCATGCAAAAGTTAGTGAACGAGGGGCTAGTTTTTCAACAGGCCAACGTCAATTGATTTCTTTTGCTAGAACGATTGTCCGTAATCCTAAGATTTTGATTTTGGATGAGGCAACTGCCAATATTGATCCCCAGACTGAGCAAAGTATTACCGTAGGGATGTCGAAGATGCGTGATGATCGGACGACGATTGCGATTGCCCATAGATTATCAACGATTCAAGATGCTGATCAAATTCTAGTTTTGAATCATGGGCAGATTATTGAACGTGGTACGCATGAAGAATTATTGGCTAAAGGCGGTCATTATGCAGAGCTATATGCCTTGCAGTCGGCTGATGCAACGCAAATATAACTTTTAGGCATGGTTAGGCATTCTGGATAAGTATTTAACATATTTGTGGTTCGTGAGTAAAATAACTCTTGAAAGAATAAATAAATTGGGAAGTATTTTATGAAAAAACAAATAAAAGAAAGTTATTTTGATGGCGAACGGCCATTATTTAAACAACATGACGAAGCTTTAATTGATACCACTTTTGGTAAAGGAGAATCTCCACTAAAAGAAACACATGATTTAGATTTGGATGATGTTATTTTTACTTGGAAATATCCATTGTGGTATTCAAAACATATCAAGGTTAATAACAGTATTTTTGAAACAATGTCACGTTCAGGTATTTGGTATACACACGATATTGAAATTAAAAATTCAGCTTTACAAGCACCAAAATTATTCCGTCGTGCTTCCGATATCAAATTAGAAAATGTTCATTTTTCTGATGCTGAGGAAACACTTTTGACTTGTAAGAATATTGATATGAAGGATGTTCAAGTTAACGGTAATTACTTTGGTAAAGATAGTGAGAATATCACGGCCGATAATTTGAATGTTGTAGGAAATTACGTGTTTGATGGTGCTAAAAATATCGAAGTTCACAACTCAACTTTCGTTTCTAAAGATGCTTTTTGGAATTGTGAGAATGTGACTGTTTATGATTCAAAAATCAGTGGTGAATATTTAGCCTGGAATACCAAGAATTTAACATTGATCAATTGTACGATTGAAAGTGACCAAGGTCTCTGTTATATCGATGGTCTTAAGATGGTCAACTGTAAAGTTTTGCGCACGGATTTAGCATTTGAATATTGCTCAAATATTGATGCCGATATCACAACTAATGTGATGAGTATCAAGAATCCAATCAGCGGTACGATTAAAGTTGGTTCAGTTGATAATATTATCTTTGATGATCCTGAAATTGATCCAAGTAAAACTGATATTCAAGTTAGCACTGATCTTTCACAAAGAGGTGCCTAAATGACATATGATTTCGAAACTTTGAATAAGAAACGTGCTGGAAATTCTGCCAAGTGGGATGTTAAAGCCAACGAATTGCCAATGACAATTGCCGATATGGATTTCAAAACCGCACCAGAAATCATTGTAGCTTTGCAAGAAAAAATTGCTATGGGATTATTCGGATATGAAGAGGTTCCTGCAGAATATTTCAAGGCCGTAGCCGATTGGTATGAAACAGAGCACAATGTTCGTCCTAAGGAAGACTGGATGATTTTTGCAACTGGAGTAGTGCCAGCACTTTCTTCAGCGGTTCGTCGTTTGACTTCGCTTGGGGACAACGTTTTAGTGCAGGCACCGGTTTATAACATTTTTTATAACTCAATCGTTAACAGTGGTCGCCATGTTATTTCAAGTGATTTAGTTTACGATAAAAATACGCATCAATATGCGATTGATTTTGCTGATTTGGAAAAGAAGTTGAGCAATCCACTAACGAATATGATGATTCTCTGCAATCCTCATAATCCAGTTGGAAAAATTTGGAGTGTGGATGAATTAACTCAGATTGCTAGTTTGTGTGCTAAGTATGATGTGAAATTGTTCAGTGATGAGATTCATGGTGATTTAACTTTGAATGACACGGGTTATAATCCGATCTTTGGTTTAGATGCCAAGTATTTGGATAATGTTGTCGTTGCTGTTTCACCAAGTAAAACTTTCAACGTTGCAGCAATGCACGCAGCAACTGTTATTGTTCCGAGTGAAAATCTTCGTGGACAAGTCAGTCGTGGTTTGAACAGTGAAGAATTGGCCGAACCAAATTTTGTTGCCATTCCAGGAACGATTGCAGCTTATACTCAAGGTCACGCATGGCTTCAGGCTTTAAAAGATAAATTACGTGCTAATCGAAAATTAGTTTTAGATTTCATCGAAAAAAATATTCCTGAAGTTAAATGGGTTGAAGGTGAGGCAACATACCTATTGTGGTTTGATGTTGCTGAAATTACTGAAGATGCTAATGAATTAGCTGAATTTATCCGCCAAGATAGTGGCTTGATTGTAACGCCCGGTTCAGTTTATGGTGGGGATGGTCAACGCTTTATTCGGATGAATATTGCTAGTCCAACTGAAATGATTCAAGATGGTTTAGATAGATTAAATAAATCAATTCATGATTATCAGAAATAAAAAAGAATAATAATTAAATGGCTCATCAATCTTCATTGATTGGTGAGTCATTTTTTTAATGTCATCTTTTTCCTGATGTACTAGAAAAAGCAGATATTGTTGAGAAGTGGCTCCTGCAACATAATTGATTTATAAATTGATTGGGAGATGTTCACATGGAATTGAAAACGCTATCGGAATTTCCAAAGGATTTTTTATGGGGAGCTGCAATTTCTTCGTTTCAGGCAGAAGGCGATTGGAAAAAAGATGGTCAGGGCCCATCTGTAATCGATCAAACGCGTAAGGAAGCTAATACAACTAGTTTTGATGATGGCGTTGATTTTTATCATCGTTATCATGAAGATATCAGATTGATGAAGGAATTGGGACTAAAAGCTTTTCGATTATCTATTTCTTGGACTAGAGTTTTTCCCACAGGTAACGGCAAGCCTAATTTGGCAGGAATTGAGTTTTATAAAAATGTTATTCAAGAGTTAAAACAAAATGGCATTGAGCCAATCGTTACAATCTATCATTTTGACTATCCAACAAAATTGGTTGAACAGTATGGTGGCTGGCTTTCCAGAAAGAGTATTCGAGATTATGAGAATTATGCCACTTATCTTTTTAAGGAATTAGGTGACGAAGTTAAGTATTGGATTACGATTAATGAACAAGATCACGTGGTCAAAATGCCCGAGAGACTTGGTATTGGCGATGGAAAGGCTGACTTTAGCGATCACAAGCAGGAGGCTTATGTTGCTAATCATAATATGTGTGTGGCGTCTGCACGTGTGATTGCCAAGTGCCACCAGCTATTACCAAATACCAAAATTGGTCCAGCACTTTCTTACCAAGCTTATTATCCGGCGACGGATCAACCCGAAGATGTGTTAGCGGCTGATGATTTAGCAACTTTGACACAAAATTATATATTGGATTTACAGTGTCGAGGACACTATAACCCGATATTCAAAAAATATTTAGTTGATCGCGGTATTTTTCCAGATTTTCCAACGACTGATTTGGAGCTTTTAAAGGAAAATCGACCAGATTTTATTGGGATTAACTATTATTCAACTGATGATGTATCGTCTTTGAGTGCGCAACAAAATTTTGGAAAAACCGAAGGGCTACCAGTGCCAAACAAAGAATATGGCATTTACGCTAAGACTAAGAATCGCACATTACCGACAACTAAGTGGGGATGGACGATTGATAGCGTCGGATTAAGAATTGCGTTACAACGGCTTTATCATGACTATGAATTGCCTATTCTGATTACCGAAAATGGGTTTAGCAATGAAGAAAGTTTGGAAAAGCATGATGGCGTCACGACGGTGTCAGATTTAAAACGAATTTCATATTTACATGATCATATTAAAGCAGTTCACGAAGTCATTAGTAGTGGTATTCCGGTGTTGGGGTATTGCGTTTGGACACTCATGGATGTGATTAGTGGCCATAGTGGTATGAATAAACGATATGGCTTGATTTATGTCGATCGTGATAATGATGATTTAAAACAACTAAAACGAATCAAGAAAGCTAGTTTTTATTGGTATCAAAGTGTCATTAAAGCAAATACTGAGGAGGTTGGAGAAGATGGAATCGAATAGTTGGATGTCCAAGTTTCAGGCGGCAATGCAAAAATGGGTTGAACCAATTGCGGGGAAAATGAGTCAGAGTGTCATTTTGACTGCAATCAAAGAAGGGATGATTTCTTCATTACCTTTCTTAATTCTTGGCTCATTATTTAGTATTATTGTTAACTTTCCCTATGCGCCATTTGTCAATTGGTTGGCAGCAAATCATTTAACGAGTTACTTCAATTTGCCATACCAATTTACCATGAATAGTTTAGCGATTATCGTTGCCTATTTCACAACGCGTAGTTATTGTAAGAGTAAGCATGTTGATAATGTTATTCCTGCAATTTTATCAGTTATGAGTATTTTTATCTTAGCGCCACTCAAGATGATTAACATTAAAGGCGTAGCAACTCCAT
This sequence comes from Companilactobacillus muriivasis, assembly GCF_036246245.1. Lineage (NCBI taxonomy): Bacteria > Bacillati > Bacillota > Bacilli > Lactobacillales > Lactobacillaceae > Companilactobacillus > Companilactobacillus muriivasis. The sequence goes on from NZ_BTTQ01000002.1 coordinate 67,057, forward strand.
TCATTCCGTTTGATAACATTGGGGTTAAAGGGTTGTTCTTAGCACTGATTGTTTCAATTATTGTTGGTGAACTTTATAGCCGTATTATTAAAGCTAATTGGACGATTAAAATGCCTGACAGTGTTCCAACTACGATTGGCGATTCGTTCAAGTCGCTGGTTCCAGTTATCTTGATTGCAACACTGATGACCCTTATACGGTTTGCCTTTAGTTTCACCAGCTATGGTGATTTAAATAGTGCCATTTATACCTTGCTTCAAGTGCCTTTAGTTAAAATTGGAACCTCTCCATGGGCAATATTATTAGTTGTATTATTAAATAGTCTATTTTTCTTCTTTGGAATTCACTCAATGGCCATTAATTCGATCGTGATGCCAATTTTATACACACTAGATTTTCAAAATTTAGCAGCCTACCATGCAGGCCATGCTATTCCTAATATTATTACATGGCGGTTCTTTTACATGACAAGTAAGATTGGTGGTACCGGTTGTGCACTTGGTCTATGTATTTTCTTGGCTTTCTTTGCTAAATCTAAACAATTCAAGACACTCGGTCGAATTTCTTTACCAGCTGTAATCTTTAATACCGATGAACCAATTATTTTTGGTATGCCGATTGTTTTAAACCCAATTATGTTTATCCCATTTGTAGTTGCTCCTTTAGTAAGTTTTGGCGTCTCATACTTAGCAACGTTAGTTGGCTGGGTGAAACCAATTATTGGGTTGGCATTGCCAGAACAAACACCAGTATTGATCAATGGCTTTTTACAATCAGGTCCTGCGTTTGTTATACTTCAAATTGTGATGATAATTGTGACATCAATTATTTATTTACCATTTGCTAGAATTGCAGATAATCAGGCCTTAGCGCAAGAACAAGGTAATCAAGAATAGTGTGACACGGTGGTTTGACTGATGACGTGTCGCTGTGAGGGATGATGGTAGTGCTGAATCGTCAGCGACAAATTTTAACAGCTTTTAATCAAGAAGCTAATTATTTATCAAGTCAGCAATTGGCCGAAAAGTTTAATGTTTCATCAAGAACAATTACGAATGATATTCGAAGTATTAATGCTAATTTTTCGAGTCAATTAGTTATTTATGATAAAGAAAAGCGTGCTTATTTTGTTGAAGACTCTGCAAGATTGGTGAAGGTAGTTGCTTCTGAGGAATTCGGTGATGATCATTTAGCATTAGCAAAAGATTGGCCATTCTTAATCTTTTGGTATTTATATACTAAAGATGAACAATGTACGATTCAAGATTTAGAAGATACGCTACACATCTCAGTTTCGTTGATCAATCGAACGCTTAAAAAGTTGAAGACGGCCTGCCGTCCTTGGCACGTCAGGGTTCAAGGGAATAATCAAGGAATTATTTTGATTGGAAATCAGCTTTGGTTGGACTTTGCATTAGCACAATTATCGTTGCCACGGATTAATCGGCGAATTGATAATTCATATTTGAAATTGATTTTTAACAATCAGGTCAGTGAAGCACAATTAAAACGGCTATTAAAACAAATAGTCGATGGTTATTATCGGCTAACTGGAGTTTGGTTGCCAGATACTGAGTCGTATATTACCTTGATTTTTTACTTGCTATCGACTAATTTAAGTGATGTAAAAAACTTCGGTTGGCATGCGATGCCGGTTGAAAGACAGCAGTTTATTAAGGAATATTTACGATTATCACCGGTGAATAATGTCATGGAATTACATGGGGACTATCAAGCCTTTTTTGAAAAGTATAAAAATGATGAAAATGCAATCATGTCTTGTCTAGCTTTGACCAATTTTCAATACCATGAACAAGCGAGACTCAATGTTTACTTTCCAGTGCATGAAATAACTGCTGAGTTGAAACAGCCATGTCCATTTGCAATCTATGATATTGACCGACCATTAGTAAATCTTCTTAATGAGAGTACTTTGACTAACATTCAAAATAAAGTCAAAATCATTATTTATACTAACGATTTAGTTGCCGGCTATCGGTTACAGGCTCAATTGGCGGTTGTTTTACAACCACAAATTCCAATTATAATTTGTAATAATATGTTTAAATTAGATGAGTTGATACAACTGCATGAACATATCTTTTTCGTTTCTGATCAGCTTCGTATTCGCTCTAAGGAACTCTTAAATGAGATTAGTTTTTTTGAAATTCATACGCTCGATGATCCGAATAATTTAGCGGAATTTATTGAGGCAATTAGTCAAACAATTTATCAGGAAAAATAAAAGGAAACTCGAATTAATGATACGAAATTCGAGTTTCCTTTTTTTGCTAGTATGAGGATATTTACAAATCATTGGTATTTTTCAATCGATTTTCAAGTAAGCAGGCATCCATAATAACTGTTGGTTTATTACAGACTATGTCCAATCCAAGGGCTTTATCGGTGTAATTGTTGGTTTAATCTTTGTCTGTGATACGAGGTATATGATTGCGTTATATCAAGAAATTAAATCACAGAAACTTTCATCTCTCAAAAGAATCTAATAAAGGCTATAATAATAATTGAAAATAGTTATTCAAAGCAGGTGAATTTATGAATACTGCAGCATCAGTTATTACTAAAACCAAAGTCCAACCACAGCTGCAAACCAATGCTAAGAAGAAGCATGTTGGTATTCTCAGTGGTGCATTCAATCCGATTCATAATGGGCATTTGATGATTGCTGAACAAGTTTATGAACAGTTGGATCTCGACAAAATTTTATTTATTCCGGACAAAATTCCACCCCATCGTGGTATTAGTCGTTATATTCCGAAAGTTAGTGTCGATGATCGAATCAATATGGTCAAATTTGGAATTAGAGATAATCCCCATTTTGAGCTTGATATGACTGATATTGACCTCGGCGGTGTCAGCTATACGTATGAGACTATCAAGCATTTGAAGGAACGTAATCCGAATACTGAATATTATTTGATTGTTGGCTACGATATGGTCGAAAATTTGCCGAAATGGTCGCATATTGAGGAACTTGTGAAAGAAGTTCATTTCGTTGGTGTCTGTCGTAAAGGCTTTGAAAAAAAGTCTGATTACCCAGTTTTATGGGTCAATACACCAGTAATTGAGATTAGTTCGACTGTCATTCGTCAGCGTGTGCGTGAGGGTAAATCGCTCAAGTACTTTGTTCCTGATGACGTTGCTTGGTATATCAAAGATAAAGGAATCTATAAAAAATAATTTCAGCTCGTCGCAATTGATGTGACGGGCTTTTTTTGTACTTTCGGAATTTGTCTTGTGTTTAAAAGTGACAAACTTACAAGTAAATTTATAAAATGGAATTAGGTTAAGAAAGTCACAAATTGGGAGGTTGGCTTTATGAGGAAAAGAATTATTATGACTGCAACAGGGTTATCGATGGGGAGAATGTTAACCTTTGCAGTCGTTTATAAACCGCATGTATCGAGCTTGTCCAATACAGAAATGGTTTTGGCCGCCGCTGAAGAGAATCCAGAATTCATTCTTTATAATAATATGACATTAGTACCATATGATGCTAAGGATGGCGGGACTGTTGGAGATGACTTCGAAACAAATTCAAATAATTTATTGGACTATGTAGCAAATTTCCATATCTTTGCGAGACATGCCAATTTAGAAGCACATACTGGCGGAAATATGGCAGTTGAAAAAGTAACTGGAACAAATAATTTTGGTACAGCCGGAGATGGAACACATCTTCAAAGAGAAGTTTATTATATTCAGAATTTAGCTGAGTGTGCGAATAGTTCATTTATTACTAAGTCAGATGCAAGAGATAACAAGGCTGTATTTGGTAGTGAAATGACAATTCATACCGCTAATGATTTAAAAGAGGTTCATGTAAATAGTATTAAGATGGACCATTTAAGTCATGAAGAGGTGTATCAGGATAAAGAAAAAAATCAATATATTAACTTTAATCAAGCATTCTCTGTTTTAAATGATAAATCAAAGGAATTAGCTGGAAGAACTCCAGATACAAGTCTTAAAAATAGTGATTTGGGAGATCAAAATAAAAGAACTATTGATATTTCAAAATATGAAGAGGATGGAAAGCATGAAATTGTAATTAATTTGGCACCTGAAGTTTTGACATTGAATCGACCTTTAAATATTAATGATTTAATCGATGACAAATCTGGAACAACAATCATCATTAATGTTGATACTAATGGAGTAAAAAAATATGTTATGAGTTCGGAAATTAATCTGAATTATATGGGAAAAAATGGTAGCAGACCGAATCAAGTTACAGAGTTTTTTGAAGATAATAATTTACTATGGAATTTCTATGATAGTACTGCCAAAGATATGTTGTATAGGGGTGAAGTTGTTGTGGATCAAAGATTTTCAGGGAGTGTACTAGCCCCTGAAGCTACAATTACTGCAGAAAAAAATTTGGATGGAAATATCGTTGCTTCTAGAGTAAATATCAAAGCCCAAAGTCACAGATGGGATTTACAGGATACTAATGAAATTGAAGAGGAAGATATTGAAGTTCCAGGTGTTGAAACTCCAGATCCGCCAGATAAAGAAAATCCGGATCCACCGGAACCAGAAAATCCAGAGCCACAGCCTGAACCTGAACCAGAGCCAGAGCCAGAGCCAGAGCCAGAACCAGAGCCAGAACCAGATCCGGAACCACAACCCGAACCAGAAACACCTGACCCAGAAGATATTCCAGAAGTTCCAAACACACCAGATCCAGAGCTACCAGATTTACCAAACCTAGAAATCCCCGAGCCAGAACCAGAAGTAGATCCCGGTTTAACGCCAGAAACAGATTCATCAGCTGAAAGTCCATATATTGAAGAAGTTGATGAGAATGCAAATCCAAACAATCCTTTAATGGAGCCGGTAGTTGAAAGCATTGCCAGTCAAGATGCTCCATTGCCAAAGGAAAGTGCTGGAGAAATGATTACTAACGATACTAGTGACTCAAGTAGCTCATTACCAAAAACCTCGAATCGTGATACATTCAGATTCTTGGGAATGATTTTTGGAGTACTGTTAGCAATGTTTGGTTTTAAACGTAAAAAGAAGAAGGTAGATGTTGATTAAAAATAAAGGCCTTTCGCAGTCACTGCAAAAGGTCTTTTTTTGATGGAATAGTTTTTAAAACTAAATTTAATTTTTCATTCAATGACAGCGTTCCATCAATCACTAAATCAGCATCATTACTGACAAATTTATCATGATCAACAAAGATAGGGCGAGCAAAGTCGAGATAAGTTCTCATCCATGACATAATTTCATCAGTTGATTTATCTTGATAGTCGCGGGTAATCTGACGAGCCAAACAAATATCCAATGGAGTTTTAATATAAATCACTTTATCAATAAACGGCTTCAAAGTTTTATTCTTATATCCGAAAGGAAAATCAATCAGGATAAATGGATAATGATTATTAACTTTCTTCAAATCTGCCATTAAAGCACTAATGTCGTATTGATTAACTGCATCCTTTACTGGTGTATCAATTGGTGGCGCTGATGGAAGGGCATCAATATTATAATCGTCAAAAGAAATCACGAAACTATTTAATTTTTTATTTAGGGCATTGATTAAAGTTGTTTTACCACCACCTGTAACACCGCTAACAACGACAACATAACTAGATTTCAAATAATCATCTCATTTAATTTTTGAGTTGATTATATAGCTAATGGAAAAAAATAACACCCACAAAGGGATGTTATTAAGAATTGACTCGTTGACGTTCTGTTTGCATGTGCGTATCTGCCAACAATAATGTGTATGAGTTAACGCCGAAGAAAGCGATAATTACCATCAAGCCAGTTAGGAAAAATCCCAGGAACATGAATCCTAATCCTAGCAATAATCCAAAGACTGCGAAACAACGCATCATATTTTTTGAAATTGTTACCAAACTCTGTTCACTCTTAAAAGCATAGTGATAAATTGTATCAATTTTTTCAACGCGATTGTCGATTGGTTCAGCTTTATGAACTGCCAAAGTTAATTGATATGGTTCAAAGTCATCAACGATGCTGTCTTCGCCATACTCATCCGTGACAACCTTTTTATAGTTACCGCCGGCAATTGAAAGTGTAGGGTACGAATCTTGTGCTAAGGCCATTTTAAGACCCTTAGTCAAAGGAATTGTCCCAATATTAATGATTTTGGAATTCCAGAATCGTGCCAAGACGTAAACTGTGTTGTTAGTAACGTGCAAGTCGACGTCAGCAAGATCCAAATTCTCAAGTTGATAAATTTGAAAGATAAATTTATTCTTCAATATTTGTTTATTATTCAAACCCTCATAAATATCCTTCGGGTTAACATCGTGTACGTAATTGATATATTGTTCAATGAATGTTTTTGAATCAGCAGATAAATTGATATTTTTATTAATTAAGATAGTCATATTTCCCCCAAAAGATGTAACAACTAAACCCAGTATAACAAAAATGTATGCGCTTTTGTGGAAATCTATGAAAACGTTTTAGTTTATTCACTAATGCGGTGATTTAACCAATTTATTAATAATGTACTTATAATATTTTGCTGTTTCGCGTTGCTGATAGATGCAGCATTATCGCCAGACTGCTTGCCGTAGCTACCAAAGCCACCATGATTACCACCAGAAATCTGTTCATAAATAGTATTATTTGGCAGTAATTTTTTAGCTTTTTTATAATTGGTATAGTTTAAAACTCCGTCATTTGTTCCAGTTAGTGAGATAATTGGTACTTTTATTTCATGTAAATCACCTTTTTTTTCAGGATAACTTGCTAAAAGGAAGACTCCTTTGAGCTTTTTTGAATGATTTTTGGCATAACGACAAGCCATCGTGCCACCTAGGGAATGACCGCCGATAACGTAATCGGAATTGCCTTGTACCTTGGCTGCTGCATTAGCATTTAAGACAGCTAAGTCGAGTAGAAAACGAACGATATAAACGCTGTAACCCGCTTGTGCCACCTTGTTAGCCCAGATACTGTAACTCTTGGGATCAACTAAAGCACCCGGGTAAAAGATGACTTTAGGCTTGCTGTCATCACCAGAAAACTTGATGGTATTGTCTATAATCGTACTATTTTCCGCCGCAGAATTGGCTGCCGTGGATGGTTGATACTCCTTATTTTTGACCACAGCAAGCATGATTAACACCAGTGCGAGAAGTGTAATGACAATGCCAAGTAGCCATTTTACTGATTTTTTCATAATTTAAACCCCGATCCTAAAATATCTATATAAAAACGTATGTGTTAGTTGATAATCTGATACTAATGTTTCGTTGTCTAAAGTAATCTGGCTATAAATATATTTGTATACTTTTACATTCAATTTTTACCGGATTAACTAGTCGGAAGAGCTGGGAAATATTTGTGTGCCGTGGTAGTGGTATAAGGACGGGAAATTTTTCCCGTCCTTATACCACCGGGCGTGTTTGGAGACTTGACGAACTGTATCAAGGCTTCAAACCGAGGTTCGAGACCGTACTTTGGCTCGGGCCGTACCGCACAGCTAGTGAATATTTCCCAGCTCTGGAGACGGGATCACCATACGTATATCAATATTGTACTTTACAACCTGTATAAAAATATGCTACATTTAAGAAAATTAATATGTTTTAGATATTAAAAGAAGGAGTACTATATACTTTATCCACAGGGAGTCAAGGGTAGTGAGAGCTTGGCGTGTCGGTATATACGAAAAACATCTTTGTTCTTCTAGCTGAAATTTCGAGAGTAGGTTTAGACGTCAACCAGTACGTTACAATTGGCAAGTATTTAATGTACTTTGAGGTGTTTTTTTATAAAAAACTTGGGTGGTACCGCGGAAAGATCTTTCGTCCCTTTTATTGGGGATGGAGGATCTTTTTTTCGTCTATAGTATTCCGAGAATATAAGGAGAAATCAATGCAAAACGTTTTAGTTAAAGATTTATACAAAAAAGAATTTGCTGACGGTGACCAAATCACTGTTTCTGGTTGGATTCGTACAATCAGAGGTTCAAAACGAGTTGGCTTTATTGAATTAAATGACGGTTCATTCTTTAAGAATGTTCAAGTTGTTATGACTAGCGATATGGAAAATTACGCTGAAGTTGTTAAGTTCCCAATCAGTACAACTATCAAGGTTGTTGGTGAATTGGCACTAACTCCTAAGGCACAACAACCTTTCGAAATTCACGCTACTGAAATTATTGAAGAAGGTGCTTCTGACGCCGATTATCCATTACAAAAGAAGGCTCACTCATACGAATTTATGAGATCAATTGCCCATTTGCGTCCTAGAACTAACACATTCTATTCAGTATTCCGTATCCGTTCACTAGCTGCTTTTGCTATCCACGAATACCTGCAACAACACGATTTCGTTTATGTTCACACACCAATCATCACTAGTTCTGATGCCGAAGGTGCCGGTGAAATGTTTGAAGTAACAACTTTGGACATGAACAACGTACCTAAGACAGACGATGGCAAAGTTGATTACAGTGAAGACTTCTTTAGAAAAGAAACTAACCTAACAGTTAGTGGACAACTGGAAGTTGAACCATTTGCTTTGGCATTTAGAAACGTTTATACATTCGGTCCTACATTTAGAGCTGAAAACTCACATACTGGTCGTCACGCATCTGAATTCTGGATGATTGAACCAGAAATGGCTTTCGCTGACTTGAAAGATGAAATGGATTGTTCAGAAGAGTTGTTGAAGTATGTTATTAACTACGTTATGGATCATGCTAAAGAAGAATTAGATTTCTTGAACGAAAACGTTGATAATACTTTGATTGACCGTTTGAAAGCTACAGCTGGCGAAGAATTTGCCCATGTAACTTATACTGACGCTATCGATATTTTGGAAAAAGCAACAGATGTTGAATTCGAAGTTAAACCTTACTGGGGACTTGACTTAGATTCAGAACATGAACGTTACTTATCAGAAAAAGTTTACAAGAAGCCAGTATTTATTACTGACTATCCAAAGGAATTCAAGGCATTCTACATGCGTGCTAATGAAGATGGCAAGACCGTTGCTGCAGCTGACTTGTTAGTTCCCGAAATCGGTGAATTAATTGGTGGTTCACAACGTGAGGAACGTCTTGATAAGCTAGAAGCAAGAATGGCTGAACTTGATATGAACGAAGACGACTACAAGTGGTACTTAGAATTACGTAAGTATGGTGGTACAGTTCACTCAGGTTTCGGTATTGGATTTGAAAGATTGATCATGTACATCACAGGTATGGAAAATATCAGAGATGTCATTGCTTATCCTAGAACACCAGGTAATGCTGAGTTTTAGAGAGTGGAGCAAGCCCGGGAATTTCCGAGCATTTGCATGACTTCACGAATTATCCGCAGAACTTTGCGGATGATTTGGGAAGTTAGGCAAAGCGGAAGAAATTGGCTTGTGGAACTCGTTTCAGTTAGAGAGCAGAACAAGGGAGGTCAGCTCCTGAGCGGAGGGAGTTGCCCTTGTGTAGCTCGTTTTAGAGCCACTGCCAATATATAATTATCAAATAGCTATCGAATTTAAAATATTCGATAGCTATTTTTTTATATTGACAAATAATACATCCTAATACATAATACTTTGTATAACGAGGTATAAAATGAATACACAATTAAAAAAGGGATTATTAGATATTTGCGTATTAGCCGAGCTAGAACGGAAGGAATCATATGGGTATGCCATTATCAATGATTTGGCACCGTTGATTGAAGTATCTGAATCAACATTGTATCCAATTTTAAAGCGACTTCTGGCGAAAAAGGCGATTACGACTAAAAGCAAAATTCACAATAATCGTGTGCGAAAATATTATCAAATAACTGATGTTGGTCGGCAGGAAATTGCTGAATTTGTTGGCGAATGGGGTCAAGTTGAAAAAATTATTGGTTTTATAAAAGGGGCAGAGATTGATGAATAAACAAATTTTTTTAAAGACATTAAAAAAGCAATTACAAAAATTTGGTGTTAAGAATGCTGATGATTATCTCGATTATTATTCAGAATATTTGGATGATTTAATTGAAAATGGTGCTACTGAAACTGAGGCGGTTGAAAAGGTCGGTGGGGTCAAAAAAGTATTGGTAGAAATTATTTCAGACAATGATGTTGAAATACCACAGACGAGTGATCGTTTGAAGAGTGCGTTGTTGATTGGATCATTGCCAGTTTGGGGACCACTTTTGTTGGCAGCATACTTAGTGCCAGTCCTTTTATTATTTGCAGTTTTACTCATTGCCGTAAGTTTCGTTATCGCTGGTGGATGGATACTGGTTGGTAGTTTCGTCGTAATGTTTAAAGTAGGCTTGCTATACGGTGGTTTTCAACTCGGCATCGGCTTATTATTCTTAGGTGGCTCATTATTGGTAGAACAACTTTTTGTGTATTTAACTCAGAAACTTTTCAATTTTAATAGATATCTATTTAGAAAATTTAATGTTAGGAGAATTAAAAATGGACTTGTTAAAAATTAATTCAAAAATTATTTTTTGGGGAACAATTCTTATCATAGTTGGAATTGTACTTGTGTTAGCAACACTATTCAGTCTGAACTTTGATATCAGTGCTTTAATTGGCCATGGTGGTAGCTGGTATGCTCCGATTAAATGGAACTAAGATAGCAAAAAAGGTTTCGTAAGTATAATTCAAACTTACGAAACCTTTATTTTATTTCAAATATTTATCTTTCTCAGCCAAAATCTTTCTAACATCGTCAGTAGATTTAGTATCCATCATCGCATTTCTCAAGTCAGTTGCTCCCAATTCTGGACGAGCATAAATCTTGAAGAAACGCTTGAGTGAAGGGAAACGTGGCATGTCATAATGCTTAGAAAAATCATCAAAGAGGTTTAACTGCATTTGTAGCAAATCCAATAATTCATCTAGTGAATGTTTCTTTGGTTCTTTTTCAAAAGCAAATGGATTAGCGAAAACACCACGACCAATCATGATGCCATCCAATCCGGGATGCTGTTTCGCTAGTTTCAAACCAGCTTGATAGTCCGAAATGTCACCGTTGATTTGAATCAAAGTTTCTGGCGCAATTTCATCACGCATTTTAATCATGTCGTCAATTACTTCGAGGTGAGCAGGAACTTTACTCATTTCCATTTTAGTACGCAAATGAACAGTTAAGACGTCAACGTGTTGCTCTAATAGGAAAGGAATCCAATCTTTGAATTCTTCAACTTTACTGTAACCAAGTCGAGTTTTGGCACTGACAGCCAGATCAGAAGTTTTAGCAGCTGCAATCACTTCTTGAGCCCATTGATGATTTCTGATTAAGTCGCTGCCACCATGATTTTTAATGACAGTCCCATCAGGACAGCCCATATTGATGTCAATAGCTTCAAAACCTTGCTCTTTCAAAGAGACAGAAGCTTTTTCAAAGTCTTCTGCCTCATTGCCCCAAAGTTGAACTACTGGACGTTTTTTCTCGCGTGAATCAACGTAAAGTCGACCGTGAACAGGAAATTTGGTATTTGGATCAGTGATACTTTTCGCATAGACGAATTCACTGAAGAATGTGTCTGGTGGGCAAGCATGAGTGATGACTTGGCGGAAGACCGTGTTACTGACGGCTTCCATTGGTGCCATTGTGAAGAAGGGACGATGTTCTGATTTTGCTTGGGCTGAAATTGTTGGCCAAAATGTTGATTCTGTCAAACTGAATTACCTCTTTATTTGTTTAAAAGTGTTTTTTTCGTATCCTTATATACTACTAGTTTATGGCCTTAGAATCTAATGATTGATTTAAAAAAAGATACCTCACGAATTGAGATATCTTCATAATATTTTATTTAATATTTTCTAGACGACCATAATAAGCTAAATAAGGTCGGTGACTGGCGTTTGAAATCTTGATTTTTGTAACACTGGCATTGTCGGGCTCAACAATATCTTCAATATCTGGAGCTTTCGTAACCAATTTGACGAATGAACGCGTAACGAAACCGTGGCAAACAATCATAATTTTCTCGTCACCTTTGTTTTTCATATCGTTGATAAAGTCTTGAACACGTGCCCAAACTGTTTGATATGATTCACCATTTTTGGCGTATTTAATGTAGTCTTCTGTGATATAACCATTTTCGTCAAAGCCATCGGGATGCTTGTCGACTACTTCATCAACGGGAAGCCCGTCCCATGAGCCATAGTTAATTTCAGCTAGACGGTTATCAAGTTGAATTTCATGAACACCTTGATTCAAAATTTCAGCCGTTTCAACAGCACGTTTCAAAGGACTTGAATAAACTTCATCAAAGTCGTGGATATCGAGATGTTCTTTCAAATAGTTAACTTGGTTTCTACCAGTTTCGTTTAAGTCTAAATTAGTCGCAAAACCATTGATCTTTCCTTGATGATTGGTGTCAGTTTCACCGTGTCTGACAATATATAATTCAACCATAATTGTCCCCCTTAAATATATGAGTTTAGTATTTCATTAATCCGCTTACATTGCAAACCTAAAAAGGATTTTATCCCGATTTGAGATAAAATCCTTTGATAATTAAATTCGATATATCACTACCACGGCACACAAATATTTCCAGCTCTGGAAACGACATGCTTCAATAAACTGTGATAAACTAGGCGAAATACTTGCTAATCTAGCATCATAATCGGTATAGTAATTAGTATTGTAATTAATTTTTGATTGGAAGTGAGAATGTGACCCAGTCAGCATACTGGAATCGCATCGCAGAAAAAGCTAAGAAGGAGAATCGTCCTTTCTTTAGTTTGGCACCGATGGAGGCTGTAACCGGATCAGTTTTTCGCCGTGTTGTTATGAAAGCTGCGGCACCGGATAATTTTTATACTGAATTTACGAATGCCTTGAGTATCACGCATCCTTTGGCTAAAGAGGCTACTAAAGGGCGTTTATATATCGACCCTAAAGAAGATCCTAAGCCTATTGTGCAATTGTGGGGTAACTCAGGTGAGGACTTTGCTAAAGCCGCTAAAGAGGTTGCTAAGCAAGGTTATGAAGCAATTGACATCAATACTGGTTGTCCAGATATTGCGGTTATCAAAAACCACAGTGGTAGCGATTTGATTCGTCATTTTGACACAACTAAAGAAATCATCGAGGGCGCTCGTCAAGGCGGTTTGCCTGTCAGTGTGAAAACTCGTTTGGGTTACAGTGAATTGAACGAAATGGAAACTTGGATTCCGTTTCTTTTGAAGCAACAAATACCTGTTTTGACTGTTCATGTCAGAACTCGTGAGGAAATGAGTAAAGTTCCCGCACACTATGAGTTGATTGATGAACTCGTTCAGATGCGTGATACTTATGCACCTGATACTTTGTTGCAAATTAATGGTGATATTGAAGATTATCAAGCAGGTATCAAATTGGCAAATGAACATCCTGGTGTTGATGGTATTATGATTGGCCGTGGAATTTTCATGAACCCTTATGCCTTTGAAAAAGTACCGCAGGAACATTCAAGTCACGAGTTGTTAGGTTTATTGCGTTATCAATTGGACCTATACGATCAATTCGTTGCTATGGGAATCCCTGGTCACTTTGCGCCACTACAACGTTTCTTTAAGATTTACGTTCGTGGGATGAAAGGTGCTTCAGCGATTCGAAATGATTTAATGCAAACTAAAACGACTGATGAGGCCAGAGCAATTGTTGACCGCATCGATCCTGGTGAATAAATTAAAAATAGCTCAAGTAATCCAAAATCGGATTGCTTGAGCTATTTAAATACGCTTAGTCGTTATTTTCTGAACTGACTCTGTATGGTGCAACGAATTTCTTCAATAGAACGATTGTCCCTAAGAAGAATGTCGAGGCAATGATTGCGGTAATTGGCAACATATGGAACATGCTGCTTGGTAAAACTAGTGCCAACAGTGGAAACGCGAACGCTGCCGGTAATTTGATTTTCAATAATTGTAATAGTAGGAAAACTAAAGGTAACGAAATGGCAGCTGATAATAACCATGAAGCGAATACCATGTGTATTAAGACACCAATCGTTGCTGCACCAACTAATGCGACGAAATGTTTGATGGCTAGTTGCCAGCTATAATCTGATTTTTGCAAGACTTCGAAGAATACAACCATTACTGGTGGGATTGCGGCCATTTGTGAAAAGCCGAAGAACCAAACGGCGGTGACCCAGATGATTGCCATAATTGTGAAAACTACCATGTGTTCATTTTTAATAGGATCACTTGGTGTTGTACCTTTGTAGCGACCTTGTAAGAACACTCCAATCATTAAAAATGAAGTGAATAGTAGGATTGCTACGATAAATGACCAGTGTGTGGCGTTAATAATGATGGGAAGAAGTCCGGTGGCAAATGATGGTGCTAAATTGGAGTGTAGCATACGTAATAAGATGAGCATAAACAATAATCCCAAAAGCACTTTTTCAGCGTACGTAATTGAAAATTGATTGATTACAAATCCAATAATTGCGGTTCCTGAGGGGGCAAGAAAAATTTTTGTCGGCTGGTTTATCCAGCCACCGTTCTGATAGATCCAAGTTCCCGCAGTCAGAGCCCCAATTTCGGGTAAGATGATTTCCATATCGTTTAATAGTGTGGCGCTCGCTACCATAAAAATTATGAAAACAAAGCCAATCAAATAATTACGTTTCTCAATTGTAGATAAATGCATTTGGTAATTGTTAACTCCTTTTATTTTATTTATTTCTGAATTGTCAGGAAAACTAGATAAGTGTAACACATGGCGATACTTTCTGAAAATATTTCGTATATATTATAATTATCGATTCTATACAATTTAAGAATATATAATTTTACCGTTATCATTTTACAAAAAGATAATATGTACATTTTGGATAAAAGACTATCTTTAATAGTAAAAGATACTAGAATTGGTGTTGTAGACAGAGCTAGACTAACAATTCGGATGAAAGAGGAGATTACTGTGGAAGATAAGACTGATAAGTCAACTAGAACTTACGATATGGATAAGATTGATGATGTTTTGTGTGAATTGGACGATTCCAAGATTAGGATAAACGCCTTGATGGATTACAACTTGAAGTTAAGCCGTTTGAATGATCAACAAGTCAATAAAAATATGATGTCGCACGAGTATAGCCGATTAAGCCCAATTATGGAATTGTTGAATACCGATATTTTTGAATCACTGGAAAAGGCAATCGAAATTCTCGATGTACAACATACGGAAGTTAAAAAAGAAGTTAAGGTAGGGCACAGAGAAAAGATTGAAAGTGCTGAATAGTTTTTTAACAACTGCTAAATCTTTTGGTCGAGGTTGACGGTTGTCATTTATTTATCAAACGTAGAGTGTATAATGAGGAAATCATCTTGATGGGAAAATATCAGGATGATTTTTTTTATTGTTTTTGAATATATCAAATAACAATGAGCATAATCTCCTACTTATAATGATGTTAAGATATACTTATAAAATATCTAAATGAGTTGGGAGTTATTTTATATGAAAGTTTTATTTACTTTGGAAATTTTATTATTACTTATGTCGTTGTCATATGTTGTAAGAGTATTTTGGCCTGTTAGAACTCAAGTTTTTAATGGGGACGAAGAAATTATTGTATCGATTAGAAATCGTCATAATTTGAAGATTTGTTTGGGGATTATCGTTGTGATGACAGTGTTACTAATATTACGTTAGATAGGAAAAGACATCTGAATTATTTTTCAGGTGTCTTTTTGATTTATTCAACAATTGTTTTCTAAATATTCTCGATAAATCCGTTATAAATAATATTGTATTGGGCTCCAGCTAGACCATACAAGTAGATTTTCTCTTTCATGGTTAATTTATATGGTTTCAAACTAATCAAATGTTTGTTCAATTCCTCAAGATATAAATAAGATAGTCCGGATTTATAAATACTTTTGATTTGATTCTTATATTGTTGAACATAATTGCGAACTTCATTCATATAAGGGTCCTCGAAACGTTCTTCAATCGTTTTAGGAGCATACCTTTTATCAAAGTTAATCAAAGCATCACGAATTAAAAATCTCACTAAGTCAATTTTATTAGGGAAATATCGGTAAAATGTTGATCTAGCAACACCAGCTTTGGAAACGAGTTCTTTAACTGTTATTCTTGAAAAATCTTTTTTATCCATTAATTGGAGCAGAGCTTCTTTTAAGGATTCAAAAATAATCTGTTTTTCCTCGTCACGTTTGTTCATGGACATACCTCCTTATTTGTCCCGATTCTCGTAGTTTCTAACTGTTATATTTTAGACATTAAGAGAAAGGAAGTTCAATCATGAATAAAATTATTAAAAACAAACTGACTATTAATAACTTGGAGTTTACTATTCGCGAGGGCGGAGAAGAAAATAAAGGTGATCTAATCGTATTTTTACATGGTTTTCCAGAAAGTTCATTGATGTGGGAAAAGACAATGTTATATTTCGCTGATAAAGGCTATCGAGTTGTGGCCATAGATCAGCGTGGATATTCTGCAGGCGCTCGTCCAGAAGGTATAGAAAATTATAGTATGGATTTATTGGCTGCCGACGTTGTGAGTCTTGCCAATAAATTAGGATATGAAAAATTTCATTTAGTTGCTCACGACATCGGATCAGTAGTTGGCTGGACAGTTGCTGCCAAATATCCAGAAAAACTTTTATCATGGACTTCATTGTCAGTCCCAGATTGGCCTGCATATGTTTGGGCGTTGCAAAATGATCCGACTCAAAAGGAAAAAGGGGCTTACGTCAGTCGTTTCCAAGTACCAGGTGAATCCGAAAAATTGATTTCATCAAATGATTATGCGATTTTGAAGAATTTATGGGATGGATTTTCTGAAGATGAGATATCATCTTATTTAAAACTTTATTCACAAGAGGGTATGTTGACGAGTGTTATCAACTGGTATCGTGCATTGTTCCAAGTTAAAAATAATATCGATTATAGTGCAATCACAACTAATACGGTTCTGATTTGGGGAAACAAAGATTTAGCTATTGGTCGTGCAGGCATTGAAAGAAACGCACGTTATATGAAAGGTAATTATGAAATGGTTGAGCTCAACGCTACTCACTGGTTAACAGAGTTCAATAATGATGAAATAAACAAAATTATTTATAACAATATTTCTGGAAAAACTTTTGAATAATTCTTGGGGAAATAATCTGTATATTTGATATTATTGTAAAAAAAATCGCTAGTCAATTAAGACTAACGATTTTCTAATTGTGCTCACAATTGGGCATATTGGGTTCGAACCAATAAATTGCGGATTCAGAGTCCGCTGCCTTACCATTTGGCGAATGCCCACTAACACTAAAATGTTATAAAAAAATGACCCTAATGTCAATAGCATTCAAAATAAATAATTCAATTTATTAGATTTAATCATTCAAATGTTGGATAGCATAATTAGCTTCTTCTGGCGTAAACCTCTCATTCTTATCAGAAATCAGGACTTCCCGAATCTTAGCAGGAGAGAAACCCAAGTCTCGCTGATAATTTTTAGCCGTAATCAAAGCGTTCAGATTATAATCAACTTGCAAATTATCCACCGCATATTGAGCCTGTTTAATAGTGAATTTACCTTTGCTAATTAATTGATCATAAATACCTTGTTTTGACATATTTTGAGAATCAGAATATTCCTTACCCTTTAATAAAGCATTCTGATCATAGTTAGTTTTCACATGACTTATGGCATAGTTAATTGCAGCCTTGGAATAATGTTTAGCTGACAACTGATCTGTCAAATCCTGTTTTGACATGTGCATCACGTTAACGTAGTTTTGAGCTTGCTTGAGAACAGTCTTTCCATGTTTAGGAACTGCTACTTCAGTCCGAGTTTCCGTGTCACCAGTGTTACTAGTCCGCAATGAAAAAACAGCCAAGGGAATCAATGCTAAAAAAAGCAAGCCGATAATTAATAAAAATACAATTTGTTTTCGAGTTAAATTTTGTCTTTTCTGAGGTTTCAAAATGAGTACCTCCATGTATTTTTTCAAATCAATTATACCTAAATTATAGCTGAAAGTTTGTGAATTTACTTGCATTAATTGCCAAACTGCCAAGCTTTGCAATAAATATATTTATAATGCTTTACGCTTACAACCACAAGGAAAACTCACTTTTTACGTTTCCAGCAAATTGTCAAAAATATTGCTCAATAAATCTCCAGATATAACCATATTATGGTGTGAATGTGTTACATTATTTAATGGAGTGAAATAATTATTTTTGTGAGGTGAAGTAATGGAGAAGAGCGAGATATTAGTGACTACAACTGAACACGTACCGGGACATGACTACGAAATTATCGGTGAGGTCTTTGGTTTGACGACTCAATCTAAAAACGTAGTTAGAAATATCGGCGCTGGCTTCAAGAACATTGTTGGTGGTGAGATCAAAGCTTACACAGAACTATTGACTGAGGCTCGTGACATTGCAATTGACCGTTTACGTCAAAATGCTTTGGACATGGGAGCTGACGGAGTAGTTATGATGCGTTTTGATTCTGACTCAATCAGTGCAGATATGGAGACAGTTGCAGCATATGGTACCGCAGTAAAATTTAAGTAAGGTGATAGTAATGGCATTAGAATATAATAAAAGTTCTTTATCAGCTTGTACTAGTATTTTAATTGGTAAGAAAGCAACCGTTGATGGTTCAACTATCATCGGCAGAAACGAAGACGCCAAAGCATCATGGCCAAAGCACTTTGTTATTCATGAACATAAAGAATTTACTGATGATCAAAAATTCGTTTCTAAAGCCAATGACTTTCAAATGGACCTGCCTAAAATTCGCTATAAATATTCTGCCACTCCTGAATGGACCTTTAAAGAAGGATTATTTGAAGAGGATGGTTTTAACGAATATGGCGTTGGAATGAGTGCCACTGAAAGTGCTTATTCAAACCAACGTGTATTAGGCGTTGATCCTCTTGATGAAAATGGTATTGGCGAGGAAGCCATGATCACAGTTGTTTTGCCTTATGTTAAAACTGCTCGGGAAGGTGTTTTACGACTAGGTAAAATTATAGAAGATCATGGTACTTGTGAAACTAACGGGGTTCTCTTCTCTGATAAAGATGAAGTTTGGTATTTCGAAAGTGGATCAGGTCACTATTGGGTTGCACAACGTATCCCCGACGATAGTTACGCAGTGGTTGCCAACCAACTAGCTATTCAAGAAATTGATTTTAATGATTCAGAAAACTTTTTATTTCGTAAAGATATTAAAGAATTTGTTTCTGAAAATCATTTGAATACTAGACCTGATGGTTTTAACTTCAGAGAAATCTTTGGAACACATGATTTGTCTGATGAGATTTACAGCACGCCTCGTGTTTGGTGGGGTCAACAACAATTCTCAGGTCCAACTGATGAAAGTCCTGAGAGTGAAGATTTAGCTTTTGTTAAGAAAGCCAATCGTTTGTTGAGTGTTGATGATGCGCAAGATTATTTGGCATCACATTATCAGAAGACTGAATTCGATCCTTTGAATAAGTCTGCTAATAATAAGCGTTACCGTCCAATTAGTTTAGCTAAAACTCAGGAGTCTCACGTCTTACAAAATAGACCTGATATGGCCCCTGAAATCGCCTGTGTTCAATGGTTAGCCATGGGTGTCGCTTCACAGAGTGTTTATGTGCCATTCTATATGGGGATGACGGATACACCTGCAGAGTACAAAATTGGTGAACTTCCATACGATAGTAAGTCAGCTTATTGGACGTATAAACTAGCCGGAGTTTTATTAGACGGCCACTACAAAGAACTTGGAAAAGATTTCCAAGCCAAGCAAAAGGACATCAATATCACACTTCGTAAGAAGTTAAATGATTTTGATCGGGAAGCCTTGAGCAAAGATGATGATAAATTACCTAATTATTTAACCGAAGCTTCATTTGAAATGGCAAAAATTTCACTTGACGGCTATAAAGAGCTAATTGCTCAATTAATTACGGACTCGACTGATTTTTCACCTCTAAACTTCAAGACAGATATGAATTTATAGAAATTATAATTTGTACATTGAAAATTGAATGAGGGGTTTTATAAAATGAATGATGGTAATTCGCCGACAAAAACAATCACATTATTTGGGTTAATAATGATGATTTTCACGGCGATCTTTGGATTTGCTAATACAACTGTAGCTTATGAACAGATGGGATTAGCAAGTATTGTGTGGTATGTATTTGCTGCTTTATTCTTCTTCCTACCCGTAGGATTTATGATGGCAGAGTATGGTTCCGCTTTTAACGAAGCTAAGGGTGGAATTTATTCATGGATTGATGGAGCTGTAGGTGCTAAATGGGCCTTTATTGGTACATTTATGTGGCTCGCTTCATGGGAAGTTTGGCTAGTGTCAACTTCTTCAAAAGTTTGGATTCCTTTGTCAACAATGTTTGCTGGTCACGATACAACGCAAACTTGGGGCATGTTTGGACTTTCAGCAACACAAATTATCGGTTTGCTAGCTGTACTTTGGATTGTGTTTGTTACATACACAGCTTCACAAGGTATGGATAAGATTTCAAAAGTTTCAAATTTCGGAGGAATTATGACAATTCTTTTGCAAGTCATTTTCTTCTTCTTGAGTTTGGCAGTTCTATTTATGTCAGGTTTTCACACTGCAGAACCAATTCACGGATTAGATACATTTATCCATTCAGCTAATCCAGCATTTGCTTCTCCACTTGGCATGGTTTCATTCATCGTTTATGCAATCTTTGCTTACGGTGGTATGGAATCTGTCGGTGGTGTTACTGATAGTATGAAGAATCCTAAGAAAGATTTCCCACGTGGTGTCTTGATTTCAGCAGGTGTTATTACATTGCTTTATTCACTAACAATTCTCTGCTGGTCAATGAGTGCTAACTGGAATGCTGTTATTGCTAAAGGTAACGTTAACTTGGGTAATATTACTTATGTTATGATGAGCAACCTTGGTTATACTTTCGGTACACATATTGGATTGGGTAGTGCCGCTGCTATCACTTTAGGTGAGTGGTTGGCTCGATTCACTGGATTTGATATGTTTATCCTTTACATGGGTGCATTCTTCGTTTTGATCTATTCACCATTGAAGTCTTTCGTATTGGGTACTCCCAAAGATTTCTGGCCTGCAAAGGTAACTAAGTTAAACAAACATGGTATGCCAGCTTATGCTATGTGGGTACAAGCTATCGTGGTTATCGTCCTTATCTTAATCGTTGATATGGGTGGTAAAAATGCCAAGGCACTTTATAACGTTTTGACATTGATGGCTAACGTTTCAACAACTGTACCTTACTTATTCTTGGTAGGTGCATATCCATTCTTTAACTTAAATAAAGATATTGAAAAACCATATTTATTCTATAAGAACAAGAAAGCTATGTGGACAGTTTCAACAATCGTCTTCTTAGTTTTAGCGTTCGCAATTATCTTTACCGTACTACAACCAATCATGGAAGGTGCTTATACAGATGCCCTTTGGACACTTATCGGACCAGTTGTCTTTGGACTAGTCGGATTCATTCTGTATTACAGATATGAACATAAACAACATGCTAAAGCAACTTCTGGCATTGATGCCGAAAATGATTAATTAGTTATGAAAAAACAGATCTTATCGAGTTTTGATAAGGTCTGTTTTTTTGCGTTGTGTTTAAACGTGACAAAGTTACCGGTAATTTTATAAGATTATCTACAAGTTAAATAAATCACAAAAAGGGAAGTGACAATTATGAAAAGAAAAATAATGGTGGCGGCAACTGGTTTGTCCGCTGGAACGTTGATTGCAACTGCGGTGGTAAATCCTAAGGTAGCTTCTGAGTTGATGAGGACTGAGTTGGTTTTGGCAGATGATACTGGTGAAAATCAAAAGAGTGTTAAAGAATTGATACCCGATTGGAACTTACGGGTGGTTATTTCAGTAGCATTAGGGAAATCGGTTTTTAGATTAATGCCTGAAGATTTGAAAAGTGAAAAACTGACAGAGTTACTTCTATGGGGTAATCAATTTTATAGTTTGGAAGGAATAGAAAACATTACAGCATTAAAGAAATTGACGATTATTGATACGTCAATTGAAGATATTTCAATGCTTGAGAAAATTAGTGGATTAAATCAATTGGTTCTGTCAGGAAATAAAATAACTAATTTTGATGTTTTATCTAAGATAAGTGGAACTAAAAATGTTAAAAGTAATGTGGAGCTTCTAAAAGATAATATTGAATTAGATGCGTATAATTCAACTATAGATCTATCAGAATCTATCGGTGATAGTGTATCAAATAAAATAACAATTAATGAACTAACAGTTAATGGTAAAACTGTAAAGCCTGTATTTGATGGTAATAGAAAGATTGTATTTGATGATTTACTTAATAATAGTAATAAATCTGCTGATGGAAAGTCTTTCGGTGAAATTAAGGTAGTCTTAAAACAGAATTTAGATAATTTGTTTTTATGGGGAATAACTTCTGACGTTACAACAACAATAATACAACCTTATACTATCAATGAATATGCTCCAGTTCTCAAGGTAAGTGGCAGTACACTAAATGATGGTGATACATGGAAACCTAGCGCTAACATTGAAACTGCAACAGATAAATTTAAGAAGCAAATTCCGTTGGAGGAAATTAAAGTTGAAATTGATGGGGTTAAGATGAAAGTGACGGAAGATGTGGATGGTTTAACAGAAGGCACACATACGGTGATATATACGTATGAACTTAATTCAGAAGTTCTTGCAACTGCAACTACAACAGTTGTTGTAAATGATACAGGAGAACCAGATACAGGAGAACCAGATACAGGAGAACCAGATACAGGAGAACCAGGTGCAGAGAAACCAAACATCGAAGTAATCCCCAAAACTGACATCATGACGAATAAACCTACATTGGATATCTATAATTCAGAAGGGAAGAAAACAGGAACAAAGAAACTTACAGACGAAATAACTGATTTCACTACAGAAAAAGTAAACAAACTTGATAGTGGTGAGTATTACCAAATTGGTGATAATGAATGGGTAAGCGCAAAGGATGTTGCTGTGTTCGAATATACTGACTCTTACATTCAAACACATGGAAGTAAAGTTAAGAATTTAACTGATTTTGGAAATACAGGCACCTTAACAGACAGAGCTTTAGACAAATCATCTAGTTGGTATACAGACCGTTCTGCATATTTCGATGGTGAATGGCACCATAGAGTTTCAACACACGAATGGGTACATGATGACCATGTTGTGAAGTATGAAATCGCTAGTGGTGTTGTAAATGCTACCGAAACTGCAACACTTTATAACAGTAAAGGTAAGAAAGTGACTGACCGTGCATTGGCAAAAGGTTCAACATTCTTCACTGATAGAAAAGCTACAATCGATGGTAAATTGATGCATCGTGTATCCACCGATGAATGGGTTGATGCAGATACAGTTACATTCAAATAGGAAGTTACATCTAAGATTGCGAAAGCAATCTTTTTTGTTGTGTTTATACGTGACAAAGTTACAGGTAATTATATAAAATTATTCTAAAAGTTAAATAAATCACAATAAAGGAAGTGAATATTATGAAAAGACGAATAATGATAGCTGCCACTGGATTATCTGCTGGAACTTTGATAGCAACAGCTGTAATAAATCCTAAATTAGTTTCTGATTTTATGAGAATTGAGTTGGTAAAAGCCGATGAAAATGGATCAAATGAAAATATTAATGAATGGATGCCGGATCCAGAGCTACAACAAATAATTGCTATTTTATTGGGAAGTGATGTTGATGGTATAACTCAAGAAAAGATGATGGACATTACTGAAGCTGTAGTTCATCTAAAAGATGTTGATAATATAGAAGGTATTCAATATTTAGGTGGAATTGACTTTTTGCATTTTTATAATCCAGTTTTAAATCTAGTGCTAGTGAACAAATTTAAATCCATGGTAAGATATGAATTTCATGATATGGGTATTTCAGACTTTGATGTGTTTAGTGAAATGCGTGGAATAGGAAATAAATCTGCCTATTTTTCCGCGCAAAAGATAACATTAGATGAAGTCACAATTGAAAATGATAAGTTAGTGGTTGATTTAAGTGAATACTTTAGGGGTGATTCATTCAAAAGGATAGTAACTGGCAGTGTAACTTTTTTTGCTAAAATTAACAATAGAGAATTAGAAGAAGATGAGTTCTATAATACGGAATATCCATTTATTTTTACTTTTGACATTAATGAATTAAAAAGTAATTCAAAATTCAATTATAATAAATTTAAAGATACATTAGTGATTAATTTTCATCAGACGGTAACT
The DNA here is from genome assembly GCF_036246245.1 of Companilactobacillus muriivasis. Lineage (NCBI taxonomy): Bacteria > Bacillati > Bacillota > Bacilli > Lactobacillales > Lactobacillaceae > Companilactobacillus > Companilactobacillus muriivasis. Next base: position 91,324 of record NZ_BTTQ01000002.1, read on the forward strand.
ATAAATGGAAAGGAAGAAAGAGTACCAATGCAATTTTATCAACCATTTATTATTCCCGCAGATGATCCAAAAATATTTGCAAAAAATGTTAATTTAAAGGTTGGGGATACATGGGAAGATAGGTATGGCTTGGAAACCGCAATTGATGGAAAAGGAGACAATATTCCAATTGAGGATTTATATGTAGACATAAGTAATCTTGATACCTCAACACCTGGAACATATAAAGTTGTATATTACTACGAAGAGGGATCTGATGTTTATGCTACATCAATAGTCACAGTAACAAATCGTTCAGGTTCTGGAACGGGTGCAGGTAATTCCAGTGTAAAGAATATTGATACAACCAATATTATGACTGATCAATCAGAGTTAGATATCTACAATCTTAGTGGTAACAAAAAAGGTACAAAGAAACTTACAGAAGAAATAACAGATTTCGAAACAAATAAAGTCAATACGGTTAATGGCGTTGAGTATTATAACCTTGGTAATGACGAATGGGTAAGGGCGGATGACGTTAAAGTTTTCCACTTCAATGACTCTTACGTTCAAACTCATGGTAGTAAATATAAGAATTTAACTAAGTTTAGAAATACAGGCATTGTTGAAGATAGAGGGCTAGAAAAATCAACTGACTGGTATACGGATCGATATGCCTTTTTCCAAGGTGAATGGCACCATAGAGTTGCGACACACGAATGGATTCATGATGATCATGTTGTTGAATATCAAAATATTAATGGTGTGGTACATGCCAATGAAACTGCAACGCTTTATAACAGTAAAGGTAAGAAAATAACTGACCGTGCTTTAGCTAAGGACTCAGCATTTCTTACAGATAAGAAAGCAACAATCGATGGTAAATTGATGTATCGTGTAGCAACCGATGAATGGGTTGATGCAGATACAGTTACATTCAAATAGTTAGTTAAACTTGAGATTGCGAAAGCAATCTTTTTTTCTGGTCTAAATTATGGTACGAGATATTCCGTTATAAATATATAAATCTCCACAATTTTGCTGCTTCAAAAAAATTCATTCCGTATAATTTTTGATGATGAATGATTTTAAGCACCTGATACCAGCGCTTTTGGAGTGAAAATAATGGATAAAATCATCTTATATGTTTTAGTAATTGTTTTTTCAAATACCGTTGGGGCAATTTCTGGTATGGGTGGCGGCGTGATTATTAAACCCGTTTTGGACGCTGTCAGTCATGATCCACTAGTCGCAATCAACTTTTATTCCAGTTTTGCTGTTTTTATCATGTCAATTGTCTCCACAATCAAGAACACTAAGAAAAATATTGATATGAATTGGGGTGAAGTGCTATATCTCTCGATGGGTTCACTGTTTGGTGGTAAATTAGGTGATTGGTTGTTCATGTTTCTCAAAGGCATTTTGAATAATGATAAAATGCTTAATCTCGTTCAAATTATTGTTGTTGTAATCAGTTTAATATTGGCACTGCTATTTTCAAAAAACAGTGGCTGGAAATTTTCCAAACGTACTTCAACGATTCTTTTCCTATTGAGTGGTGTTTTTCTAGGAACGCTTTCAACATTCTTAGGTATCGGTGGAGGACCAATAAATGTGGCATTGTTGATTTTTATCTTCAATTTTGATGCTAAAAAGGCAGCCATTTACTCCATTGCTTCAATATTTTTTTCACAGTTTATGAAATTGAGTTCACTCGTGCCTGTGTTGCATAAATTGCCAATTGATTTACATTTACTACCATTTATAATGGTTTCAGCGATTGTTGGTGGTTATCTAGGATCAACTATCAGTGCGAGAGCATCGAATAAATTTGTGCTCAATTTGTATAAAGTCGTCGTTGTTTTTGTAATTGGATTGAATATTTATAACGGTTTGATTATTTTGAATATTATCTAAAAAAGTGTCGTCATATTTAATATTGACGGCACTTTTACCATTTATAAAAATAATTTTGAGAAATTTTTATACACTGTTATTTTTGCCATATAGTGACATATCTATTTGCTAGAATTTAGCAGTAAATAAATGTTATTGGAGGATACGATTTTGAAGAAAATGATTAAATATATGGGGATTACCGCTGCTACATTGTTGGCCGTTGCACCAATTGCTATGCCAGTGATTAGTTCAACTACAGAAACTACTGTTAAGGCTGATGCCGTTAGTGGGGTTAGTCAAGCTGATGTTCAAAAGTGGTTAGGTGAAGTTAAGAATCAAGTTACTATCAAGTCAGGAAACAATCTTGTGAGAACTGAAGATATGGAAATGGGATATGTCATGGGTTCTGACGGTATTTTTAGTTATGGAACTGATCAATTAACACCACAAAGTCCTGTTTTTGATAGATATGCTGATGCATCTAAAAATTTAACAAATGATTTATTTGCCAGTTTTAATGATAATGCTAATGGTGATGATTTATTCTTTAACAACCCTAATATTGGGGTTCTTATGACAGCCACTGCTAATGATGGCAGTATTTCTGGAAACTTAAAGCCAGCCGATATTAATAAAGTATTGCAAAGTGGAGCCGGCGTTACTTTCCATGTAAAACTTGCTTATGTTGCTGGAGAACCAAAGGGTAGTGATTTTTATGGTAATGATGCTACTCCTACTATCTTAGGATCTAAAGATGTTGTGGTAACTGTTGGTACAAGTTCTGAAAGTACTGGCGATCAAAACAATCAAAAACCAGCAACCGGAATCAACTATGATGGAATATACTCAACAACAGTTAATGCCAAGTTATATGATGGAAACGGTAAAGCTACTTCTGCTACATTGCCAAAGAATTCACTTTGGAAAATTGATAGAAAGTTAACAGTTGATGGTACAACCTATTATCGTGTTGCTCCAAATGAATGGATTAAGGAAAACGATGGTATTCAAATTTTTCCAGATGTGGCAACTGTAACAACTAGCAGACAAGCAAAACTTTATACGTCAGCCGGCAAAGTAATCACTGACCGTGTTTTGGCTCCAAACACTTCATGGTATACAGATAGAGTTGGTATAGTTAATAATGAAAATATGAGACGTGTCGCTACCGATGAATGGGTTTCATTTAACGATTTGAAAGCTTCAGGTAGTATTGCTGTGGGGACTAACTAAAATATGAAATATACTAGTTTAAAATTAAAAAAAAGTCTTACTATCTGCGTGATGTCATTGGGTTTGCTAGGAGCTCTAAGTCCTGTTTTAACGACAGGTTTGGCTGCACAGACAGTTAATGCTGAATCACTTGATTTTAACTTTGATCCAGATAAGGTTGGTCCTGTAGCTATTCCAATGTATGTAAATGTCGATGGACAAGAGCGAAGTGTTGAGACATTAGATTATGTTTGGATTCCTAAAGTTGGTGGGATGGAAACAATTAACGCACCATTGGTAGATAAACATGTTGCAAGTCCAAGTAAAATTACAGTTTTACGAACGGCCACTGGATTAAGAGTGCTACAAGCACCAACTTATACTCCAAGTGATCCTAAAATGGCTCCTAAAACTGCGACGATAGAAAAACGTGTGGAAGTTATTACTGTTAGAAATGACAAGGGGACTTTTTGTCCTTTAGTAGCTTTCTCTACAAAAACAGGCGAAATTTATAATTTATCAGATAGAGCCTTAGGAAATAATACTGATTGGTATACAGATAAGGTTAAAACTTATGATGGTGCCCAATATTACCGTGTTGCGACAAATGAATGGGTTAAAGATATATACTTCCATGGCGGGAGTAGTATTTAATCACAAAATATAACTCCTGGGGGATTAATTTATGAAGACTGTCAAAAATTTGATTTTATCTATGGCATTATTAGCTTCAGCAACTGGAGCAATGATGCTTTCTCAAAAAGATGCTGATGCTGCTAAAGTTGCCAGCGTTAATAACAACGTTGCCAGTTTGTATCGTGAAGATGGCAAGCTGATTACTGACCGTGCTTTAGGACCAAATAGTAATTGGTTAGTTGGTAGAATTTTTACCCACAATGGTGAAGCATATTATCAAGTTGCTACTAAAGAATATTTAAAGGCTAATAATGCTAAAAGATTATATGATAATACGAATCCTTCCTTGAATTACACACCTAACATTCAACGGATTAATCAATATTTCATCAAATATCTTAATGCTTTACATGCTGCTAATGGAACTCCTATGACTACGACGACAGCTGAAATGTTTGAATATGCCAATCATCGTGCATATCAACAAGTTGGCGATACACTGGATCATTCTACTAGACCTAGAGATACAGAAGATAATCTCGACAGCATTGGATATGATGATATTCTTGAATATGGTCAATATGAAGGAATGAAATCAGATCGGGATGTTGCTTATTATCTTTTAAAGGGTTGGTATGACGATGATAACAATATCTCATATGGACCTGGACAAGTAGGTCATTTCGGACATCGTGCTGCATTAATTTATACGGGTAATCCTGCTGCGTTAGGAATGTCAGACAATGCTACTGCTATGAGCGCCGAATGGCCAGAAGATTTAGATGGATTAAACAGTATTTATAACTACACTGGTTCAAATCCAAATACCAAATTTGTTTCAAAAGATGTTGTCCCAGAATAAAAAATGATTGATGTACGAAAAAGTCGCCGAATAAAACTTCGACGACTTTTTCGTATTTAGTTTTTATTCAAATCAGCAGTCAATTCTTTAGGTAAATGACGAGGACCTCGGACAGCTTTAACTCCCAGAGCCTTCAGTTTGTCTAAAGGATATTGAGCAGGCTTGTATGTATTAATTAAATGAATCTTCATAACATATTTCATGGCTAGGTTTTTATCATGATAATTATATGGAATATTTGTATCTATTACTAAACACTTATAAATCAAAGCGGAGATAGGTGCAGCAACATATATGTAGACAATGTCATTCGCCTTAATACTCGTTGATTGCTTCCAAGTAATGGTGGGATTCTGTGCGAAAGCCTTTGCCAAATCAAAATATTTAGGATTGGCTGGAATAATCCACTCTTGTCCAGTTGTTACAGGATTAAAATCAAAACACTCTTCAGCAACTTTTTTCAGTAAGTCAGTGTATCTCTTCTTCACATCTGATGCAAAGGAACCCAGAACTTGATTGGAGCGGAAATTATTGTATTCAGAATTAAAATTCTTATCAATAACCTTGCCAGTCAATTGTCCTGTTTTGTCAACAGTCAGTAAAATCACAAGGTCAGTGTCAGGAATTTCGATTGAAAAAGTATATATATTGTCCACTTTCTTAAATCCAAAGTTCAGTAATTTTTTAAAATTTGGTTTGTGATTCGTGAAAATCTTATCTTCTATTTGCACATTTAAAACTTCCTACATATTGGTTTGAGTTACTTACATTTAGGTGAAAGTACTCCTAGTTTGTCCGGTGGTGAAGCACAACGGCTTAAGCTAGTTAACCATCTGAATAAGAAACAATCCCAGACATTATTTGTTTTTGATGAACCATCAGTGGGATTACATCCTCAAGATGTACAGACATTGCTTGGAGTTATCAACAAACTCAAGGAGAAGGGTGCAACCGTCATTATTATTACGCATGATTTGGATTTGATGGCAAATGCAGATTATATGATTGATCTGGGACCTAAAGGTGGTTCTTCAGGTGGTAAATTAATGGCTGCTGGTACTCCTCAACAACTTATTGAAAAGTCACATAGTTTAACTATTGATTATCTAAAGGAACATTTCCAAAAGTTTGGTTTGATTTAAGTTATTAGAAAATATAGATATGAAAAAGCCGTCGAAAAATTCGACGGCTTTTTTGTGTAGTTCCATTTAGTTAAAGTCAACTGGATGTTTGTCAGTCAAAGCTTTAGTACGTGCATCTAATTCTTGAAGTTTTTCAGGATCATCGTGATACTTGATAGCATCAACAATAATACGTGCTACTTCTTCACAGTCTTCTTCGTCAAATCCTCTTGATGTGATAGCAGGGGAACCTAAACGAAGGCCAGATGTAAATTTAGGAGGCAATGGGTCGTTAGGAATAGCTTCCTTATTAGTTGTGATGTGAATAGTATCAAGCAAGTTTTGAACTTCCATACCATTCAAGTCACAGTCAGTTAAAACAACGTTTAGCAAGTGGTTGTCTGTACCACCAGTTAGAACTGATAAATTATCAGCATCGTTGATAACTTTTGCCATAGCGGCAGCATTCTTAATAACTTGTTCCATGTAATTTTTGAATTCTGGTTGTAAGTCTTCACCAAAAGCAACAGCTTTACCAGCAATCACGTGTTCCAATGGACCACCTTGAGTACCAGGGAAGACAGCTGAATTAAGTTTCTTACCAAGTTCAGCCTTAGCTAAAATCATACCGCCACGGGGGCCTCTGAGTGTTTTGTGAGTAGTTGTAGTAACAATATCGGCAACTCCAACTGGAGTAGGGTGTAATCCAACCGCAACGAGTCCAGCAATGTGAGCCATATCGACCATCAAGTAAGCGCCAACTGAATCAGCAATTTCTCTAAACTTCTTGAAATCGATGATACGGCTATAAGCTGAAGCACCAGCAACGATAAGTTTTGGTTGAACTTCTTCAGCAATTTTTTGGACGTCGTCATAGTCAATTAAACCTTCAGCATTAACACCATATGAATGGAAGTTATACATTTTACCTGAGAAATTAACTTTTGAACCGTGTGTTAAGTGACCACCCGCATTTAAATCCATACCTAGAACTGAGTCACCAGGTTTTAAAACAGCTTGATAGGCGGCAGCATTAGCTTGTGAGCCTGAATGTGGTTGAACGTTGACATATTCGGCGTTGAATAATTTCTTAGCTCGATCGATTGCTATTTGTTCGACTTGATCGATGTATTCACAACCACCATAGTAACGGTGCCCTGGATAACCTTCAGCATACTTGTTTGTTAAAACTGAACCTTGGGCTTTTCTAACATTGTCAGAAACGATATTTTCGGAAGCAATCAATTCGATATTTCTATTTTGTCGATTTTCTTCCTTATTGATTAGATCAAAAATTTCCTTATCACCTGTACTGTATTGCACTACGACCATCTCCTAATAATTATTGTTAACTACGCTGGTACCATCACTATAATTAATCTTGACACCTTTTTCAACGTTGAAAATGTAAACGTTAAAAGAAATTCCATTGTCCGGCTGACCGCTTTGTGTCAACGATTCAGCCATCATTTGAACCCCTCGAGCCACTAATTCATTGCCACGATATATCGGTTTAACACGATACCTAATGTAATTGTTAGGATTTTGCTTGATGTAATAAGCAATATCGTTTTCATGTTTGAGCATTTCAGGAGAGTTCAGTGAACGAGTTCCTGTCATCAAATTTTTAGGATTATTGTTCTGTCCTGTCAATTGATAACCAATTAGGTGCGAACGATTATATAGCCATCCGCCGTTAATTTTCTTATTGTGCCAACCAGTTGGATTGACATAAAGAGGTTCACGCTTTGCGGTAGGCATCAAACTTTTACTCAATAATGCATCGGCCTGAATGGCTCGGTTTAAATTGTCCAAGTCAGCGAAACGTTGCCAAGGACCTTGCGAGACATTTAGTTCGGCTTTTGTGAAAGTAGGCGTATTGTTGTTGACTTCAATTTCTTGATCCGTCTGATAGTTTAAATTGGCCAAATTGGAACTAGATGACGTGGTGGTCTTTTCCACTTGCCGTGGATTGTCACCCAGACTAGTTCCATTGTTTTGGTAGGATTCATAGATTCCTGAACCCCCAACGACGACTAACAAAAGTCCCAGAGAAACTAAGCGTCGATGAATCCGACGTTTGGGTTTAACCATAAAAGTGGTAAACAGTACGATTGCCCCCAAAACGACTAGTAACAACATATACATATAAATATCCCCTCACTACGAAGATTAATTATCTTCATTTTGATTTTATCATAAGTTTTCAGAAATCTTGAACATTATTTACTTATTGATGATATTTAATTCGTATATTGGGGTGGGGTGCCGTCGGAGGAGCTGAGAAATATTCACTGGCTGTGCGGACTGGCCTGAGCCAAGGTCTCAGACCTCGGTTTGAAGACTTACCAAAGACCGGTAAGTCTCCAAACACGCCCGGTGGTGTAATGGCTAAAGTCATAACGCCACTTTCACTGCCCACTAATATTTCTCAGCTCTTCCGACTAGATATTTCGTTGTTTGGAAGGTTATTTATGATTTCTGTTTTTTGTTAAACATGGGAGTTATGACTTAAACAAAATAATATACAAAATGTAAATCTCTTTGAAACTTACTAACCAAAAAAGAAGCTGAAAAATTTATCAGCTTCTTTTTATTTTTATTGAAATGTCTTTTTCAGAGCTTCGATTCGTTTATCCAATGGTGGATGTGTATCGAATAGTCCGGAAAAATGTTTTTTCTTAGTAGGATCGTCAATGTACAAAGCGGCACTGGCATCGTCAACTCGTTTCATTGGCTTGGTGCTATCTTCTAATTTTTCCAAAGCATTAATTAATCCTTGAGGATTTCTTGTCAATTCAGCTCCAGAGACGTCAGCTAAATACTCACGATTTCTGGAAATTGCCATTTGTACTAAACTGGCAATTAATGGTCCGATAATGGCAAAGACTAAACCGATAACCCACAAGACGATTCGGATTACTCCAGAATTGTTGTTGTCTCGGTCATCGTCTCGCATTGGAATCCACCAACGATAGGCGTTACCGATAATGGAACAAATTAAAATTATCGCTGAAGATAAAGCTACTGAAATTGTTGAGACACGGATGTCGTAATTTCTTATGTGGGAAACTTCATGAGCCAAAACTCCTTCAAGTTCCTCACGGTCCATCATTTTATACAAACCGCTTGTTACAGCCACTGCTGAATGCTGTGGATCACGGCCAGTCGCAAAGGCATTAGGGCTCGGGTCATCAATAATATAAATGTCTGGCAAAGGGATATCAGCTACCATCGATAAATCTTCGACAATATGCCAAAGGTCTGGAGCATCTTTCGCTGAATTTAGCTTTCTTGCACCGTTCATTTGCATTACGATACTAGTAGATTGAAAATAGGTAATTAGTGTGTAAACAATCGCGATGACGAGAGCAATAACTATCCCTGAGTAGAGATTGTCAAAAAAGTAGAGTCCTAAGAAACTACCAATAGCGGCTAGTATCAAAAAGAAGACGAAAAATATCAAGTAGGTTTTACGTTTATTACGATCAATTTGCTCGTAAATCATAAGTGACCTCGGTTAAAACTTAACTTTTGGAGCTTCTTTGTCAACATCAGGAATTTGCAAGAAATTCATTTCTTTGAAGCCGTGAATTCCAGCAATGATGTTACGAGGGAACGTTTGAATGGCTGTATCGTAAGCCTGTACTTGACTATTGTAAGCTTGACGTGCGTATGAAACTTTATTTTCAGTATTTGAAAGTTCTTCCATTAATTGAGAGAATTCTTGGTTGGCTTTAAGATCAGGGTAATTTTCTGCTAAAGCAAAGACTTGTCTCAAGGCGCCAGTCAATTCGTTATCGGCATCGACTTTGTCTTGTAATGAATTAGCGGTGTTAACGTTATTTCTCATTTCAACAACACGTGCTAAAGTTTCCTTTTCGTGAGTAGCATAACCTTTAACAGTTTCAACTAAGTTAGGAATCAAATCAGTACGACGCTTTAGTTGAACGTCAATTTGTGAACTGAACTCACGAGCACGGTTGCGGTATTTAACAAGACTGTTGTACATGCCAGCGTATGCGGCGATTATTACTAAGATGACAACAATTATAATTATTGTATTCATTTAAATCTCCTTCTTATCTTAATGGCTATATTCTACCATATTGCAAGTTTGGTAGTATAACGTGTAGCGCTAGTTTAGTACGTCATCTTTTCTAGTTAAACATGCCGTCTCCAGAGCTGGGAAATATTCTCAAGCTGTGCGGAACGGTCCGAGCCAGAAGGCGGTCTCGAACCTCGGTTTGAAGCCTTGACACAATTCGTCAAGGCTCCAAACACGCCCGGTGGTATAAGTAAGGAAGATTCCTTCCGTACTTATACCACTACCACGGCACACAAATATTTCCCAGCTCTTCCGACTAATTAATTGGTAATAACTGAATGTGAATATATTCAAATAATCTTGCATCCAGCGCCCCTTAAATATCGGAATATGGTCGACGTTAATATATCGGTAACAAATTATTAGTTCCTCATATGTCTGAATGATTATCTGATATTAGTTGATGTAACCATCATTGTAAAAATAAATTAGTTGGAAGAGCTGAGAGTATTCATCAGCAGCAAAAGTGGCGTTATTGCTTTAGCAATTACACCACCGGGCGAGTTGGAGACTTTCCGGTCTGTGGAAAGGCTTCAACCGAGGTCCGAGACCGCACTGTGGCTAGGACCGTACCGCGCAGCAGATGAATACTCTCAGCTCTGGAAACGGCATTAGCCATTCAATCTGTGAGTTTATTATTATTGCTTTTTTGAAAAATAATTTATAATTAATTATGAGGAAGGTCACTTATTTGTAGGTTTCATAGGTGAATATATTATGAAGAAAATCTTTCTACCAGTTTTAATGCTTTTAGCTATAATCTTGGGAAGCATGCCGGTAACTGCTTCTGGTGAGGCTACCGTGGATGCCTCAGTTGGGAGTCAATTGGATCAAAATATCGACGGTTTGCTTAATCAAAAAGGATTCTCTGGCAGTCTGTTGGTTGTTAAGAATGGCAAAACGGTTTATCAAACTAGTCGTGGGTATTCTGACTATGCGGTTAGTCTTAGCAATGAAAAGAACACGGCTTATGAGATTGATTCAGTTCAAAAGACTTTAACCGCTGCCTTAGTTATGAAAGAAGTACAAAAAGGCAAGTTGAGTTTGACGGATAAGTTGAGTAAATTTTATCCAACTATTCCTGGTAGTAATAAAATTACTATCAGACAAATGCTGGATATGACTTCAGGCCTTGTTTTAAGCGAGGTTGGACCTGATCAAATTTTGCCCGATTCAGGTATTATTGCGGCCGATATCAACAGTGTCCATTTCTCAGAACTTTCCTATAATAAATGGAACTATCAGCCAGTCAATTTCAATTTGCTCTGTGGTATTTTGGAACAGATTACTGGAAAGTCGTATCAAAGATTGTTTACCAAAGAATATATTAAGAAATTACATCTAAAACATACTATCTTCGCCTATGACGAAAAACCTGGTATCACTAAGGCAACTGGCTATAATAATCCCGATCCGCTGTCTGCTCGTTTGGATTACAAGAACGCCTTTTATACAAAGAAGTTTTTCGAATTCGATGAACTCGGTACCGGCCAAGTTTATATGAGCGTTAACGATTTATACAAAGTTGAGAAATATATTATGCGTGGCAAAATGTTAACCAAGAAGTCACGTAAGATTTTATTTAAGAAGGGTAGTGTCAGCACCTATGGCGGAGGAATGTATCATGGTAAGAATGATAACTTCGCTAATGGTTGGGGCTACGGCTTCCAAGGCATTGCTCACATCTCTAATAATGGGAAAGATGCGGTGATTCTTTTGGAAAATTACTCCCGTATCGCAGCTGATGCTAAACCAATTGCCAAGCAAATTTATAACATGATTGAGAATGAATGAAAATAAAGCTGGTAATTTGTATGAAAAGACTGTATTATGGGTTGTGCAGGTAAAGCCTACCTGTGATTTAAAAATGGCTGCTTTGCACATTCCAAAGATTTCTGTAAAGTAGTCTAAAGCATTACGTCTAGGATGATGTAGTGCTTTTTCTTTACCCTAAATTAAATGAGATATTTGTCTCACGCCCAAAAATGTTGTAAGTTAATAATGGTTTATTGAGGAGGGACATTTTTATGTACAAATTAAATAATGGTCAACAAATCCCTGATTTTGGATTCGGGACATATAAGTTGAATGGTCGGACTGGCGTTCAAAGTATTGTGTCAGCCATTAATAATGGTTATAAAATGATTGATACTGCTTATAATTATGAAAATGAAGGTACGGTCGGACGTGCTATTTCTGAAAGTGGCATTGATCGTGATAAGTTGACTGTAACATCGAAGTTACCAGGTCGCTACTACGCTTATGATGATGCAATTACAGCCTTGCAGGAGTCACTTTATCGAGCACATTTAGATTATTTTGACTTGTATCTGTTACATTGGCCTAATCCTAAACGTGGAATGTACGTTGAAGCATGGCAAGCTTTGATCGATGCCCAAAAATTTGGTTTAGTTAAGTCGATTGGTGTCTGCAATTTCTTGCCAGAACACTTAGAAAAACTCCAAAAAGAAACTGGCATTTTGCCAGCCATTAACCAAATTGAATTGCATCCATATTTTAATCAAAAAGAGATGCGTGATTTTGATCATGATAACGGTATTGTAACGATGGATTGGAGTCCACTTGGTCGTGCCAGTTCTGTGCTTGAAGATCCAGCATTGATTTCCTTGGGCGAAAAATACCATAAATCCGTTGGACAAATTATCCTTAGATGGGAACATCAATTGGATACGATTCCAATTCCAAAGTCTGCTTCACCAGTCAGACAACGCGAAAACATGAATATTTTTGATTTTGAAATTTCAAATACTGATATGGAAAAAATCAATTCATTGACGAAGCCAGATGGTCGCAATAAGAATCAAGATCCCGCTGTTTACGAAGAATTCTAAAAATGAGAGTGATATTTGAGTTTATCTCAAATACCACTCTTTTTAAAATTTGTCTCAAAAATTATTAAAAAGTAAATCTAAAATTCACTAAAAAGTCACACTTTTACTATTGCATCTGAACACCATTAGAACTATATTCAAGGTGTAAGCAGTTACATACGGAAGCTAATTTAATCAAGAGGTGGTTCTTATGTATAGAAGTAATGGTAATTATGAAGCATTTGCGAAACCAATGAAACCAGAAGGCGTTGATGACAAGTCAGCATATATTGTAGGTTCTGGTCTAGCTGGATTGGCTGCAGCTTCATTCCTTGTACGTGACGGTCAAATGAAAGGCGACAAGATCCATGTTCTCGAAGAACTTGCTCTACCCGGTGGTAGTATGGATGGTATTTGGAACGAACAAAAAGGCTACATCATCCGTGGTGGCAGAGAAATGGAACCTCACTTCGAAACACTTTGGGATTTGTTCAGATCAATTCCTTCATTGGAAAATCCAGATGTTTCAGTTTTGGATGAATTTTATTGGTTGAACAAGAAAGACCCAAGTTTCTCACATGGTAGAGTTATTCAAGATCAAGGTAAGGAATTGCCAACCGAAGGTGATTTAACTTTGACACCTAAGGCTGTTCAAGAATTACTTGACCTTGTAATGACACCTGAAAAAGATTTGGATGGTAAGAAGATCAATGAAGTCTTCACTGATGAATTCTTGCACTCAAACTTCTGGCTATATTGGTCAACAATGTTTGCCTTTGAGCCATGGGCTAGTGCTATGGAAATGAGACGTTACTTGATGCGTTTCTGTCACCATATTGACTCACTATCAAACCTATCATCATTGAGATTTACTAAGTACAACCAATATGAATCATTAATTCAACCAATGATCAAATTCTTGGAAGACAAGGGTGTTCAATTTACATACAATACTCACGTCAACAACATTAAAGTTGATACATCAAATGGTTCCAAGGTTGCTACAGAAATCGATATGACAACTGATGGCAAAGATAGCACGGTTGCTTTGACAGAAAATGACCTAGTCTTTGTTACAAACGGTTCAATTACTGAAAGTACAACTTATGGTGATAAGACTCACCCAGCACCAACAGAGCACGAATTGGGCAGCAGCTGGTCACTATGGGAAAACTTGGCAAAACAAGATAAAGCCTTTGGTGATCCTGACGTATTCTGCAAGAACATTCCAGAAGCAAACTGGACAATTTCCGGAACAATTACTTTAACAGATGACGAAGTAACTCCATATATTGAAAAAATCAGTCAAAAGGATCCACACAGTGGCTCAATCGTTACAAGTGGTCCTGTAAGTATTAAGGATTCTAACTGGCTATATGGATACTCAATCAGTCGTCAAAAACACTTTAAGAGACAAAAAGATAACGAATTGGTAGTTTGGGTATACGGACTATTCTCAGACAAACCAGGTAACTTTGTTAATAAGAAGATCACAGAATGTACTGGTGATGAATTATGTGAAGAGTGGCTATATCACATCGGTGTTCCAACAGACAGAATCAAGGACATCGCTGAAAACCATGCCAATACAATTCCAGCACACATGCCATATATCACATCATACTTCATGCCTAGAAAAGTTGGAGATCGTCCATTAGTAGTTCCAACAGGTTCAAAGAATTTAGCATTTATCGGTAACTTTGCTGAAACAGAACGTGACACCGTCTTTACAACTGAATATTCAGTCAGAACAGCTATGGAAGCCGTTTACACATTGCTAAACGTTGACCGTGGTGTTCCAGAAGTATTTGGCTCAGCATTCGATGTTCGTACATTGATGAGAGCAATCTACTACTTGGATGGCAAGAAGAAGATTGAAGATATCAAGTTGCCATTTAAGGAACGTATGGTTGAAAAGAAAGTTATGGAGAAAGTCCATGGCACATACATTGAAGAGTTATTGAAAGATGCACATTTGCTTTAGAGAGTGTGACAAAACATGGTCAACTTTCAAGCATTAAGGTAAAAAAGACAAGCAATCCGATTTTGGATTGCTTGTCTTTTTTGGGTTAAGCGGAAAAAGCTATGTTCTGTTACACGTTTATACTGCATATTTAGGGCAAAAATAGTTATGTCACAGCCCGTTAAAGCTACTGGACCGAATGTAGGACTGTTGCGAGTCACAATTATGCTATAGTAGCTTTAAAAACTGTTCGGAGGTCATAATGATGCATATTATTGTTGTAGGAAACTCTGGCACAGGTAAGTCAACTCTGTCAAAGAAGATTGCACGAATTACCGATTATCCATTGCTACACCTTGATAGTCTTTGGCATACCACGGATTACTCTGACAATGCTAAATTGTGGTTCGATCGCCAACAAGAATTATTTATGAATCAGAAGAACTGGATTATTGATGGTAATTATTCTCGAAATATGAACTTGAGAGTTCCAAACGCTGATATCATTATTTGGCTGAAGGTAAACAAAATAAAGTCATTATCTAGAGTATTGAGACGTTCCTTATTATGGCGAATTGATAAAGGAAGCAGAATGGAGATGCCGGAACAGTTCAGTGAGCATTTGGACAGTGATTACTTGGAATTTTTAAAGATGATTCTTTCATATGATAATGACCGATTGCTTGGCCTGATAAAAAAATACAAGAAAGACGATGCACAGGTTATTATTATCACTAATTCTAGAAGTAAAAGACGATTTTTGAAAAGTATTGCTAAGTTATAAAGTGGCAATGCTTTTTTAGTCGAAATAAGTTGTCCATTGCTGTGAATGATGACACTCAAAGGCACGTTTGAAATCATCTGGCATATTGCGTGCGAGTGATAAATTTAAAGTCATTGCCTCATCAAGTGTGAAATATTTAACGTCAGATGTCTCGACACCACTGTGAATATCACTTTCTTCAGGAGTGCATTCAAAGAATATTTTATAGACGTAGTTTAAATTCTTCTTTGGATAGTGATTTTTTTGCATATCTTTAATAGATATCATTTTTAGAGGCTTAACCTTGATGCCAGCTTCCTCAAAGGTTTCTTTGACCGCAATATCAGCGGCTGAATAGCCGATATCGCCCCAGCCACCAGGGATAGACCATTCGCCACTGTTTTTTTCACGAACGAGTAAGATTTTGTCGTCCTTAAAGGTAGCGGCACGGACGTCAATCTTAGGTGTCACATAACCTGTATCGGAATCAAAGAATATGCCTAATTGTTTTGGAGTGACATTATTGGTCAATCTTGTTGTTAACTTTTTGGCGACAATTTCCAATTGATCATAGCGTTCACGATCAAAAACGTCCTTGCTGTAATGTTTACCTGTTTGGGCAATTGCCTGGAGTTGTTCGATTAATAGTTCCACATCATCCATTTGATATTACCATCCTTTAATTTGGATTATAACATTGTTGGATATTGTCGGAGAACGTTTTCATTCATTAACCGTTTCATAAGTACGTTCGTGGATGAAGGCATTGAAGATGTCGTAACTTTTGATTGCTAGTTGAGTATTATTTTGTTTGATTACTTCAGTAATGTTGGCCATCAAATAAAGGCTATTGATTAACATGAAATGGGATTCATTACTGATGATGTAGTGGATGCCTTGTTCAATCACTTCAATTGCTAAGTCAAATTTGGAAAGTTGGAAATATGATAGGGCTGCTACATAGAAAATTAAATTAAAGTTCTCATCATATTCCATTTTTGTGAGGTTTTTGAAAGACAAATTGATTTGACGTAATGTAGAAGTTTTTAAACCTTGTTGTGCGTACACATAAGCTAGGGCAATATTCCCAAGTCTAGTCAGTGTTGTCTGTTTGCGACTATGGCCGGCGCTAGCAAGTGACAATTTCAAAAGTTCTTTGGCATTGTCGTATTTACGATCCAGCTTGAGTGCACAAAGTGCCAAGTAAAAATAATATGCTTGAGTTTGTTTATTAGTTTGAACAGTCTCCAGAACGGTCGGACGGTTAAGAAATCTGCGTAGTTGAATATATTCTTGGTTCTTGTAATAATTACTGACTTTTTTATTAAAATAGCTTTCCTTGCAAATATTAAAATTACCAGCCAATGTTAAGTCATCAAAAACAATTGATAGTTTTTCACAGAGGTTGATTAATAATTGTGTGCTGGGAATGTATTTGTTGTGCTCAATTTCAGAAAGGGTAGATTGGGAGCAAATGTTTTCGGCTGTCTCGAGTTGAGATAACTGTTGCTGTTGCCGAACTTCTTTTAAAATATCACCTAAATTATCCATATCTTTTTACACCTACTATTTTTATTCAGTGGAACAAATTATTAAATTGCTATAAGTAGATGATATAAAAGCAGTGTATATTTTATGTTCAATTAGTGTAAAGATTTGTATCATTTGTGTAAATTTTCAGAAAAATACTCTGATTGTCTTTTTTAATGCTGACATAAAGATTAAGATAATGGAGAAAATCAGATTATTGATTGTCGCACAAAATTATTTTTCACTTAAAATAAAAAACTGTTATCACCAAGAAAATTTGGTGGTAACAGTTTTTTAGTAACGATACGTAATTTACTTCAAAGAGAAGCCTTGTTTCTTTAAAAATTCAGCAATATCAGGTCGGTGTACCTCTTTGAAAATAGCTAAGTTTTTGTCAGTCCACGAAGTATCAGTTGGACGTGTCTTGCGATTCATATAGTAATCTTTAACTGTTCGATCATAAGATGACAAGTCATTAAATTTACTTTCATCATAATAATTAGTGGCAACATGATTATCTTTGGGCATTCGTGGTTTCAATTGGTTTTTAAATTTAGGAACACCGATAGTCATACCAAACAATGGAATCGTGAAGTCTGGTAAGTGTAAAAGTTCAGCAACTTGACTGATATTGTTACGTAAACTTCCAATATAGCAGATGCCTAGTCCCATAGATTCAGCTGCTATTGCCATATTTTGGGCTGCAATTGCTGTATCGATAATTGAGACGATCATTGGTTCCACATTCTTGATTGGTTCTAAACTCATCTCATGATTGCGTAAAATAGTTGCCTGACGATGCAAATCTGCAACGAATACGTAGAAGGTATCAGCCTTTTTTACATGTGGTGAGCTGATAGTAATATCTGATAATTCATTTCGCAAATTTTTATCAGTGATTTCGATGATTGAAAAGGCTTGAACGAATTCTGAAGATGCCCCATGTTGAGCGGCGGCAAGTAAAGAATCTTTTTGTTCTGCAGTGATCGGTTGATCGGTAAAGTCACGGACAGAGACGTGTTGGAGCATATTTTCAATAGTTGGATTCATTTTAAAAACCTCATTTTTACAATTTCTAGTTCGATATATAGAGTAACACTAGAATGACGTATTAAATAGCGATGACCTTTGGTACACTTAAACCACAATAAATTATCTGGAGAAGAGTCATGAAAAAAGGAATCGAATTGGATATGGTAGTTTCTGATGCCTTGACTGCAGCGGAGACTTTTGGAAAAGTATTTACTGTGAAAGTTTTAGAAGTTCAAAGTACTGTTAAAAAGGATGATACTGTTTTAGTAGATATGGAAGGGATGCAAATTCACTTTCTAAGTAAGAATGAACAAGTTGGCTTTAAAATTCCGGTGGAGACTCCATCATCAGTTTGGGTCAATGTGATTGTTGACGATATTGAAGCTACACGTGATGCTGCAGTGGCTGCCGGTTTTGAATTGGTTATTCCGATTACTAAAGAGCAGTATGAAGGTATGAAATATATGCTATTAAAAGATAATGATAATTATCAATGGATGGTATATGAGGCCGAATAAGAATTAATCAAAGGGGGAAGCAAGTATGTTATTACTATTTTTATTGCTGACGTTGGAATTTACAATTCTGTCATTTGTACCATTTGGATATGCATTAGTTAAAAATCACAGCACCAGTTTAAGAATACAGTTTCACGTTGTAGTTCAGGTGTTATTGTTCCTTTTTGCACTGTTTTTTATCTATTTTGCCAATCCAGATCAAACGTGGAAAGTTGTTATCGAATTTAATCTGTTAACGATGGCAATTTCTGCAGCGTTACACGGAGTTATCTTAACTTTCTCAAATAGTATTATTCATCGCGATGGTTCTGACAGACGTGATGTTTCACAACCAGGATTTAAAATTGCTGGAAAATTTTTAACCATAACGGTGGGGTCTCTAGTTGCTTTAGGCGTTATGATTTTAGTTATTATGGCTGCTGGATATGCCACAACTAAGGCAGTTGCGCGAATTACTAATGTAACGGAGACAGCAACGACCAAGAATGCTCCGATGCCTGTTATTAATTCACAGAGTAAAGAAGTTCCAGTAGTTAATTCGTATAAAACTGTTCGGAATCAAATGCAGAACTCGCTCTCAAATGTTCCAGACTCCAATGTTTATTCATTAAACCATGCGCGAGTTCAGTTCTATCATGGTAAATTGGTTTATATTTCACCATTAGATTTTGATGGTTCATTCTTCCGTTATAACCATTACAAGAAGGTTCCCGGGTATTTCATTGTTGATGCGACTTCCAAGAATGCTAAGCCAAAGTTCATTAGAAAGAGTATGCGTTATACACCGTCAGCCTATTTTGGACATGATGCCTCACGTAGAATTTATGCCTCAATTGCTGGCCGAGGACTAGTTATTTCCGGTAGCGCTCCACAATTGGAAATAAATGAATCGGGCCACCCATATTACGTTCAGACGTTATATAAGCAGTATGGACTCTCCAATCGTAAGGATTATCGCAAGATTTATGTAGCGGTGTTGGATTCTGTTACGGGTAAGGTAAATATTTACAAGCAGGGTGCAGAACCTAAGTGGATTGATGTTACCTTTGATCCGAATATCGCCAGTGACAAAGTTTATTCATATGCGGCCGAACGTAATGGTTGGTGGAATGCCCATGGTTTCGGTGGATCTCGTCTCGGCGTTATGAAATCAGTTGAAAGTGTTGGTACTGAAGGACATGATGATGTTTTCACACCGATTGCTTATAAACACAATATTTATTACTTCACTTCAATGACTAGTAATAATAAGAAACAGACTTCTGTTTTAGGCTACATGTACGTCAACGCCAAGAATGGTAAGACATACTACTATCGTGAAGAAGCTGACGCTATGACGCCTAACCGAGCTGATAGTTTAGCAGAAAATCGAATGAAACAGACTCAGTGGAAAGCTAACATGCCGTTGCTTTATCGGATTGACGGTAAGCCAACATGGGTTGTTTCGATGATTGATGATAACGGTGCTTTCATGTCATACGTTTATCTTTTAGCAAATGGTAATGGAACTCAAGATACTGTTGCTGTAGGAACTGATGCTAAATCAACCTTGCAGAAGTATCGTAATTTGTTCAACGCTGATTTGGGTACTGCCAGTTCATCATATTCTGGCAAGAAACAACGATTCAGCGGGACGGTTAAGCGAGTTGTAAAAGTAAATAATAATGAAATTGCCTTTTTAATGAATGGCAATGAGAATGTCTTCTATGCTTCAATCAAGGATTACCCACGAAATATGTTTATCCAAAGTGGCGATGAAATCAGTTTTACTGGCTATAAGGACGGTAATACGGTTGTAGTTGTGAAAGATATTAGTAATAAGAGTCTGTAAAAAAATAACTGCTGTTGGCAATTGCTAATAGCAGTTATTTTTGTGCCGTGAAAACCGGCATTAATATTTCGTCAACGATATCAGTGATAACTTCACGATTTACCACTTCTTGACTAACAACTTCGTTAATAAAGAGGACACTAGGCAAGTTTAAAACTCGTGTTGATAAGTTTTTGACAACTAATTCATGACGTTTTTCAGCTTGTTTCAAGATTTGTTCAACGGCATCTTGCAATTGGTTCTTAGAATTGGGAGCTGAGAAGAGTTTTTCCATTGGAATTGTCTTTAGTCTGTCACTGACTAAGCCCTTTAATTTATCAGTTCCAAACATATCAAATATTTTGATTAATTGATTAAAAAAATCAACTAAATCTTGGCGTAGTGATCCAGTGTCGGGAACTGTGACATCCAACTTGGGGCCAAATGTAAGGATAGCAGTGGCAGCTAGACTGGATTTTTCTGGCCACCGACGATAGAGAACTGGTTTAGCAGCGTTGGCTCGTTTGGCAACTTCTGCCATGGTGAAATCATGATAGCCAACTTCTTGCAAAAGTTCCCAAGCAGCAGACAAAACGGCATTTTCTAAATCAGCGCCACGACGGCGTTTAGGATGGTCAGATTCTTTATTTGGCAAAATAATTCACTCCCTTGCTTGTGTTTTAAGATACTAAGGTATACTATTCAATTCATCAAGCAAATAAGAAACCGGAGTATCTTATTTGCTTATTAAAGAAAATCCCGAGGTGGTTAGGATGCAATCTCAAAATATTAAAAAAGAAACACAAACGATTTCCAACAATCGTTCTTCAGTTGTTAAAGTGGCCATTATCCTAGTGTTTGGAGCAATTGCGCCAATGCTTGATACGACCATGACTAATGTTGCGATTAATACTATTATGAAAAACCTTAACAGTTCCGTCAATCAGGTTCAATGGGTGACAACTAGTTACATTTTAGCACTTGGAATCTTCGTACCAATTGCTGGATGGGCGGTCGATCATTTCAGCGGTAAGAAAATTTATATAACGGCGTTATTAGTTTTCTTACTGGGATCGATTGTATCTGGAGTTTCAACCGATATTAATTTATTAATAGTCGGCCGTATTATTCAAGGTGCTGGGGCAGGCGTGATTATGTCGATTATCACAACCTTAGTAGTCAGAGCAGCTGGTCCTATGGGGCTTGGTAGCATCATGGCTATTGTGGGACTTCCAGCAATTTTAGCACCGATTTTAGGACCAACGATTGGTGGCTTCATTGTCAAGGCGCTCAATTGGCACTGGATATTCTATGTCAATATTCCGGTAGCGATTGGTTCAATTATTTTACTGTACTTTATGATGCCAGAATTTAAACCTACAGTTTCTAAAAAAAGTTTTGATTGGATCAGTTTATTGTTACTAGGTGGAGCCTTTACGACTTTGATTTTAGGTGTCACAAAATTAAGTGCCAGTGGAAAATTCACTAATAGTGACGTTTTTGTACCAATCTTAATAGGTTTGGCGTTATTAGTAGGATATGGCGTTTATGCTTTGGTATTTCCAAAAAAAGCTTTAGTCAGCTTGAAATTATTCAAATTCCCTAGTTTTACAGCTTCAACAATTTTACTCCTAATGTCAGGTTTAACAGTTAATGGTGCAATGTTTATTCTTCCATTATATTTGCAAAACATACGTGGATTAAGCGTAGTGATGTCAGGTGTTTACTTGATTTCTCAAGGGTTAGGATTGTTGATTGCCAGAAGTCAGATTGGTAAATTGACAGATAAAATTGGTGCACGTTGGGTCGTGTTAGCTTCAATTGTGATTGCAGTTATCGGAACATTGCCATTCGCATTCTTCGATGAAAAAACTGCCACATGGTTGATATTATTGACATTGTTCGTCCGTGGAATTGCTCAGGGTGGTATGACGATTCCAATTATGTCAGATGCATATTCCGGTGTACCTAGTGAATTGGTTTCCGAAGCAACGACAGCTTCAAGAATGTTGCAAAATATCGGCGGTGCTTTTGGGACAGCCTTATTGGCAACTTGGATTCAAACACAATTGAATGGTCAGATGATCACACCAGCGCATTTGAATTCAGCGTATCAAGGAGCCTTCATGGTTACTGTGGTTGTGACAGTTTTGGCGGTTATTCCAGCTTGGTTCTTGAGCCATCATTTGAATAAATAAAGATTTAATTGTCTTATATAAATGGTGGATAATGTATAATTCATGATGGAGGTGGCAAGTGTGACAAAGCTTTTTAAGGAATTGAATAGTATTATTGGAAATATAAACAAGGGTATGTCTAATATTACTTTTGATACAATCCAAATTATTAAACCTAAAAATGATGTATCTAAAACTCATATTGTCACTCAGTCTCCATATTCTAACAGTAAGTTGAATGAAAGAAATGCTATAAAATTTGACTTCGATGCTGTTGGAAAAGATCTTTTCAAATCTCTCAAAGGATATGAAAAGTTAAAAAATGAGTCTGACTGAATTAATTATAATTATTGGAATCTAACTCTAAATAAAAAAGGTTATCGGTAAACGAATTGATTGGATTCGTTGCTCGATAACCTTTTTCTGATAAAGATGGGGAATAGAATATTCATTTTTAATTTTCCAATGGTTAGCTTAATCACAAAATAACTAAGTAAAAAAATAATTGAAATAATAGTAATATTCATATTGACAGAAAGCACTACTTACAGTTAAAATTATGAGTGTTGTTTTAATTGCCCGTTGGTCAAATGGTTTAAGACGCCACCCTCTCAAGGTGGAGTTATGGGTTCGATTCCCATACGGGTGATTTTTGAGTTTCCAATCAATTTTATATAAGCTCTAAGCCTTGGTAAATCAGCGTTTTAACAAAAATGAATTTTGTTGGGTTTTATAAAAGTCCTAGTCAATCCTAGTCAAAAGCCTAGTCAAAAAAATATTGCTGTCGGGGCATATGGATCGTTAATCATTAGATTAGCGATCTTTTTTTGTATTCTAAAATTATTAAGCAATAAAAAATAATTGTCCTTTATGGTGTCGGGATTGTTGGGATAATTAATAAATAGAATTTAGCGTATAAAAAATAGGTTGTACGTTCAATCAAATATTATTAATCTAAGCCCCGTTAATATACAAGGGGTATAGTGTGTAATCGTTGGTATGATAAGTGAACTAAGTCATACACGGCGTGTGTCAACGTCCTAAATATAATTAGAATTACTAATTCAATTGATTATATAAAACTATCAAAATTAATTTTAAATCATACAAAAATAGACTAATTTAGAGCAACTTAATAAGGTTTTATAGTTCTTATCGATTAATGAATACAATTCTTAGTTGCCTTAGTATCAATGATTAATACATTCTAATGATGTTTATGTAATGGTACTTATACGTTAAAAGACGCTAAATATTTAATTTACGGACTTTTTTTATAACTCATGCCCACTATGCGAGCTGTCTCCCTAGAAACAGTAGGCGGGGGTCTATAAAGAAATAGAGAGCATACAATTAAGTATTTACTCTCTTACCCCCCTCATGCGTAATACATAAATGTGTTAAGTATTCACTCATCCCCGTTGTTCGGTTTCTCTAGAAATCGATTAAATGGTTGAGAGGGGGGGGTACTGATAGACTACATATTATTAATTTGTTGTGTGATCAATACTAATCATCAAACTTTATTCGCTCAAAGTAGCAACTATCGATAGTATCTTTGTCATAGTAATTATTAGCAAAGTCTAGTAAAGCATCATCCCATAGGTCAATATAATCGTCACGATCTGAAAGGCTCATGACATCCATAATAATATACTCGGATGCACGATACTCATTAAAGTAAGTAAATGTAAGTATTTGCTTTTGTCGTTCATTCAATGGCTTAACTGCTTTATCAATCTTATTTATTTGTTCTTTGATTTCTAAATATCTAATTAGTTTGTTCTCTGTTCCATTATTATTACTGCTATTCGATACATGAGCTAGATCAATATGCATTCCTTGAATAGTAGCTAGTTCATTAGCTTTGATAGTCATATCGGTAGCGTCAAGAATCTTGTGTAAATGAAATGCCTTCGTACATATTTTATAAGACGGTACAAATGTCTTTTTTCGGCGGGGTGTTGTCGATGCTGCTAGTCGTTCCACTTTCGATTGTTATCCCTAGTGGAACTGGAAACATAATTGCATCTTTTGGAATGGGTTTCATTGAAGAGCTAGCTAAAGTTTTAATAGCAGCATATTTTGTCAATCAGGTACGAGCTAGAGGCATTTTGAACGGTCTTCTAATAGGCTCAGCAGTCGGTGCCGGTTTCGCCGCTATCGAAAACATCATTTACACAGTTAATGATGAGACCGGCGCTTTGCTGCCATTAAGCTCTGACATATTCAGGACAGTCACGTCTATGGGAACTCATACTGAATGGTGTGCAATTTCAACTGTTGGGCTGATCATTGCGTGTGAAGGTCAAAAGTTAACATTTAGCGATTTTTTGAATATCAAGTTCTTACGTTTCTTTGCTATACCTGTTATTTTACACACTATTTTGGATTCTAGAATTTTAGAAAACAAAGATGGAAGTGCGGGGCTACCTGGCCTTATGAAATATGCATTACTCATTTCTATTGCGTGGATAGTTATTTTGGTGTTAATTCATGCAGGACTGAGGCAAATTGGTGAGTTAAAGCATGATAAAATTGAACAAAAGTACGTTGATGAAACGTAAGCAATCATGTTAAGACGACCTATTTTAGGTCGTCATTTTCACTGTCAAACAGCATTTATTAAATCATGAAAAGATACCCACCTGACGGACATTTAGTCCCCATACGGGCTTTTGGGGTTTATTGTGATTTTGCTCAAATTTAGCCTAATTGTTAACTAAATAGCCGTCTATCGGTTATTTAGTTGTATTGTCTATGCATTGTCAAACCGTGATGGACTCGTTAGACAATTGACTCAATTAGGCTATGATCCTTATGCTCTTCCCGCAGAGAATGTAACTGATATGATAGAATAAAAAGGATAACACAGAAAAGGACGAGTTACAGATGGCGACTAGACAGCAAAACGCACGTGAATTTGTTAAGACATGGAGTAGTGACAAGAAAGGTAGGGAAGACGCCGACCGTCAGAGTTTTTGGAATGATTTGCTCCAACGAGTTTATGGCGTTTACGACTATTTAAACTACATTGAATATGAAAAAGATGTACAAGTACAAGCAGATGGAAAAGTATCAACTAGACGAATTGATGGTTACATTCCTTCCACTAAAACGATTGTAGAAATGAAAGGAAAAAATGTTAAAGACTTGTCAAAGCCGATCCACCAATCAGGAGGTGACGACTTAACACCATTTGAACAGGCTAAGCGGTATGCTAATTTCTTGCCAAACAGTGAACAGCCAAGATGGATCATCGTGTCAAACTTTAACGAGATTGATATTCACGACATGGAGCGTCCGCTTGATAAGCCAAAAGTGATAATGCTAGAAGACTTGCCAAAGAACATTAAAGCATTAGAATTCATGGTTGATGCAAGCCAACAGCAAGTCATTAATGAAAAACAGTTGTCAGTTGACGCAGGTAATTTGGTAGGTAAAATTTACAACGAATTAACAACGGCTTACTCAAAAGGCAGAGGCATTGACGGTAACGACCCTATGATACAAAAGAGTCTTAACATGCTAATTGTTCGGTTAGTTTTCTTAATGTATGCCGACGATAGTAACTTGTTTGGTAAAGAGGATATCTTTCAGCATTTCATTGAGCGAAAAGAACCCCAAGACATTAGAGGCGCGTTATCTGATTTGTTCAGAGTTTTAGATCAAAAAGAAGATGAGCGTGATCCATTTTTGTCAGAAGAATTACAACAGTTTAGTTACGTAAACGGTGGTATGTTTTCTGATGAAAATTTAATCATCCCTCAGTTTACCGATGAACTGAAAAAATTAATTGTGGAAGACGCTGGACAAGGGTTTGACTGGTCGGGTATCAGTCCAACTATTTTTGGTGCTGTCTTTGAGTCAACATTGAACCCGAAAACCAGACGTTCAGGTGGGATGCATTACACCAGTATCGAAAACATTCATAAAGTGATTGACCCGTTATTCCTAAATGATTTGCACGAGGAATTCGATAAAATTCAAAACATGGGTAATCGTAAGCAACGAGTTACACGTGCCAAGGAATTCAGAGACAAATTAGGTAAGTTAAAGTTCTTTGATCCGGCTTGTGGTTCAGGTAACTTTTTAACCGAAACATACTTATCATTACGTAAGATGGAAAATGAATGTTTGAGAATAATTGTTGGTGATCAAGGTGCTTTGGCATTAACTGATGAAAGTGATCCGAAAGTTAAGATTCAAAATTTTTACGGTATTGAGATTAATGACTTTGCTGTATCAGTTGCTAGAACTGCTATGTGGATTGCTGAGTCACAAATGTGGGAGCAAACTAAAGATATTACATTTGCAAACAAAGACTTCTTACCTTTGGATAGTAATGATTCTATTTATGAAGGCAACGCTCTCATGATGGATTGGACTGACATTGTTAAACCTTACAATTTAGATTACATAATCGGTAATCCACCGTTCATTGGACACCAATGGAGGACAGAAAGCCAAGTGAATGACATGAAGCTAGTTTTCAGTGATTTGAAGAAGCATGGGAAACTGGATTATGTTGCATCTTGGTATGCTAAATCTGCTAAGTATATGCAAGGTACTACTATTAAATCTGCACTTGTCTCAACTAATTCTATCTGCCAAGGTGAACCGGTGTCTATGCTATGGAAATATTTAACAGATAAATATAATGTAGAAATACAATTTGCATATAGGACTTTTGTTTGGACTAACGAAGCTAAAAATGAAGCTAAAGTCCATTGTGTCATTGTTGGATTTTCAACACATCACATTGACGATAATAAATATTTATTTGACGAAAATGGCAATGTTTCAAATGTGTCTCATATAAATGGTTATTTAATTGCGTCACCAGATATATATGTAAAATCACGTGGAGCGGGATTGTATAAGGATCACAAGGTGACAAAAGGCAGTCAACCAACTGATAGCGGAAATTTATTACTAACAGAAAGTGAAGCTCAAGAGTTTATAGAGTCCTATCCTGATAAAGCTAGTTTGGTTCATAGGTTTATGGGGAGCTCTGAATTTCTAAACAATAAGAAGAGATATTGCTTGTGGCTATACGGAGTTGATCCTAGTATGTATTCCAGAAACAGGTTCATAGCAGATAGATTAGAGAAAGTTAGAGAAATGAGACTTGCAAGTAAAACAAACTCCGTTCGCGAACAAGCACAAACGCCAGCGTTGTTCACTCAAATCCGACAGCCTAATACAAAATACTTAGCAATACCACGTGTTTCATCAGGTAAACGAGAATACATACCGATAGGATATGAGGACAGTAGTGTTATTGCCAGTGATGCACTTCTTGTTTTACCGAATGCCGACTTATTTATATTTGGATTATTGAACTCATCGGTTCATAATAGCTGGATGAGAACTGTGTGTGGTAGACTAAAAAGTGATTATCGTTATTCATCATCTATATATAGCAATCTGCCGTGGCCAGACAACATAACTGATGAGCAACGGCACAAGGTAGAGTCCACTGCTAAAGAAATAATTGATGCTCGAAAATTATACCCCAATTCATCATTAGCAGATTTGTACAATCCATTAACAATGCCTATTGAACTACGAAAAGCTCACAACAAAAATGATAAAGTTATTTTAAAGTTGTATGGGTTGAAGCCTTCAACAACGGAACACGATATAATTAAGAACTTGTTCACCAGATACTACAAGATGATGTCAAAATGAGTTAAAACAAACCCGGCATTGCCGGGCGTTTTTGTTATGCGATCGATACACGACGATCACAAGATGGCTCATAATAGTATCGGCAACGTTTTTCCTTGTCGTTATACAAGGCAACCTGTTTAATGTATGGAGCACCATTCACCAGCCATTGTTGCTTGGCAAGCTGTTCTAGTTCATTAAAACTAGCAAACTTAGCAGTATACTTGTGATCAAATTTCGTGTCATACTTGTAATGCTTTGATTTAGCAATTTCTTTTAAGTCAACAATGGCAACTCGTTGCTGAATTTTATCTGTTGCTTTGATGGAGTTGTATTTATTGAGGTAGTAACGCTGATTGTTAATTACAATATAATCATCCTCGAATAGTAGCTAATTCATTAGCTTTGATAGTCATATCTCGATAGTGTAATAATTGTGTGTTGGCTTTATTAATTAACTGCATCCAGTCTATTATTTCGTTGTAATCTCGTGTCATTGATACACCTCATTGTTATATTTGTGTGAATAATAAAGGGATGCCACTCATGACATCCCTTAGTAGTTCTATTCAATAGGTTGCGTGTACTTAATAACAATGGGGAAACTATGTGCGTTCTCAATTGATAGTATTGTACAATCATTGTCACTTAATACACTACATACATCATTGATGTAATCTTGTGTACGCTTAGCACGTTCGGCATTGTCTGCAATATAACCACCAGCAATATCATAAGCGGTTACGATCTTAATTTGATACATCTGTTTAGTTTTATCTGTCATTGTTTACATCTCCATTAATTAAGACTTAATCTTACTTGAAATAACATTTGAATTAGTTTTACGCAAATTAGTTATACTTGATTGTCTTATATTAAAATGCCAATTTTGATTATTCATATCCTTGGAATTATATCCAGCTATAATCATTGCTCCCTTAAATTGTCCATTAGAAATATAGAACCCTAACAGGGATTTACTGAATCGGTGTTTTAATTGATATGAATCAGCTCTATCATTAATCCCTTTACTTGGAACTAATGTATTAAATATCCATGCTATTAGTATTGTTTGTTCTAATGGTTTTAATTCTAAAAACATACGTGGATTATCGTACCAATTCATTGGTTCACATTTAAAGCGTGATGGATCAAGTAATTTATGATGCTTCTTTATGTAATTGTAAAGCGGGTAAAAATCAGTTAATAGATCCATGAGTGTGTTCCTTTCTAATTAATTTGTTCCATTTACTGGAACAAGTGGAACAATAGAACAAAGATGGAACAAGCCACCGTCTTACTCTATCAAGGGTTATGGAATAATATGTTCCATGTTCCAGTTATTTACGTGAAAAATTCTTTCTGTATAATTTCTGTGTTTTACCACTATACGTACTACTACTCTTTATTTTTTTATTTTATAAAATAAAGTTAAAAAAGAGTGGAACATGGAACAAACTGGCTATAAAGGCTGTATTTACAGCGTTTAAACGTGTTCCAGTTTTGTTCCAATGTTCCAGTTTGTAATTAATCATAACCGTTATCAGTAATAACTCGTATACCCATAAACCTAGAAACAGGATTAGCGGTATCTGATATACCATTACCATTACGACTTTTCTTTTTATAAATTCCATACTTTTCCAATTTATTAGCTATTGTTGAAATACTCATTTTATCTGAATAACCGTTGCCCCTTGCGTATTTAACCCAAGCATCATGAATATAAACAGCCTTTTCTCCATTAGTATCATCATTAGTAAATTCAAAGCAATCACTTATAAATTGTTTAAATTTATCATTATCATCTTTCCATTTATTCGTACTAATTTGTACACTTCTAGGAATGGTAAAAGCATTTCTCTTTATTACTTTGCTAAATAGTTGCATACAATTAACTGCAAAAATAGGAGCTTCTTTTTTGATTTTGTTCATGTCTATATCATTCCACCACTCGGGATGTCCATTAGGTTCATTTCTAGTATTAGGACTGATCGTATCAATAGTAATTAATCTGCTGGCAAAACCATCTGTATCATCCTTAAACTTTGGTAAGCTGTTAGCCGAAAAAAGAAGTTTTGCATAGTTTCTAAAATGAAAACCTGTTATGCCCTTAAATTCTGCATTAATTGAATCACCACCAGTTAAATTCTTTAAAATAGCGGTATTTTCAATATATTCATCATCAATATCAGCAACCATATTTACTTCTTTTCTAAACAATTCCGCTGTATTAAATCTGTTTTGCTTACCTCCCATTTGATCGGGTGGAATAGCTGAATTATTATCATCACCAATTACATTCTTTAAAACGTGGTTAATAAATGTGCTTTTACCATTGCCACCTGTTCCATGTAAAAATACCGCCTTATTGAATTTTGAATATGAGTGATAAAACATATAGCCTATATATTCTTTCAAAGTAATGGATGCATCACCAAACATCTTTTTCATAAGATGATCAGTGGCGGGACATTCATTTATATCTGGATTGATATTATAGTTGTGGTACGTTAGCAAATAATTATTAGGATTGTGGGGCTGTAACTCATCAGTCAAAATGTTATAAGTTCCATTTTTAAAGGCAACTAATTCGGGACGAGCTGTATCGAAAGGTGATTTATTTCCGAGTGACCTATCAAACATCATTCGTAAAATATAAAGTCTAACCCTGTTAACCGTGTTATTTTCATAAACACCCCATGCACGTAAATCTCTTGTTAATATGCTTTCAATAGTTGCTTGTGATTCGCCCTTACCATATATGTTCCAAATGCCTTTATTAGGTAGGTAATTAAAACCCTCCATCATTCCTTTAGATCGTTTCATAATATTGGTTCTAAGGAATGCATCACCATAAGTAACGTCATCCACATCATGATTTAAAGTAATACTACCGCCTAATTTATTCCTAGTGGGTTTTTTATACACAAACCATAAATCTAGCCATTTAGGTGTTCTCTCATTAGCTTGTTCGTTATAGGCTCTCAATGTATCGGGATCACTTGCCACTTCTTCAGACGGGTAGGGTGTAAAACTAATATCATAAGGCACTAACTCAGGTGGACTAGTCACAATCTCTGTTTTACTATTATCAATTGTTTCTTTTATTTCTTTGGGTAATTCTTTCATTGTCCACCGTCCTTGTTTACCATACTGTTAAAAATCTTATTTACCTCACTTTCTTCAAGTGGTTCATCTATAAAATTGCTGTTAATTACCAACAGCATATAATAGATATTTTCAAGTTCTGCACCACTAAAAAGTAACTTGGCTGTCATTCTAGTTAACCAGTCGTTACGTGTTCCTGTGGATGTGCCTGTAACCATTTCATCTATCAACTTGCCTGTGTATTTCTTTATTCTTATACCCCCATTAAAATTAAGAGTTATACCTTTTTTAGTCGGCTTAGATTGCTTAATCAAATTGATAATATCTTTGCTTGGTTCATTCATTGGTAAATGGTTATCCCATTTATATGCCACGTCTTTTCTTTCACTAGGCGCTACCATCACATAGTTATTGATGTGGGCTTTTATATCCACTCCATCCAATATCCCAATATTTTGACTTAGGCTAATATCTTTAGGTTTCTTATAAAAATACTGTTTGCCACCACTAGCAGTGGTCTGTGACAATGTTTCATTTAGATCTATTCCTTTAATTGACTTAAAACCATCCGTTCCATGTCCAATTTCATTATCAATATCAACGACAAAAAATTGCACGGTTCTTAAACCAATTTGAGCATAAGGATATTTGTTCCAAACATTTTCTATTTCGTCTTCTGTTAATGCGGGATGGTTAGCAAACTTAATAAGTGGCGTCTTATCCTGTGAAAGTGGTAAAACGTAAAAACCTTTTTTAGCATAATGTTTAGCGTACTCGGATAGATTTTTAGTCATTCTTATCATCCCCATGGATTACATCATTTACTAACTTCATTAGTTGGCTGTTAGTTTCATTCAATAGAATGTCGCACAAGGCTAGTACACGAGGTGTAACACGTTCTAACTCGTTAGTAATCTCGTTAGCGGTATATGTGTTACTGGCTCTCTGTTCATCTAATACTTGTATTTCATCTCTTAAAATTTCTAATAACATCTTGTCGTTATTCAATTGGTTGGCGATTTCTTCTACGTCAAATGGATCAATAGAGTTAGCCATTGTCTAAAACCTCCAATATATCGGATAGCTTGGCATCCACATCATTCAATGACTTTGATAAATTTGATAAATTATCACTGATGGCGGATAGACCACCTAAATTAAATAGTCCATAACTAGCCATTGTTTTGTCACTTTGAGCTATGTAAACTTCTGCATTTACACTTGATGCTAGTAAATCAATTAGTTGTTTGTTCTTTAAATTGCTTTCAAGTATTTCTTGTATTTGTTCGTTCATGTTGTTTGTAAATCTCCCT
This sequence comes from Companilactobacillus muriivasis, assembly GCF_036246245.1. Classification (NCBI taxonomy): domain Bacteria; kingdom Bacillati; phylum Bacillota; class Bacilli; order Lactobacillales; family Lactobacillaceae; genus Companilactobacillus; species Companilactobacillus muriivasis. The sequence goes on from NZ_BTTQ01000002.1 coordinate 123,865, forward strand.
CAATGTATAATTAAAGGGTAAAATGTTAATAAATTTTCGGGATTGCTTAACTTTGGTCGGTGCAAGCAATCTATTTTTTTACCCTTTTTTATATTCATGCTTATTTGTCCAACTCTGGATTATATGGATGTTTTGCCGTCTCTACATCATAGATATGCAATATTTCAGCTACTCGTAAAGAATCCTTAGCCATTTTAATAGCCAATTCAGTAGCACCGTATGAGATACCATTTTCAATTACATAATCATCATTGCCTATTACCGTGAGATATGTTTGCATATCATCCAGTAACTCCATTAATTCTTTATCTAGTTGGTTCTCTTGTTCCATTTCATTACCTCCTATTAAATCCATGTATTGCTAATAACGCCCCGATAGCTAATTATTTTTTAGTGTTCTAATACAAATTGACTTAATTCTTTTTTGCTATAAATAGTAATGCCACGTACGACATGATAAGGTAGCCCACTTTCTATGAAGTGATCAAAAGTGTTATTTGATACGTTTAGATATTTACATGCTTCTTTTTTACGAAAGAAGTCCTTACTGTCTATGCTTGCATCTTTACGAGCCTTATCAATAGAGTTAATAACCAGCTTGTAAATATCATCCCCTAGGGATGTACGTTGTTCCTGTGATAGTGTGATCTCCATTTCTATTTGTCCTCCTTATTTTTTTGTGGTTCATATTCGACTAGTTCAGATAATGTGATTTGTAAAAAGTCACAAATCTTTTCTAGGGTTGATAATTTAAAATCATTAGCACGCTTATAGTAAATGTCTGTGACTGTTGTTCTACTTAGGCCAGTATTATCAGATACATCTGAAATACTAATAAGACGTGAACCTAGAATCATTGAAAGATTATTTTTCATAGTATTCTCCTTTTTTGTATAGTAAACACTACATCAGTTGTAATGTTTAAATGTAGCTTATACTATTGATTATGGTTTGTCAAATACACTGCAAGTGTTGTATACTATTCTTGTTCAATGGAATGTACTAATGTGAGGAAAACTATGATAGTTATAAAACTGAAAGAACTATTGGAAAAAAATAATGTGTCAATTAATGAGTTATCAGATGAAACAGGAATAAGTAGAACATCATTAACACAATTAGCTAATGGCGATAGTAAGATGGTTAGAATGGAAACCATTTCAAAAATAATGGATTTTTTCTCACTTGATAATATTACTGATCTAATGGAAAAAATCAGTAAGTACAGCTATGATGTAAAACAATTTAAAGTTGATTTTAAGAAAAAAAATATTTCTTTTGAATTTTCATATAAAGAAGATGAAACGAATGGATCGTTTAAAGTACTTGCTCCATTCATATTTGAAAATGATATTATTAAAATAAATTTTTTAAACCTAAAATCGACAGATAATACAATTAATGTTTTAAAAATGATTGATGTAGTTTCTAACTATTTTTTAGGTACAATTACAGGAAAAGCATTAAAGAATGGCGAGAATCAATTTAGACGTGATTTAATTAATAATAAAATGACTGTTCCTATCATGGATGTATCAGATACCGAACTGGTTTTACTTCAATTTTGTAAAGAACTAAGTGAGAAAATATTCAAGGAATTTCAAACAAATTATTATAATGATTTTCCATGGAAAGATAAAAAAGGAAAGATAAAAGCTGGAATACTAACGTATATATATGTATGGCCTAGCTTTTATGCACTGGAATCATTGGAATTGCCTAATGTGACTATGATTAGCCACAAGTGGCTTAATTAACTCACGTTGAAACTAAATTGCCCCGATAGCGTTTAGGAGTAAACCTATAATGGATAAACGAGTTAAAAAGTATACAAAAAAAAACGGTGCAACCGCCTATAAGTTTCAAATATATACAGGGATCAATGAACAAACTGGTAAACAACGTATGACCACCCGTCGGGGTTTCAGGACAATTAAAGAAGCAACCATGGAATTAAAACGGTTAGAATACTTAACCACTCAAGGGATGATTGAGCAAAAAAATCCCAATGAGAATATAACTTTCAAGCAAGTGTATAAAGAATGGTTCTCTAGCTACATCAATACAGTACGTGAATCAACGTGGTATAAGCGACAAAGGATGTTTGAGAATCGTATTTTACCTAAGTTGGGTAAGTATCGTATTAGGACTATTAAAACGGTACAAATACAGCGTGCTGTGAATGGCTGGTTTAAAGAAACCACCTATAACTATAAGCCGTGGTTCAATTACACCAATGCAATATTTAAGTATGCTATTAAGCAAGGCTATATAAGCGATAATCCCGCCACCCGTGTTATCATCCCTAAGAATAAGGAATACGAGGACAAGGCACCTAATTTTTGGACTAGAGAGCAACTAAAAACATTCTTTTCCTTTATTGATCCACAAAAAAACTTAGAAAAATATATTCTTTTCCGTGTTCTAGCTTTTAGTGGTATTCGACGTGGCGAGTGTTTAGCATTGACATGGGATGATGTTAATACACAAAAAAATACCCTAAGCATCAATAAAACTCTTGCTCAAGGTATTAAAGGTAAACTACAAATTAATAATACTAAAACTAAAAAAGGCACTAGAATCATTCCTTTAGACAATACTACCATGAAATATTTAAAACTTTGGCACATACAGCAACGGAAAGAATATTTAATGTTAGGAGTTAATACAAATAGCAATGAACAATTACTTTTTGCTACTAATAAGAATACCTTTAGATCTCTTAACACACCCCGTAAATGGTTGTATGCCATTTTAAATAGAGATGATTGTAAGTTACCTAAGATAACCATCCATGGATTTAGACACACGTACGCCAGTGCATTATTTTCCGCTGGTGCAACTATTAAAGAAGCACAAGAATTATTGGGACATGAGGACGCTCAAACCACGTTGAATATTTACACACATGTAACTCAATCTCAAAATAAAGAAGCATCTAAAAAGTTAGTAAATTACCTAGATTTCTAGTCACTCCTAGTCATTATCCTAGTCAATTTAAAAATACAGCTTATCAAAGCACTGTAAACGTTAATTTAAGGGCATTCCATAAAAATTGGGTTCGATTCCCATACGGGTGATAATTAGTACTAAAGTTGCTGTCATATCGGTTGAAAAAGCCTGATATGACAGCTTTTTTTGTCTTATATTGCTTCATTGGATCCGGTAATTAAAAAGTTATTTATTTTTAGCGTCCTTAGTTTTGATAATCAACACGTAAATCAACATGCCAATCAAAACAATCGTATAGATGGCACTGGCGAATCCAGCGTACTCCATAATTATCCAACCAGTTACACGAGCACTAGCAATCAATAACATTGATAACACGCCAAACATCACGATTCGACGTAATAAATCTTGATAAACTTCATTAAATTTCTTTTGATTATTTCTCACAATAAAATTACTCCTGTCGTAATGGCACCACTCAAAATGGCTAAAAAGTTATTCAAAAAGTGGACGGTAATATCGGCTTTGATATTTTTTGTTCTATAATATACGCCCGCTAAAACGATTCCCAACAAAATTTTTGACAATGCGTAGATCCAATCGGTATCCGCTGAAAAGGGTGCATGAACATATCCAAACAATACACCACTGATAAGAATGGATAGAAATGGCTTGTCTACAAAGAACCAGTTCATGAAAATACCACGAAAAATAATTTCTTCTAAAATTGGGGCCACAAAAATAGTAAAGATTATTAAAATAGCTATACTATTATTAGCAACTAATTTTAAAGCCTCGACGTTATCATTACTGCTACGCATAAATGGCACGGTGGCAACGTTGATCAATAAAGTTAAGACTGTGGCAAAAGCAATAACAATCCATGTTTGTTTCGTAAATTTCTGGGTGGGAGCTTTGCGAATTCGTTTGAATACAAGAATAATTATAGTCGCCGAAATAATTAATAACAAAATTGTGGCGAAAGGTGCGTACTTTTGATATATAGGGTAACTTGTGCCGAGGTCTTTTTTTGTCAGCGTTAGGATACTTAATGGTAATTGTTCCAGCAAAAATAGTCCTAAAAAGACTATAATGTGAAGTACAACTCTAATTGGATGATAATTATTTTTTGTATTCTTCATGAAAATACCACCTTATTTGAGATAATTATTAGAATTTTTTGATAATTAGTGCTTTAATACTATAATGCTATATAGATTTTTAAAGGGAGTGAATAAATGTTTAAGATTGCTAGAGGTAGGATTAATAGCTGGCAAGTTCTTGGTGCGGTCATTTTTATGATTTTCCAAGTTATTGCGACGCTATATATTCCTAATATTACATCTGACATTGTTAACAAAGGTGTTATCACTGGTGATACTAATTATATCGTAAGTGCCGGGATAAAGATGGTTATTGTTTCACTTATAACTGTTGTTGCTGCTTTTGGTAATGTTTTGATGGCTTCACAAGCCTCACAGGGTTTGGGTCGTAAGTTAAGATCTGATCTATTTAAAAAGATATTAAACTTTACACACGATGAATTCGATAAATTCGAAACTTCATCACTAACAACTAGAACAACTAATGATGTTGTTCAAATCCAAAACGTTATGATCATGATGTTACGTATGATGATTATGGCTCCAATTATGTTGATTGGTGCCAGTTTTATGGCTTATCAAAAGAATGCAGAAATGACGAAGATTTTCTTGATTTCAATTCCTGTATTGATTGTTGTCGTAGGATTGGTAATGTATTTTGCTGTGCCTTTGTTCAAGGCTATGCAGAAAAAGACTGACCGTTTGAACTTGGTTTTCCGTGAAGGTTTAACTGGTGTGCGTGTTATCAGAGCTTTCCGTCAAGATAAGTTTGAACAAGACCGTTTCAAGGATGCTAATGCTGATTACACAAACAATGCGATTAAAGTATTTACTATCGTAGCGGTTATGTTCCCAGTTGTAACGTTGGTCATGAGTGGTACTAACGTTGGTATTACTTGGTTAGGTGCTCATTATATTGCCAACCAATCAATGGAAATTGGTAATATGATTGCCTTCATGACTTATGCTATGCAAATTTTGATGAGTTTCATGATTCTTTCAATGGTTTTCGTTTTCGTTCCTCGTGCTTCAGCTTCAGCTGCTCGTATTCAGGAAGTTTTCGAAACAGAAAGTAAAATTGATGTCGTTGCTAAGCCTGCCAAAGTTGGTGAGGAAGCTTCACTTAGTTTCAATGACGTTAACTTTAGATATCATGGTGCTGAAAATTTAGCTTTAGCCAATTTAAACTTTAAAGTCACAAAGGGTCAAACTTTAGCCATTATTGGTGGTACTGGTTCTGGTAAGAGTTCATTGATCAATTTGATTCCAAGATTCTACGATGCTGAAACTGGTGTTGTTAGTGTCAATGGAACTGACATTAAAGCTTTGAGTACTGAAGATATTAACAGTAAAGTTTCAATGGTGCCACAAAAGGCCTTTCTATTTAAAGGTACTATTCGTGACAACATGATTTATGGTAAAGAAGATGCGACTGATGATGAAATTTGGCACGCATTGGAAATTGCCCAAGCTGCTGATTTCGTCAAAGACCTTGATGGTCAATTAGATGGGGAAGTTGAACAAGCTGGTGATAACTTCTCTGGTGGTCAAAAACAACGTTTGGCAATTGCTAGAGCGTTAGTTAAAGATGCCTCAATCTACGTCTTTGATGATTCATTCTCCGCACTTGATTTCAAGACTGACCTTAACTTGCGTACAGCCTTGAAGAATGATGAAAAAATCAGTCAAGCAGTTGTTGTTATCGTTGGTCAACGTATTTCAACTGTTGCTGATGCTGACCAAATCGTTGTCCTAGATGACGGTAAGATGGTTGGTCTTGGTACTCACCAAGAACTAAAAGAAAATAATAAGACTTATCAAGAAATTATCGAGTCTCAATTAAAGGAGGCTAAGTAATGGCTGAGAAAAAACCTCAATCCGTACCTTCAACTGGCGGACATGGCCCAGGTGGTCACGGTCCTAACGTTGTTGTAAAACCTAAGAATTTTTGGAAGACTACTGGTCGTTTAGCTAAGTACATGTCAAGTTACGTAATTGGCTTGATTGTTGTTCTAGTTTTGGCGATTGCTTCAGCTATTTTCCAAATTAAGACTCCTAAGATTTTGGGTGAAGCTACAACTGAAATCTACAAGGGTTTGATGACTGGTATTGCCCAACAAAAAGCTGGTTTAAAAATCAACGGGTTACCAATCAATTTCGATAAAATTGAATATATCATTTTAATCGTTATATTGATGTATCTTGCTTCCGCAGCGTTTAGTTTTGTTCAACAATTATTAATGACTCGTATTTCACAAAGAACTGTTTACAAACTAAGACGAGATTTGAAGTCAAAGATGCAAAGATTGCCAATCGGTTATTATGATTCACATTCTAACGGTGATATCATGTCGCGTGCGATTAACGATATGGATAATATTGCCGGAACATTGCAACAAAGTTTGACACAATTTGTAACTAGTTCCGTAACTTTCGTCGGTGTTATTTGGATGATGCTTACGATTAGTTGGAAAATGACATTGATTGCTTTAGCAACTGTGCCACTAAGTTTGATTGTTGTTGGTATCATTGCTCCTCAATCACAAAAGTTTTTCAAGCGTCAACAAGCTTCACTTGGTCTTTTGAATAACCAAGTTGAAGAAAATTATTCTGGTCACGTTGTTGTTAAGAGTTTTAACCACGAACAAGAATCAATTGATGTCTTCGAAAAAGAAAATGCTAAGTTATACAAGGCTTCATGGAAGGCTCAATTGATCTCTGGTATCGTTATGCCTTTGATGATCTTCGTTAATAACTTAGGTTATGTTTTCGTTGCTATGTATGGTGGTATTCAAGTTGCTAACGGTCATATTTCTTTGGGTGATATCCAAGCTTTCTTGCAATACATGAACCAATTCTCACAACCAATTGCCCAACTGGCTAACTTGACTAATACTATTCAAGCAACAGTTGCTTCTGCCGAACGTGTCTTTGAAATTTTGGATGAACCTGAAATGGATGACACAAAGGTTGAAGTACCTGATGTTGAAAATGGTGACAAGGTTACACTTGATCACGTTAAGTTTGGTTATGAAGGTCGTCCAACATTATTGGAAGACTATAACTTAAATGTTAAGCCAGGCGAGATGATAGCGATTGTTGGACCAACTGGTGCTGGTAAGACAACCATTATCAACTTGCTAGAACGTTTCTACGACGTTAATGGCGGTTCAATCAAGCTTGATGGTAAAGACATTCGTAATATGAGCCGTGAACAAGTCAGAAGTCACTATGCAATGGTGCTTCAAGATACATGGCTCTTTACTGGATCAATTTATGACAACTTGAAGTACAGTCGTGAAGATGCAACTAAGGAAGATATTATCGCTGCAGCCAAAGCTGCTCACGTGGATAACTTCGTTCGTCAATTGCCTAACGGCTATGACACCGTCTTGAACGAAGAAGCTTCTAACATCTCACAAGGTCAAAGACAGTTGATAACAATTGCCCGTGCCTTTGTTGCTGACCCTGAAATTCTAATTTTGGATGAAGCTACTTCTTCAGTTGATACAAGAACTGAATTGCACATTCAACATGTGATGGAACGTCTCTTGAAGAACAGAACAAGTTTCGTGGTTGCTCACAGACTTTCAACTATTCAAGATGCTGACAAGATTATCGTAATGAACCATGGTTCAATCGTTGAAACTGGTAATCATGATGAATTGATGGCAAAGAATGGTTTCTATGCCGATCTTTACAATTCTCAATTTGCTGGAAATGTCGCACTATAAAAAATTATATAAGTTGGAATGCCGTGAGGCGTTTCAGCTTTTTTTATTGGGCCGTCTCCAGGACTGAGAACATTTACCTGCTATGCGGACCGGTCCGAGCCGAAGAGCGGTCTCGAACCTCGATTTTGAACTTCGCAAAGTACGCGAATTTCAAAACTCGCCCGGTGGTGTAATGGCTAAAGCCATAACGCCACACCCACAGATGGTAAATGTTCTCAGTCCTTCCGACTTATTTATACTCTGTTGGTATGAATATTCTGATTATTTAGCTGATAAAGATGATGAAATGGATTAATGGCAATAGATTGTATCTTGAAATTTAAAATTGGATTAGAATATATCTTTAGTGAAACGTCTATAATTTGATATATTGGCAACAAATTAATTAAGAAGTTGAATGTTGAAATATTAAGGCTTGAAGTAATAGTTTCTGTAGCAATTCTAATTACGATTTATTCAAATAATCAGAAGTTTGTAGTGTTAATGGTATTTTGATTAAAAAATAAATTAGTTGGAAGAGCTGAGAATATTCATATGCCGCGAAAGTGTCGTTATGGCTTTAGCCATTACAACACCGGGCGTGTTGGAGACTTACCGGTCTTTGGTAAGGCTTCAACCGAGGTTCGAGACCGCTCTTCGGCTTGGACCGTACCGCGCAGCAGATGAATATTCTCAGCTCTGGAAACGGCATACTTCAATACAATTTAAAAATTGAAGGGTAAAGTTATATGGCAAATTTTGAAGAGACTAAAGCACAAATTATTGATTTGGTTAATAAAAGAATCGTTCCCGGAGCTAGTTTTGGCTTCATAAATTCAGCTCAGACGCAAAAATTCATTTATGGTAATAAGGAGTGGGTTCCAGAAATAAAGCCCTTAAAAGGGGACGAATTGCACGATTTAGCCTCATTAACGAAGGTCATGGGGACTGTACCTTTGATTTTGAAGATGTTGGATGAAAAATTGATTGATTTGCATGATCCTATCCAAAAATATTTACCGGAATTCTCTGATAAGCGGGTGGAATTATTTCATTTAATTACTCATACCTCAGGAATCCACGGCTATATTCCTAATCGAGATGCTTTGAACACTGATGAATTGATTCACGCCTTATTGAAGTTACCTGTGACCGATACTTTCAATAAAAAAGTCGTTTATACGGATACTGGGTTGATTTTTCTAGGATTGGTAATTGAGAAGTTTTATAAAATGCCTGTTCAAGATGCAATTATGAAATATATCGTTGAACCAGAAGGTTTGAAAGATGCAACCTTTGAACCAGATCCAGGGCGCTGTGTGCCAACGTATGAAGTTAACGGTCAGATGTTACAGGGAATTGCTAATGATCCGAAAGCTCGTCAATTGGGTAAGCATTGTGGTTCAGCCGGTATGTTTGCGACGCTTGATGATGTGATGAAGTTTGCTCAAGATATGTTAAAGCCTGATAAGAAGTTTTTGTATCACAATTTCACTACTTTAAATCCCGGTCGTTCACTTGGTTGGGACGTTAAACCAGATGGTTCTGGTCACGTTTTATTCCACACTGGTTATACAGGTGAGTTTTTAGCTGTCGATTATAAGCATCAAACAGCCATGGTTGTCATGACTAATCGAGTGCATCCAATTCAAACTAATCAATTGTTCTTGGAACGTCGAGAAACCATTCTGCAGTCATTTTTAAATGAAAGTTGTAGTGATAGTTCAGAATTTTAGTAAAAAAATAGCTCCTCGAGTTGAATATAGAATTCAATTCGAGGAGCCATTTTTGATTTTATTTCTGTTTAATATAACCTTTATCCATCAAAGCTTTTCTCAATCCCAACATAGCAGTGTAAGTAGCGAGTACATACATCTTATCCGTTGGAATATTTGGAATTTGTTTCACGAAATCGTCGATTTCAACAGTCTCAATATTCTTATTCATATCAAGTCCAGCAATCTTGAAACGATAAGTGACATCTTTGACACGTTTACCACCGGTAATAACTAATGGCAATTTCTTGTAATCAAAATCTTCGAAGTTAGCGTCCCAGATCCAACTAGTGTCAATTCCGTCAGCGTAATTAGCGTTGAGTAAGAAAGCTAGCGTATATGGATCTTTGTCACTCAAGACAGTTTCAATAACTTGGTTCAAACCAACTGGATTTTTGACTAAGATAATGTTGAGACTCTTACCATCAACGTTGATGGTTTCTTGACGTCCAAAGACTTTTTCATCATAAGCAAATGCCTTTTGCATTTGTTCCACGCTGATACCCATTTCTGAGGCAATAGCGAAAGCAGCTAGAGCGTTATAAACGTTATATTTACCACCAATATTCATGGTAAATTTGTTGCCGTCAATCTCGAACTCAGTCTTGTTAGGTAGAAGTGTTGAAATATTATTAACTTGATACTTCAACTCGTTACGTTTGAAACCACAGTTAGGACAGAAGTAGCTACCCAAGTTAGCATATGAAATCATGTGGTAGTGCAAGATGTGGTTACACTTAGGACAAAGGACACCATCGGTATTAGTTGGAGCTTTGAAATCTTCAGTTTCATGACCTTTGTCAGAAAAGCCGTAAGAAATGACCTTATTTGGCAAATCTTTTGAAGCAAAGATTGCAGCATCACCGTTAGCGATGATTGTTGCATCAGGTGCCATCTTGATACCATCAAGGATCTTTTGGTAAGTGGTGTAAATTTCACCATAACGATCCATTTGGTCACGGAAAATATTTGTTAGAACAAAATATTTAGGCTTGATGTAGCTACAAATAATGGGAACGTTAGCTTCGTCGACCTCTAGAACTGCGATTGGACGTTTGCTCTTTTTGTGGTGAGTCACAAAACTAGTGACGATACCTTGAATCATGTTAGAACCAGTTGGGTTCGTCAACACGTCATCGAATTTTTGAATCAGCATCTTGTTGATCAAAGATGTTGTTAAAGTTTTACCATTAGTACCAGTAACAACGATCAAGTCGTAATCTTTGCCAAGACTTTTTAAAATATCTGGATCAATCTTGTAAGCAATTTTTCCAGGGTATGAGGAACCACCGTTGAAAAATTTACTCAAAATAAAGTAGGACGTTTTGCCTGTTAATGTTGCTATTCCTGATTTGAATGTCATTACTAAAACCCCGAATTTAAATTAATTAAATAAATATTATCACACCTAACCTCCATTTTAGCTGATTTTGTTTGAAATTGGGTAATGTTTAATGTGTTCAAGGCGTCATTTTTTCGTTATAATCTTGTAGGACATATTTTTGGAGGCGTGATTTTGGCTCAATTATTTTTTAAGTATGGTGCTATGAATAGCGGAAAATCTATCGAGATTTTGAAAGTGGCACATAATTATGAAGAACAAGGCAAATCAGTTATTTTGATGACTAGCATTTTAGACACTCGTTCCGGTACTGGTAAAATACAGAGCCGAATGGGATTAGACCGAGATGCAATTGCTTTGAAAGATGATTCAAATGTTTTTGAAATCGTTAAGGGAGAAAACCCTAATGCTGCTTGTGTATTGATCGATGAATGTGAATTCATGACAAAAGATCAAGTTTTGCAAGCAGCACAAGTCGTTGATGACTTAGGAATTCCGGTCATGGCGTTTGGTTTGAAGAACGATTTCAAAAATGAATTGTTTGAGGGAACAAAATATCTCTTGTTGTACGCTGACAAATTGGAAGAAATGAAGACAATTTGCTGGTTCTGTACAAAAAAAGCTACAATGAATATGCGTATGGCTAATGGTAAACCAGTTTATGATGGTGATCAGATTGCAATTGGTGGTAATGAAATGTACTACCCAGTTTGCCGTCGGCACTATAACCATCCTCCAATGCTCAATCAAGACTAAGTAAATAGAAGAAAGGATAGTTAAGTTGGATAAAATATTTGATCAACTAGAAACATTGCTTGAAAGATATCAAGAACTCCAAGAATTAATGAGTGATCCTGAAGTTATCAACGATACCAAGCGTTACATGGCTTATTCTAAAGAAGAAGCTGACATGCGTGACGTTGTGGCTGCTTTCAAGCGTTACAAGGAACTAAAACAAAGCATCAGTGACAGTGACGAGATTCTTCGTGAAACTGACGATGCCGAAATGCAAGCAATGGCTAAGGATGAAATGGAGACTTCTAAGAAAGAACTTGACGAAGTTGAACATAACATCACACTTTTGATGCTACCTAAGGACCCTAATGATGATAAGAATATTATCATGGAAATTCGTGGTGCTGCCGGTGGTGATGAAGCTAGTTTATTTGCTGCTGATTTGTTGAGTATGTATAGTAAATATGCTGAAAAACAAGGCTGGACTTTTGATATTATTGATGAAACTGATACTGAAGTCGGCGGTTACAAAGATGTTGCCGTTATGATTACTGGTAACAGTGTTTATTCGAAGTTGAAGTATGAAAATGGGGCACACCGTGTGCAACGTATCCCTTCAACTGAATCACAAGGTCGTGTTCACACATCAACTGCTACTGTTGCTGTTATGCCTGAATATGACGAAGTTGATCTTGAAATTGATCCAAAGGATATCAGAACCGATGTTTATCGTTCATCTGGTGCCGGTGGTCAACATATCAATAAGACTTCATCAGCTGTTCGTATGACCCACATTCCAACAGGTATCGTTGTTGCTATGCAAGATCAACGTTCACAACAACAGAACCGTCAAAAAGCTATGCAAATTTTGAAATCACGTGTTTATGATTACTATGAATCAGAAAACCAAAGTGAATACGATGAACAACGTAAGTCTGCGGTTGGTACTGGGGATCGTTCTGAACGTATTAGAACTTATAACTACCCACAAAACCGTGTCACTGATCACCGAATTGGGTTATCTTTGAATAAACTTGACCGAATTATGAATGGTGAGTTGGATGAAATTATCGGCGCATTGATCGTTGATGATCAAACCAAGAAGTTGGAGCAAATTCAAAGTGGAGAAGCTAAGTTATTCTAACGCCCTGAAAAGGGCTTTTTCTATGTTAAAGGACCAAAACAAATTTCCCGAAGATGCTCAGTACTTAATGGAAGAATTAAGCGGTTTCAATTATACGCAACTACAACTTCATCGAAATGATTATGTGCCGAATGATATTTGGCGTAAGTTTCGTGACGGGTTAGCCCGTTTGATGATGGATGAGCCCGTGCAGTACATTTTGGGATACGCATATTTCATGGATCGAAACTTTTCAGTTAATCAAAACGTACTTATTCCACGTCAAGATACTGAAGAGATGGTTCAAAAAATTATTGACGAGCATGGTCCAAAGCAAAAGAGTATTTGTGATATTGGGACAGGTTCCGGTATTATTGCCGTGACATTAGGCTTGGAATTTCCCGATGATGAAATTCTTGCAACTGACATCTCAAGTGATGCCTTAAAAGTTGCGGAGTTGAATTCTGAAAATTATCAAACTAACAATGTCTTTTTCAAGCAGAGTGATCTGTTTGAAAGTATCGAACCACAAAAATTTGATATCATCGTTTCAAATCCACCGTATATTGCTGAGGATGAGAAGAAGGATATGGATGCCAGTGTTATTAAGTTTGAACCGGATTTAGCTTTATACGGTCAAGATAATGGGTTAGAATTCTATGAGAATATCACTAAGAAAGTTCAAAATTATCTTTCTGATGACGGTATTTTGTACATGGAGTTCGGTTTTCGACAAAAAAATGCAATAAAACAGATTTTTTGTGATAATCTACCCAATTATGTTGTAGAATTTCATAAAGATATAAGTGGGAATTACCGATATCTAAAAGCTAAAAAGGAGATGTAGTATTGGATACTGAGATACTAGAGAGTACACAGATTCAAGAAGCAGCGGCATTTCTTGCCAAGGGCCAATTGGTTGCCTTTCCAACCGAAACAGTCTACGGCTTGGGTGCTGACGCAACAAGACCTGATGTAGTCAAAGATGTCTATGCAGCTAAGGGCCGTCCGAGTGACAACCCGTTGATTGTGCACGTCTCCAGTCCTGAAATGGTCTGGGAATATGCTGACAACAGCTACAAACCATTGGCAGAGAAGCTAATGAAGGCATTTTGGCCAGGTCCATTGACGATTATTATGCCAATTCAACCTGGCAAACTTTCCAAAGCAGTTACAGGGGGACTTACAACTGCTGCCTTTAGAATGCCCAATAATAAGGCTACTTTGAATCTTATCAAAACTTTTGGCAAACCAATTGTTGGTCCATCCGCTAATACGAGTGGAAAACCAAGTCCAACCTTAGCAAAGCATGTTTATCACGATTTACATGGTAAAATTGCCGCTATTTTGGATGATGGTCCAACAAAACTTGGGGTAGAATCAACTGTCATTGACTTGTCAGTTGAGATACCAACGATTTTACGTCCAGGGATGATCGATTCAGACGATTTGTTGAAAGTAATCGACAACGTCAACTCTGATCATCACAAGGTTACTGCAACCGAAGTTCCAAAGGCACCAGGTATGAAGTACAAGCACTATGCACCAAGCGCACAAGTCATCATTGTCGATGATGTAAAAGATTTTAAACAAGCAATCGCTGAATACGTTGCTAAAGATGTTCCTATGGGAGTCATGGCTACGGATGAAATTTTGCAAGAAGTTCCTGATAATATCGAAACCTTCTCGTTAGGTAAAGATGTACTGAGTGCTTCCAGAGAATTATTTGCTGGCCTACGTCAGTTAGATAACGACCATGTGGATTACATTCTAGCTCAAGGCTTTCCTGACGAAGGTCACGGTGCTGCATACAGTAATCGTTTGAATAAATCAGCCGGCAACACACATTATAAAAACTAAGGAGATTCACAAATGTCTAAATTTACAGTTCTAAACCACCCATTGATCCAACACAAACTTACAATTATCCGTAACAAACACACTGGTACAAAGGTATTCCGTGAAGTTGCCAATGAAATTGGTGAATTAATGGTTTATGAAATTACTCGTGACTTGCCATTGAAGGATGTTGAAGTAGAGACACCAATGGGTAAATCAACTCAAAAAGTTCTTGCTGGTAAAAAACTAGCTGTTATTCCTATCTTGCGTGCTGGTCTAGGTATGGTTGATGGTGTTCTTGAATTGATTCCAGCTGCTAAAGTTGGTCACATTGGTATGTACCGTGATGAAAAGACTTTGAAACCACACGAATATTTTGTGAAACTTCCTAGTGATATTGACCAACGTGAACTATTCATCGTTGATCCAATGCTTGCTACTGGTGGTTCCGCTAACATGGCTATTGAAGCTTTGAAGAAACGTGGTGCTAAGCACATGCGTCTAGTTGTTCTAGTTGCTGCTCCAGAAGGTGTTAAAGCTGTTCAAGATGCACATCCTGACGTAGATATTTATGCCGCATCACTTGATGAGAGAATTACTGACAGTGGCTATATCTTCCCTGGTTTGGGTGATGCCGGTGACAGATTATTTGGGACAAAATAAGGATTTCATTGTTTTAATATATAAAATTTAGTGTTATTATTTTGTGGTATCAATTGTTTTCAATAAGCGAAGAAAGGAGGGTTATTATTGGATGATAAGTATAAGTTTGTTGAATTCTTAGGCTTAAGATTCAATGTTGCAAATGACTTGTCAGTTCTAGTCTCTGCAATCCTTGTTTTCATTTTGGTGTTTGCATTATCTCGTAAAGTCACAATGAGACCAGGCAAAGCACAGAATGTACTCGAATGGATGATTGATTTTACTAATAGTATTGTAAAATCGGCGATGCCAGACGGTTCAGGTAAACAATTCAATCTTTACGCGTTTGTATTATTCCTATTTATCTTTGTTTCTAACCAATTAGGATTATTCTTCCAAGTAAAGGTTGGCGGTTTCACATACGTTAAATCACCAACATCTAATCCCTTGATCACAATGGGACTTGCGACGGTTTCATTGTTGATTTCACACTATTATGCTGTGAAGAAATTTGGATTCGGTGGGTATTTATCCAATTATGCGAGACCGGTAAAGTTTTTGCTACCAATTAACCTTCTGGAAGAATTTACCAACTTCCTAACATTGTCACTACGTCTATACGGTAATATATTTGCCGGTGAAGTACTTCTTGCACTTATTGGAACTGTTGCAAAGAGTCTTGGCGCTGTGACATTCGTTGCGGCTATGCCATTAGCTATGGTATGGCAAGGCTTTTCTGTATTTATTGGAGCCATCCAAGCGTATGTATTTACCACATTATCTATGGTATATATTTCACGTAAACTGGAACAAGAATAACATTTATTGGAGGATTTTAAATTATGAAGGATATTGCGGCAGCTCTTGCAGCTGGTATCGCTGCTCTTGGAGCATCAATCGGTAACGGACTTGTTATTTCTAAAACTCTTGAAGGAATGGCCCGTCAACCAGAAGTAGCCGATAAGTTAAGAGGAACAATGTTCATTGGTGTTGGTCTTATCGAAGCTGTTCCTATCATTGCCATTGCTATTGCGTTCGTTATTCTTTTCGTTTAATACATACAACCAAAAATTTGGCGATATAATAAAATAATCGCCTTTTTATGTTTTATGTACTTATTAGAAAGGAAGGAGTGAAGAATATTGGCAGGTTTATTGGTTCTCGGAGCTAATCAAGTAGCTTTGGGTGACATGCTTTTCATTCTTGTTTCTTTCATCGTTTTAGCACTGTTAGTGAAGCATTTTGCTTGGGGTCCTGTTACAAAGATGATGGACGCCAGATCTGAAAAGATTACTGGTGATCTTGATTATGCGGATCAGGAACGCTCACGTGCTGAAAAGTTGGCAAAAGAACGTGAAGATGCTCTTAAGAATTCACGTGCTGAAGCAGTGGAAATTGTTAATAAAGCTAAGGAAAGCGGTGAGACTCAAAAGAAGTCCATCGTATCCGACGCTCATAGCGAAGCTGAAGAATTAAGACAAAGAGCAAAATCCGATGCAGCTAAAGCTAGAGAAGATGCTATGTCAGGCGCACAAAATGATATAGCAAACTTATCTTTGGAAATTGCTTCTAAAGTTATTTCTAAGGAGCTTAATGCAGACGATCAAAAGTCACTAATCGACTCTTACATTAAGGAGTTGACGGTAAATGAAACTAAGTAACATTCAAGTGGGAAAGCGTTACAGTAAGGCACTTTACGAAGTTGCCAAAGAACAAAATTCTATAGAAGAAATACTCGAAGATTTAAAGTCTTTGAAGCAAGTCTATGAAGAAAATCCTAGCTTGAGCTTTGCTCTTGCAGGACGTTCAATTTCTCGCACTGAAAAACTTAAAGTCTTGGAAACATTGAAGAGCCAATTTGGTGAATTGATGCAAGATTTCTTAAGCTTAGTTTTCGATAACAACCGTATGGACTGTATTGTGGAAATGGCAGATGCTTTCATTGAAAAATATGATGATGCAAATGCGATTGTTGAAGCTACAGTTACTACTACGATTGAGTTAGAAGACACTCAAGCTAAAACACTTGAGTCTGTGATTAAGAAAAGATTTTCAGTAAATAAAGTAAATTTAACGAAAATAGTTGATCCATCTATCATCGGTGGCGTTATAATCCGAGTAGGAGATCAAGTTGTCGATGGTAGTGTTGTTAAGAGATTTAATGACATCAAGAAGACGCTATTGGTTAATAATTAAGTCGAGGTGAAAAGAATGAGCATCAAAACTGAAGAGATTAGTTCGCTGATCAAAGAACAGTTAAAGAACTATAAAAATGAACTCTCAGTTGATGAAGTAGGTACAGTTACATACGTCGGTGATGGTATTGCTCGTGCTAATGGCCTTGAAAATGCTATGGCAAGTGAATTGCTAGAATTCCAAGACGGTACTTTTGGTGTGGCTCAGAACCTTGAAAGTGATGATGTTGGTATCATCATTTTAGGTAATTACGATAAAATTCGTGAAGGCGATACTGTTAAGAGAACAGGTCGTATCATGGAAGTTCCAGTCGGAGAAGCAATGATTGGACGTGTCGTAAATTCTTTAGGTCAACCTGTTGATGGCCTTGGAGAAATCAAGACTGACAAAACAAGACCTATTGAATCACCTGCACCCGGTGTTATGCAACGTAAGTCAGTTTTCGAACCTTTACAAACAGGTTTGAAATCAGTTGACTCACTTGTTCCTATTGGTCGTGGTCAACGTGAGTTGATCATCGGTGACCGTAAAACTGGTAAAACATCAATCGCTATTGATACAATTCTAAATCAAAAAGATGAAGACATGATTTGTATCTATGTTGCCATTGGTCAAAAGGAATCAACTATCAGAGCACAAGTTGAAACCTTGAGAAAACATGGTGCCATGGATTACACAATCGTTGTTGAAGCTGGCCCTAGTCAACCAGCCCCAATGCTTTATTTTGCACCATATGCTGGTGCTGCAATGGGTGAATACTTCATGTACAATGGCAAGCATGTTTTGATCGTCTATGATGATCTAAGCAAGCAAGCTAATGCCTACCGTGAAATTTCGCTATTGCTTCGTAGACCACCTGGGCGTGAAGCATATCCTGGTGATGTTTTCTACTTGCACTCACGTTTACTAGAACGTGCTGCTAAGTTGAGTGACGATTTAGGTGGTGGTTCAATGACCGCTCTACCTATCGTTGAAACACAAGCCGGTGATGTGTCAGCCTATATTCCAACTAACGTAATTTCTATCACTGATGGACAGATTTTCTTGAGTAGTGATATGTTCCACTCAGGTACACGTCCAGCTATTGATGCTGGTACATCTGTTTCTCGTGTTGGTGGGGATGCCCAAATTAAGGCTATGAAGAAAGTTGCTGGTACTTTACGTCTAGACCTTTCTTCATATCACGAATTGGAATCATTCGCACAATTTGGATCTGACCTTGATGAAGCTACAAAAGCAAAACTAGATCGTGGTCGTCGTACTGAGGAAGTTCTAAAACAACCTGTACACTCACCAGTTTCTGTTCAAAAACAAGTTTTGATTTTGTTTGCCTTGACAAGAGGATTCCTAGATAAAATTAAAGTTGAAGATCTTAAAGAATACGAAACTTCACTTTCTGAATATTTCGATGCAAATCATCCAGATCTTTTACAAACAATCAAAGATAAAGGTACATTACCTGATGAAGACAAGTTTAAGGCCGCTGTAAGTGAATTTACAGAGAACTTCTTGGCTTCTAAGTCAGGCGAAGCTGATAATTCAGATAGTAAGCAAGCAAACTAATACAGGAGGTTTAAATAATGGCTGAGTCCCTTATGGATATTAAAAGAAGAATTTCTTCTACTAAGAAAACCGGTCAAATTACAAGAGCCATGCAAATGGTCTCTGGTGCTAAACTCTCTCGTATTGAAAAGAAATCTATTGCTTATCAATTGTACGCAAAAAAGGTTGAAGACATTATTAGACATTTAACAGCGGCCGATGTGTTCAAAGAATTGTCAATTGCTGATGATTCCACTGATCCGCTAAGTTTAAATAGTCTTCTAAAAGTTCGTGAAGTCAAAAAGACTGCCTATGTTGTTATTACATCAGACCGTGGTCTTGTTGGTGGATATAACAGTAACATTTTGAAAGCCATGATGGACCTCTTTGAAAAGAAGTACAACGGTGACAAGAGTAAATTTACTATTATTTCCTTAGGTGCTACCGGAACAGAGTTCTTTAAAGCACGTGGCTTTGACGTTTCTTATGAATATCGTGGTTTACCAGATATTCCAACAGTTAAAGATATCACTCCAATCATGAAGACAATTTTACAAATGTATCAAGCTGAATTGTTCGATGAAATTGATATTTGTCATAATCACCACGTTAACTCATTGGTTTCTAACTTTACTACAGATAAGTTATTGCCTTTGACAGAGCCTGATGACGTTACTGCTGAAGAACAACAAGTTGCTACTGAATACATCACAGAACCAAACCCTAAAGCAGTTCTATCTGCAATTGTGCCTCAATATATTGAGTGTTTAGTTTTAGGAGCAATGATGGATGCAAAAACAGCAGAGCATGCTGCTTCTGTAACTGCTATGAAGAGTGCGACTGATAATGCTGACGATCTTATTGCAAGTTTGTCATTGCACTATAACCGTGCCCGTCAAGCTCAAATCACTACAGAAATCACTGAAATCATCGGTGGTGCTGCTGCACTTGAATAGTTTAGAAAGGAGCCAAATTAATGAGTAGCAAAGGAAAAGTTATTCAGGTAATCGGTCCAGTTGTCGATGTTGAGTTTTCATTAGATGAAGACTTGCCAGAAATCAACGACGCTTTAACAGTTAAAAAAAGCGACGGATCAGAAATTACCCTTGAAGTTGCCCTAGAACTAGGTGATGGCGCCTTGCGTGCTATTTCTATGAGTTCTACCGATGGACTTCAAAGAGGTGCCGAAGTTGTTAATACTGAAGGTCCTATCTCTGTACCAGTTGGTAAAGAGACATTGGGTCGTGTGTTCAACGTTTTAGGTGAATCAATCGATGGAGGAAAGGCCTTTCCAGCCGATTTTCCAAGAAACAGTATTCACCGTCAAGCACCTCCTTATGATCAATTAAATACATCAACTGAAATTCTTGAAACAGGTATCAAAGTTATCGACCTTCTCGAACCTTACGTTCGTGGTGGTAAAGTTGGTTTGTTCGGTGGTGCCGGTGTTGGTAAAACCGTTCTAATTCAAGAATTAATCCACAATATTGCTGAAGAGCATGGTGGTATTTCAGTATTTACTGGTGTTGGTGAAAGAACACGTGAAGGTAATGACCTTTATTATGAAATGAAGGAATCTGGTGTTCTTGCTAAAACAGCCATGGTTTATGGTCAAATGAATGAATCACCTGGTGCCCGTATGCGTGTTGCCTTAACAGGTTTGACAATTGCTGAGTACTTCCGTGATGTTGAAGGTCAAGATGTGCTATTGTTCATCGATAATATCTTCAGATTTACACAAGCCGGTTCAGAAGTTTCTGCCTTGCTTGGACGTATGCCATCAGCCGTTGGTTACCAACCAACATTAGCTACAGAAATGGGTCAATTGCAAGAAAGAATCACTTCTACAAAGAAGGGTTCAATCACATCAATTCAAGCCGTTTATGTTCCTGCTGATGATTATACTGATCCAGCTCCAGCTACAACTTTCGCCCATTTGGATGCTACAACCAACTTGGAACGTAAGTTGACACAACAAGGTATTTATCCAGCCGTTGATCCACTAGCATCATCATCATCTGCCCTTGATCCAGATATCATTGGTCAAGAACACTATGATGTTGCCACAGAAGTTCAAGAGGTTCTTCAAAGATATCACGAACTCCAAGATATTATTTCTATCTTGGGTATGGACGAATTGTCTGATGAAGAAAAGACTGTTGTTGCCCGTGCAAGACGTATCCAATTCTTCTTGTCACAAAACTTCAGTGTTGCTGAACAATTTACTGGTGTACCAGGTTCTTATGTTCCAGTTGCTGAAACAGTTAAGGACTTCCGTGCTATCTTAGATGGTAAATATGATGACGTTCCTGAAGATGCCTTCAACGGTGTTGGTGGTATTTCAGACGTTATTGATAAAGCCAAGAAGATGGGCTGGAAACCAGCTGATGAAGATGAAAATACTGAACAAGCTGTTGCCAATTAAGGATAGGAGGAGATAATATGGCTGAAAATATAATGACGGTCAATATTGTTACTCCCGATGGTGTTGTTTACGATCATCATGCAAAACTCGTTGTGTTGAGTACTATTGACGGTGAAATTGGTGTCATGGCTCACCATGAGCCAATTATCGCCCCATTGATTATTGATGAAGTACGTGTCCGTCGTGTGGACAAGCCTCATCATGAAGACTCAATTGCTGTAAATGGCGGGTTCTTGGAGTTTAGCAATGATCTAGTTTCAATCGTCGCAAATAGTGCCGAAAGAGCTAGAGACATTGATTTAAGACGTGCAGAATATGCTAAGCAAAAAGCTGAGCAAACTATCAAAGTTGCTGAAGAGAAACACAACGTTGATGACTTGGCTCGTGCTCAGGTATCTCTACGTAAAGCTATAAACAGAATTAACGTAAGTTCACATCGAAATTAATTAATTCAAAAAGAAGACTGAGATTTATTTTTCAGTCTTCTTTTTTTTGCTTTTGAAATATTCCGCCGAAGGGCGTGAGATATGCCACCTGCCATGGACCGGTGCGAGCCAAGGTCTCGCGCCTCGATTTTGAGCTTTGCAAAAACCGCAAATCTCAAAATACGTCTGTGCTGTAAGAGTGGAAGTTCACCACTCTAACACCACTTTCATGGCGGGTAAGCATATCTCACGCCCTTCGGCTAAGTTAACTCTGAAATTTGATAATGTTTAATTATTTAAATTGATTTAACTGATATTTGAATAAGTTTGGTCAATTGGCATAAAAATATTTTGATTTCAGATCAATTTATCATTGGCTGAGATGAAATTCTTTAATTCTGGTATAATCTCAAGAATATTAAATTAGCTGCAGGTATGAAGATTGGTTTAAGTATTTTTAAAATCAACAACCCAAAACTTCAAAAAAGTTAAGAAAATGTTATTATTTAGAAAAGTGAGGTTTATAAAATGATAAGTATCGGAATTAATGCGATAATAACTCTTATAAGTCATGTTATATTTATCTGGTTAAGTTTTAATCTATTGCAAGTTGTGGATTGGAAAAAGATATATAACAAATCCAATCCTAAAATGTTACAATTACTTGTAGCGTTTATTGCAATCGCTCTTGGTTATACAGTAAGCTCTTTTTTCATGAGTATTTTCAGTCTATCTCAAAATATAGCCTTGCTTTTTAAATGATTCCAGGTTTTTGGAGGAGAATATTGTGCAACAAATAATCGTAAATGGACCTACGCAATTAAAGGGAACAGTCAGAATTGAAGGTGCTAAGAATGCGGCTTTACCAATTTTAGCATCAACTATTCTAGCATCTGAGGGTAAAACCTTATTAACGAATATTCCTCCGTTATCGGATGTAATTACTATGTCTAAAGTTTTGAAAGCTTTGAACGCTGATGTTTCATATGATGAAGCTGATGAAGTACTTACAGTTGATACAAGCAAAGGAACTTCAACTACTGCTCCTGAAGATCTTGTAGATAAAATGCGTGCTTCAATCGTTGTTTTAGGACCACTTTTGGCTCGCAACAAAGAAGCTCACGTTGCCATGCCTGGTGGTTGTGCCATCGGCTCCAGACCAATTGATCTTCATATCAAGGGATTGGAAGCCATGGGTGCTAAATTCAGTCAAAATGGTGGCTTTATTGACGCTGAAACTGAAGGATTGCACGGTGCTAACATTTACTTGGATTTCCCAAGTGTTGGCGCAACTCAAAATATTATGATGGCAGCAACTTTGGCAGATGGTGAAACTGTCATCGATAACGCTGCTAGAGAACCCGAAATTGTTGATCTTGCTAATGTTTTAGGTAAAATGGGTGCCGAAGTAACTGGTGCCGGAACTAATACTGTTCGTATCAATGGTGTTGAAAAACTCCACGGTTGCGAACACTCAATTATGCAAGATCGTATCGAAGCAGGAACTTTCATGGTTGCTGCCGCAGTTACTGGTGGAGATATCTTTATTCAAGATGCCGTAGCTGCTCATAATCGTCCATTACTTTCAAAATTGATTGAAATGGGTGTGAAGATCGATGAAACTGATGAAGGAATTCGTGTCATTGGAACTAATCAATTAAAACCAGTTGATGTAAAAACTTTGCCTCACCCTGGATTCCCAACGGATATGCAGGCTCAAATGACTTTAGCTCAACTATTAAGTGTTGGTACTACAGTTATGACAGAAACAGTTTTCGAAAACCGTTTCATGCATTTCCCAGAATTCGGTAAGATGAAAGCTGATTATAAGATCGAAGGTAATTCAGTTATTATGTTTGGTCCAGCTCAACTAAGTGGTGCTAATGTTGCTGCTACTGACTTACGTGCTGCTGCAGCACTTGTTCTAGCAGGATTAGTTGCTGAAGGCGAGACTCGTGTTTCGAACCTTCAATATTTGGATCGTGGATATTATCATTTCACTGAAAAGTTAAGAAATTTAGGTGCTAAAATTAGACGTGTTTCAGTTGATGAAGCTGGCCGTGAAACTTTAGTGTTAAATACAGTATCGAGTGCAATAAAATTGGCTTAATATTAGCTTGAGAAAGTGGAATTCCCACTTTCTTTTTTTATTGGCAATTTAATGATTAAGCTGGTTATGATATACTTTTTGTGTTTAAGTCTTGGAGGATATAGTATGTCGAAATATCTAGGAATTGATTTGGGTACAGCAAATGTACTTATTGATGTCAAAGGAGAGGGAATCGTCTTGAACGAACCTTCTGTTGTGGCAATTAATACAAATAATAATGATGTAGTCGCTGTTGGTAAGGATGCTTATTTAATGGTTGGTAGAACGCCAGCTAATATTAAAGCAATCCGTCCCCTAAAAGATGGGGTTATTGCTGACTTTGATATTACAGAAAAAATGTTGCAATACTTTATTGAAAAATTGAATGTCGGTGGTCGTTTCTCAAAGCCAACAATCATGATTTGTGCACCAACTAACGTAACTCCAGTTGAGCAAAAATCAATTATCGAAGCCGCTGAACAAGCCGGTGGTGGTAAAGTATATCTTCAACTAGAGCCAAAGGTTGCGGCCGTAGGTGCTGGTTTGGATATCTTTAAGCCACAAGGTAACATGGTTATCGATATCGGTGGTGGTACAAGTGATATCGCCGTCATTTCAATGGGTGATATTGTAACAAGTCAATCATTGCGTTTTGCGGGTGATAAGATGACTGGAGCCATCCAAGCATATATCAAGCAACATCACAATTTGATCATCGGTGAAAGAACTGCTGAACAAATCAAGATGGAAATTGGTTGTGTTATGGATGCTGATGAAAGTAAAACATTCTCCGCAAGTGGTATTGATATTGTCACTGGATTGCCAAAAGAAATCACAACAAATGAAGTTGAGATTCAAGAGGCCTTGTCAGATGGCATAGAACAGATTGTCAACGCCGCTAAAAGCGTTTTAGAGCAAACACCACCAGAACTATCAGGTGATATCATTGACCGTGGTATCATGCTTACAGGTGGTGGAGCCCTATTGAAGAATTTGGACAAGTTATTGTCTGAAAAACTTCAAGTTCCCGTTCTACTAACTGACAGTCCCTTGGATTCAGTTGCTTTGGGTACTGGTGTGTTATTGGAAAATATTGAAAAACATAAAAAATACTAGGATGAAAAATGAAGAGAGATTTTGGTAAAGAATATCGTCGCGATATTTTTAAGAAAATAGGTTGGGTACTATTGTTAATGCTAATCTTTTTAGTCTTGGGTATGCTGATTGGTTCAGCCTTGGGTGGATCTAATCCACTTGCTGTTTTGTGGCCTGGAACTTGGATGCATATGTTCGACTTTTTAAGGTAGTATCATGCTTAAGAAGATTTTAATTGGAATCGTTCGATTCTATCAGAAATTTATTTCTCCAGTATTACCACCGAGTTGTCGATATTACCCAACATGTTCGACCTATTTTATAGATGCAGTTAAAATGCACGGTGGAATTTTGGGTACCATTATGGGGATTGCACGTATTATACGCTGTAATCCCTTTGTCCGTGGTGGAGTAGATCCAGTACCAGATAATTTCACTATTTTTAGAAATCCTCATCCAGAAAAGTATGAAGACGAAATTATCGCAAAAAAATTTCATAACAGATAAAGGAAAGATTCAATGTCTAGTAGAAAAAGAGCAGTTGAAATTAATTTAAAAGATATCAGTAGTGATCCTGAGACATATGAGCTTTGGGATGGCAAAAAGTATATCGGAACTATCAAAAAAGATGGCGAACGTTATCTTTCATTCGTTGAAAGTAATGAAACACCATTTAAATCAGTAAAATTGGACGACGCAATTAACGAATTGCTAATGCAATATAATTTACATAATCATTAGCAGGTGTAAAACATGCAAATAAGAGAAAATAATCGAAAAAATGATGTGGATTCGAGAATCGATTATGGAATTATTTTTTCTGTAATGATGTTGGCAATCATAGGCTTGATGTCTATTTATGTTGCGACAATTCAAGATTCTCAGAATCCGTTAAAAAATGTTGTTTCGCAAGTCGCTTGGTATGTTATTGGGGCGGCAATAATTGCTGTTATCATGCAGTTCGATGTGGAACAACTCTGGCAAGTGGCTAATTATGCCTACTATGCTGGTATAGCGTTACTGTTACTGGTGCTGATTTTTTACAGTCGTTCGTATGCGGCTAGTACCGGTGCTAAGAGTTGGTTTGCTATTGGTTCGTTTACCTTTCAGCCATCTGAAGTAATGAAACCGGCGTTTATATTAATGCTGGGTAAAGTCATTACGAATCACAATAGCCAATATCAAGTTCATAAGATAAGTTCAGATTTCTTATTGCTTGGAAAATTGTTGTTGTGGACCTTGCCAGTTATGGTGCTATTGAAGTTGCAAAATGACTTCGGTACAATTTTAGTTTTCGTTGCCATTCTTGGTGGTATGATCTTGGTCTCCGGAATTGATTGGCGAATTCTATTAACTGGTTTTCTAATCGTTGCCGTTATCGGTGGAACAGCTTTACTATTTGCTACAACTGACTGGGGCCGAGAGATTCTTGGTCACTTTGGATTTAGAGCTTATCAGTTCTCTCGTATTGATAGTTGGCTTAATCCATCGGCTGATACTTCGGAAAATGGGTATCAGATATGGCAGAATATGAAGGCCATTGGTTCTGGACAATTGTTTGGTAAGGGATTCAACGTCTCAAATGTTTATGTGCCAGTTCGTGAATCCGATATGATTTTTTCAGTTATCGGTGAAAACTTTGGTTTCATTGGTTCATGTGTATTAATTTTGTTGTATTTCTTATTAATCTATCAAATGATTCAAGTAACTTTTGATACTAAGAATGAATTTTATGCTTATGTATCAACTGGTGTTATCATGATGATCTTGTTCCACGTGTTCGAAAATATCGGTATGAGTGTTGGTCTATTGCCATTGACTGGTATTCCGTTACCGTTTATTTCACAAGGTGGTTCAGCCCTATTGGGTAACATGATCGGTATTGGCTTAGTTATGTCAATGAGATTCCACCACAAGAGTTACATGTTTGAAAATGGTACGTTTAAGCAAAGGTAGGAATTGGTTATGACTGATGAAAATTATTACTGGATTAAGAAGGGCCAACATACAACTCGTATAGGCCTAACAAAAGAGGGTCAAGACGCTTTAGGCAATGTCAAATATGTCGAATTACCTGATGTAGATTCTGATATAAAAAAAGGTGAATCAAGTGGCGAGATCGAAGCTCAAAAGGCTGTGGTTGAGCTAGAATCACCTGTTACCGGTAAAATCGTCAAGGTTAACGATAAATTAAATGATAATCCTGAATTATTAAATGGTACCGAAAAAGACGCATGGTTCTTTGAAGTAAATAATTAAATTTTTAAAATTTATCTTTTTATCGCTGCTTATTTCTTGCAACATTTTTTAATAACTGTTTAAATTATCCTTGGAATTAATAAATGAATGGGGATAGTTTAGAATGAAAATATTAGGTGAAAAAATTCGCCATTACAGAAAACTCAGAGGTATTTCTCAATCTGAGTTAGCTGATGGCATTTGTACACAGGCAACTGTCAGCCTGATTGAAAAAAAAGACAAGATTCCAAGCATGGAAATATTAGTTCGCATTTGTGAAAGACTGGGTATCACAATGAACCTCGTAATCGTCAATGACGATAGTCAGATTTATTCAATCATCAGTGACATTAAGAAGTCATTCTATCAAGATGATTTTGATGGTATTAGCGACAAACTGGGTAAGCTTAAAAACATCAACGTCAATAATAAACAAGAAATCAAATTGATTCACTTCTTTAACGGTTTGATCGAATATGTCACAAGCAAGAATTATGACAAAGCCATTTTCGATTTCAACCGTGCTATGAACGTTAACATCGCTAACGTTGATATGTACGATATTCTGATCGATGTTTTTACCGCAAAGGCCTACATTAATAAAAAGTCAGTCGATGAAGCTAGAGTTTATTACAATCAAGCTAAAGACTTGATTAAATCTAGTCTTGATAAGATTGGCGATGAAAATTATCACGATAGCATTTTGATTTATGCTAACATGGCCGATCTTTCATTGAAATTGGATGACAATCAAAAGGCTATGGAATATGCTAACGAAGGTATCTTCATTGCTAGAAAAGAACAAACATTGTTCAAACTCGATGAAATGTACTGTTACTTAGCAGATGCGGGTACTCGTGAAGGTCAAAAGACTGATGAGGACTACATCAAAGCCTACGTCATTTCTAGTATCAGTGAAAATAAACCAGTTTTTGAAAAACTAAAAGCTAAAGTGAAAGATATGCATTTGAATATCTTTTAATAAAAAAAACAATTTATTAATTTCCGTTCCAAAAAAAGAGGACCGATTCTTTCGAATCAGTCCTCTTTTTTTTATACCATTTATTTTTACGTGTTATATCTATTTCTTAGGTTTCTTGATTGTCTTGTTATCAAGATCTGTTCTTACGACTAAAACATCGCAAGCAGCAGTTCTAGTAACATATTCAGTAACTGAACCAATCAATAATCTTTCCATAGCATTCAAACCAGTAGCACCAATCATAATAAGATCAACGCCTAATTTCTTAGGGAAGTCTGTGGCAATGATTGCTTTAGGTGCACCGTATTCGATGCTGTAGTCAATATCTTCAAGCCCAGCGTCTTTAGCTGTCTTAACGTAACTCTTAACAGTATCTTTAGCTTTTTCAGTGATTTGCTCGACCATAGTTGAATCAAAGCTAGAAACGTTTTGGAAAGCTCTAGTATCAATAACGTGAACTAAGTGAATGGCAGCCTTGTTTCTCTTGGCTACTTCAACCGCTTTCTTGAAAGCTAAATCAGCTTCAAATGAACCATCAATTGGTACGAGAATGTTTTTATATTGTTGTAACATAAGTATCACCCCGTTAATGTAATGTAACTGCTTTATATCTTTATTTTAGTTGATTTGGCCCAATAAATACAGTCATCGGCTAACATTTAGCGGATATTTGCTAAATAAATTGAAAATGATGCCGCAATTAAACTTCCTAATAGGAGCGTAATGAAGTTGGCTTCCTTGCTACCGATAAGTGCAATAACTATTCCCATGACTGCCACAAAGACCAATAATCCGGCCGTAAATCGCATGACATTTTTCAACGTTAGGTTTTCATCTGGTGAGTAGATTAAAAATTTTCCACTACTGTGACTCCAAAGAATATAGGCTAAAGCTAATAAAAAAATAATAAAGAATATCATTAAAATTTTAATTATCATAATTATTCTGACTCCGTTTTGAATTCATTTTCCATTCGTGTATTTGTTGCATTCGTAGATTTAAAGCCTGTTCATATTTACCAGTGTTGTTTGGTTGATAATATTTTTTATTAACCAAATTGTTAGGTAAGTATTGTTGATCCACCCAAGCGTTGGGATAATCATGTGGAAATTTATAGCCGACACCATGGCCGAGTTTTTTAGCACCAGAGTAATGAGCATCCTTGAGGTCGTCAGGGATGGAATTGGCTTTACCATTCCTAACGTCTTCAAGTGCACTGTCGATGGCAACCATACCAGAGTTAGACTTAGGACATAGACAGAGGTCAATTACAGCATCTGCCAAAGGAATACGGGCTTCTGGTAAACCAACCATTTGTGCTACTTGGGCCGCCTGAACAGCTCGAGCGCAGGCTTGAGGGTTAGCTAAACCGACATCTTCATAGGCACAAACCATCAATCGTCTGATAGCTGAAGTTAAATCGCCAGCTTCAAGTAGTCGTGCTAAGTAGAGCAGAGCAGCATTGGGGTCACTACCTCGAATCGATTTTTGGAAAGCCGACATGACATCGTAATGACTATCACCATCTTTATCTGAGGAGATAGCCTTCTTTTGAACTGACTCTTCGATTGACTGTAAATCAATGTGAACTGAGTTATCTTTGGATTCGGTCGAAAGAACTGATAATTCTAGGCCATTGAGAATACTTCGTAGGTCGCCATTAGTTGAACTGACCAATAAATCCAAAGCATTTGCATCCAATTTGACGTTATACTTGCCTAAACCGTTCTGGTCGTCATTTAAAGCACGCTTAACGGCTTTTTTTAGGTCATCACTATCGAGAGGCTTCAATTCAAAGATTTGGACTCTAGAGCGTATAGCAGGACTAATATTGATATATGGATTTTCGGTTGTGGCACCGATTAAAATAATTGAGCCACTTTCAAGTAATGGCAAGAGAAAATCCTGTTTGGTTTTGTCGAGACGATGAATTTCATCCAACATCAAGACGACCGTACCACTCATTTTGGCTTCAGCAGCGACGACTTGTAAGTCCTTTTTACTGTCAGTGGCTGCATTTAACATTCTAAAGGCATATTTAGTACTACCGGCGATAGCACTAGCAATACTAGTTTTACCGATCCCAGGAGGACCGTAAAGTATCATTGAAGATAACATCTTAGCTTCAACCATACGACGAATAATTTTATGGGGACCAACGAGATGCTGTTGACCGACAACTTCGTCGATATTAGTTGGACGCATTCGATATGCTAATGGTTTTTGCATAGCTCCTCCTATATAATTGATATGTATATTTTACAACAAAGGATTGAGAACATGTTTGATAAAAATGATTTTAAAGTTTTTGAGGATATGACTTTGCCTGGTCGTTTAGGGTTGATTAGAGCCAATCTGGATCCAAAATTTGAGAAAATCGGTGCCGAACTGATGCGACGTCTGGAAGCAGAATATCAGCAGCAGTTCTTTATGAAAATTGCTAAGCACCAACGTCGAACTCGAAATCCACCACCAGATACTTGGTTAGCCATTAATCAAGATAAACACGGCTATAAAAAGACGCCCCATTTGGAATTAGGCTTGTGGCCTGATCGATACTTTATCACATTCAGTCTCTTAGCGGACATTAAAGGTCGTCCGGGATATTATCCAATTTTGAAAGAATATCAGGATACTATCATAACAGAGGGCTGGGGCGTGTCAAATGACCATACTTCCAGTGAAATGCGTCCAGCAAGTGACTTGGATAAGGTGATTGCCCGCTATGAAAAGGTTAAATCAAGTGATTTAGTAATTGGTTATGAGTTGAAAGCTGATGATCCAATCATTGCGAAAGGCGAGTATGATCAACTATTGATTGATAAGTTTATGCAATTGAGTAAATTGATGGTTACTTTTAACGAGGAATTCGATAGGTAAATATGCCGTTTCCAGAGTTGAGAGTATTCCAACTAGTTTTTTAATTACGTAACGCACTATGATGATATTTGATAACCTATCACAAACTTTCCATACTCTAAAATTGCTGAAATATAAATACATTTGAATGTACATGGTGCTAGTTGATTGTCTATTACAAATATTTTAATTATTTAAATAGTATTTTTAGTTATTTGACAATACGACGATTTCATTCGAAACCTTGAAAGAAAAATGAAATTAACTATTTATTTTCTGTAAATATTTACTATAATGAAAGTAAATATAGGGTTATTAAAAGGGATGATCAAGATGAAATGGTATAAATCAATTGAGTTTTGGATCGGAATAGTAATTATGTTGGCATTTTTCCAACTGTTCTTCGTACCAACGTATGACATCATGTGGTGGAGCGGATTAGTTTCTACCATTGTCGGAATGGTTTTAATATTGAATGTAATTGGAAAATTAAAGATTTAAATATTTAGAGGCAGGAGAATAAATTATTCTTCTGTCTTTTTTGTTTTTTAAGGATGCCGCCTCCGGTTGTGTGGAATTGAACCTGCTGCGGGACCGACTCGAGCCAAAGTGCGGTCTCGACCCTCGAATTTGAGCTT
This sequence comes from Companilactobacillus muriivasis, assembly GCF_036246245.1. NCBI lineage: Bacteria > Bacillati > Bacillota > Bacilli > Lactobacillales > Lactobacillaceae > Companilactobacillus > Companilactobacillus muriivasis. The sequence goes on from NZ_BTTQ01000002.1 coordinate 155,578, forward strand.
TGCATAAACCGCAAATCTCAAATTCGTCCTGTGGAGTAAGAACGGAAAATCACCGTCCTAACTCCACTTTCGCTGCGGGTTCATTCCACACAACCGGAGGCTAGTGGATTAATATCTGTTTTTTTACTTAATATTCGAGTTTGTTAGTTTTTCTTCGTAATTTAATAAGAAAGCAAAATGATATTAATGGTTTAGTAGGGAATACGATTCATGTAGAGTATGGATATTAAGTTAAATTAGTCGGAAAAGCTGAGAGTATTTATCCGCAGCGAAAGTGGCGTTATTGCTTTAGCAATTACACCACCGGACGAGTTGGAGACTTACCGGTTTTTGGTAAGACTTCAACCGAGGTCCGAGACCGTACTTTGGCTCGGACCGTGCCGCGCAGCAGATGAATACTCTCAGCTTTGGAGACGGCAGAAAAAAAGAGAGTAAAAAAAATACACCCACAATAAGTGAATGTATTTTCTGGCAAATATTATAGAATTTGGTTGTAGTATTCAACAATCAATGATTCGTCAATATTTGGTTCTAGTTCGTCACGTTCTGGGTTACGTACTAGAGAACCTGTCAATGTGTTGTCATCGAATGTAACGAAACCAGGACGACCAACAACGTTTTCAAGGTTGTCTTTAACGATAGCCAAGTCTTTTGACTTTTCACGAAGGCTGATCTTTTGACCAACTTTAACTTCGTATGAAGGGATATCAACACGTTTGCCATCAACAGTGATGTGACCGTGGTTTACGAGTTGACGAGCTTGTGGACGTGAACTTGCAAGACCTAAACGATAAACCATGTTATCCAATCTTGTTTCAAGAAGGATCATCAAGTTAATACCGTGAATTCCTTCCATCTTACCGGCACGGTTAAATAGGTTACGGAATTGACGTTCGTTAACATCATACATGAAACGCAACTTTTGCTTTTCAGTTAATTGTTGACCGTATTCAGAAACCTTACGACGACCACCGTTTGGACCATGTTGTCCTGGGGCGTAGTTTCTACGAGCGATTTCCTTACCAGTACCTGAAAGTGAGATACCTAAACGACGTGATAATTTCCAACGTGGGCCTGTATATCTTGACATAAATAAATTCCTCCAAAATGTTTGTCTGGAGTAAAATAATTAACTAGAGCTTAGCATTCGTGCAGTTATCGTTACACTTTTCACCTTGTGCAGCCACAGGTTACTAGTTGAACTAAATCGTCGATAACTGTTGACGTTCTTGCCGCTCTTTGCTGCATATTTTACACGAAGGCTAGTATACCGTGATAAAAGGTAGATGTCAAAGAGTTTTTTTGGGGCCGCCGGAGGTGGGCACGAATATAGTCTGCGGTGTGACCGGCGAGAGCCAAGGTCTCCCGCCTCGATTTTGAGCTTTGCATAAACCGCAAATCTCAAAATACGTCAGTTGTGTAAGAACAGAAAACCGCTGTCCTAACACAACTACCACGGCGGACTATATTCGTACCCACCTCCGGCTAATGTATTGTTGACTGATATTTGATTGACATTTATATCGATAAGTTTGGTGATATAGATGATCAAAACCTTGTTACAATTTCTTCTGATTTTTCAATTATAAATGCATTATTTGAGTAATTAGCTACTATTAATTTAAGGTTATAGAATAAATCCATCTATATTATATAGGATTAATATACTTAAGTATGGAACTGATGCCTTGAACAATCCATTCAAACCAACAGATAAAACAGTCGGAAGAGCTGAGGAGTATTCACCAGCAGTGGAAGTGGCGTTATTGATTTAGCAATTACACCACCGGGCGCGTTTGGAGCCTTTCCGATCTGTGGAAAGGCTTCAAACCGAGGTTCGAGACCGCACTTCGACTCGGACCGTACCGCACAGCAGGCGAAATACTTCTCAGCTCTGGAGACGGCATACTTAACAAACAAAAAACTAATAGTTTAAAACTTTATTATGAAAAGTGGATAGCGCTAATAATGGGAGTAATATTTGATATAATTTCTTAAAGATAAGACTGAATCGTCATTAGGGGTGTAAATGTGTTTGTAATTATTATTGGAATAATCTTAATCATTCTGTTCTTCCTATGGTACATGTGGTTCCTACAAAAACGTAATGCTTCCACACTTAATAAGTACAAAGAACGAACAGACGAGTTAAAAAAGGCTCAGTTGGATGACAAAATAGAAAAATTGGAAAAGATGAAGCTAGCTGGGGCTAGTGATGACCGCTTCAATCAGTTGAAAGTGGAATATCACAAGCAAACTGATGACATTTTTTCTGATATCTTAAAACAGATTCGTGCAGCTGAATATAAAAATACTGAGTTTAAAGTATTCGGTTCAGCTAATGATCTGAAAAAATTAAATAATGAAATGAATGACTTTGAGGGCAAAATTGGTGAGGTTTCTCAAGGTTTCGATGAACTTTTGGCAAGTAACGAATTGAATGCCACTCATAGCGAAGAGTTACAACGTCAATATCAAACTTTGCGTAAACAAGTTTTGACACAGTCATTCAGTTATGGTCCAGCCACAGATAAGCTTGAGGATGAGTTATCTGAAATTGCTAACTTATTAGATAAGGAAAAGCAATTGACACAAAAGGGTGACCATATTGAGGCAAGTCAATGTTTGGATGACGTCAAAATCAAGTTGGGATTGATTACTGACCAATTGAAGATCATTGAACCGCTATTCCATGACTTAAATGAAGTATTTCCTGGTCAAGTTGATGAGATTAAGTTTGTTTATCAAAAATTGGAACAACAACATTTCAAGTTTAATGACGATATTGTCCAATCAATTTCTGACGTCCAACATGAAATTGATGAATCAAATACTAAATTGGGTGAATTGAATTTCGATGCTGTAAATACTAATAATGAAGATATCAAGCAACGAATCGATGATTTGTATGAGACTTTGACATTGGAAATTGATGGTAAACGTGATGTCTTGAAGGAACAAAAGCCTGTTTTGGACTATTTGAATCATGCTGTTTTCCAACACAATCACTTGGATAAACGAATTCAAAAGTTGCAAGAAAGTTATATTTTAACTGACAATACATTGGATACTTTTCAAAATAATTACAATACCTTGAATGATATTCGTCGTGAATACGATGCTGATGTACAGAGTATCGCTGACAAACAGGTTATCTTTTCACAAGTTAGAGCCGACTTCAAAGAGATTGTTAAGCAACTTGATGAAATTGAAACTAATGAAAAGACTATCAATGACGATTTGAACCAAATGCTTTCGAGTGAACAAATTGCCCGCAACAGTGTTGACGAATATGCTAAGCGTTTGGAAATACAAAAGAAGATGATGGAGCAGTTACGTTTGAACGGACTTCCTGATGACTACTTGGATTACTTCTACATGGTTTACGATGAAATCAATAAATTGTATGACGAACTTGATGCTGACCAGATTAATATGGAAGATATCAGCAAACAAGTTATCGTGACTCAAGAGGATTTGGAAAACTTGGTTGAGAAGACTAAGAAGTTGAAGTATAACGTTCAATTAGCTGAGAAGTTATTGCAATATGCTAACCGTTACGACAATAAGAATCCTGAGTTTACTGATCAATTGACACGTGCTCGTTCAATGTTTGACGATGATTACGATTACAATGAAGCAGTTGATGTCATTTCTAAGGCACTTGAAGAGGTTGAAGCTGGTTCAGTGGCTCGGATTAAAGAGACAATAAATTCATAATTTTTCAAAAGTGTGTTAAGTTATAATAGATAAAATTTTAGGCCGTTAAGGCCTTTTTATTTTGGTGAGGCAAAAATGATATATTTTGATAATAGTGCAACAACTAAGGTTAATGATTCAGTTCTTCAAACTTATAACGCTGCTAGTCAAGAATACTTCGGTAATCCTTCTAGTTTGCACAAGTTGGGATTGAAAGCATACGAACTGCTAGAAACATCACGCAAGCAAATTGCAAACCTAATGGGTTTCAAACAAGATGAGGTTGTCTTTACCAGTGGTGGTACAGAGGGAAACAATTGGATCATCAAGGGGACTGCGTTCAAGAAACGTGAATTTGGTAAGCACATCATCACTACTTCAATCGAGCATCCTTCAATTATGAATACGATGCATCAACTTGAAGAATTGGGCTTTGATGTAACTTATTTACCAGTTGATAAATCAGGCCACGTCAGTGCCCAAGACGTCAAAGATTCTATCAGAGACGATACAATTTTAGTTTCAACTATGGCGGTTAACAATGAAATTGGTGCCATTCAACCAATTCACGAAATTGCCCAAGTTTTGAAGGACTATCCAAGTATCAGTTACCATGTCGACGCTGTCCAAGCTATCGGGAAGAATTTACAATCGAAGATCATTGATCCTCGTGTTGATTTCTATACTTTCTCAGGTCACAAGTTCCATGCACCACGTGGAATTGGCTTTATTTATATGAAAGAAGGTAAGCAACTCGAACCTTTGATGGCCGGTGGTGGTCAAGAGTCAAACCTTCGTAGTGGGACTGAAAATACACCTGCAATTGCTGGTATGGCTAAGGCTATCCGTTTGTTGAAAGACAACGAAGCTGGTAAGGCTGCTAAGATGGAACAATTAAAGGAACAACTAGTCAATCACTTAAAGGGTATGGATAACGTTCATATCTTTTCACAAATTGGCGAAGATTTTGCTCCACACATCATCTGTTTTACAATTGATGGCGTTCGTGGTGAAACAGTTGTCCACACATTTGAGGACCGTGATATTTATATCTCAACAACAAGTGCTTGTTCTTCAAAGAAGGGCCTTGAATCAGGTACTCTTAAAGCAATGAACATCCAAGAAAACGTGGCTACTAGTGCCGTTCGTGTTAGTTTGGATGAAAATAATACTGAAGCAGAAATGAATGAATTTATTAAGAATTTGGATGAGATCCACGATCATTTCCAAATTTTGAATTAGGAGAATTTGATGGAATATACTGAAATTATGGTTCGTTACGGCGAACTATCAACTAAAGGAAAAAACAGAAAGAGTTTTATCGACCGTTTGCATGGTAACGTGGCAAAGGTTTTGAAAGACTTTCCTGACCTTAGAATGCAACCACATCGTGACCGTCTACACATCAACCTTAATGGAACTGATGCCAAGCCGGTTATGGATCGACTAAAGAATGTCTTTGGTATCCAAACTTTTTCATTGAGTGTTAAAGTTTCCCGTGATTTTGAAGATGTTAAGAAGAAAGCTATCGAAATGATGCATGAAGCTTATAAGCCCGGCATGAGTTTTAAAGTTGGAACTAAGCGTTCTGACCACGAATATCCACTGGATACTAACCAAATCAATTTACAACTTGGGGATGCAATTTGTGATGAATTCCCTGGTATCGATGTTGAAATGAAGAAACCTGATATCAAGATTTCAGTTGAAGTTCGTCAAGATGGGATTTACTTGTCATACTTAACTGTTAAAGGTGCCGGTGGTTTACCTGTTGGTACAGCTGGAAAGGCTATGTTGATGCTCTCTGGTGGTATTGATTCACCTGTTGCTGGATACTTAGCAATGAAGCGTGGTGTTGATATTGAAATGGTTCACTTCTTCAGTCCTCCATACACATCAGAACAAGCTTTGAACAAGGCTAAGGAATTAACTTCTAAATTGACTGCCTTTGGTGGTCACATCAACTTTATCGAAGTTCCTTTTGCTGAAATTCAAGAAACTATCAAATCAAGTGTTCCAGAAGGTTACTTGATGACTATCCAACGTCGTTTCATGTTGAGATTGACTGATTTGATCCGCGAACAACGTCATGGTCTAGCAATCTTTAACGGTGAGGCAGTTGGTCAAGTTGCTTCACAGACATTGGAAAGTATGGCCGCAATCAATGATGTTACAACAACACCAATCTTGCGTCCGGTAGCTACAATGGATAAGACAGAAATTATTCGTTTAGCTGAAAATATTGATACATTCAATTTGTCTATTCAACCATTTGAGGACTGTTGTACAGTCTTTGCTCCACCTTCACCAAAGACACGTCCAAATATCGAGAAGACTCGTAAGTTTGAAAGTTCTCTTGATATTGATGGCTTGATCGAACGTTCAATGGCTGGAATTAAGATTACAACTATCCAACCAGGCGACAAATTCATGGAAAGTGATCAAGAAAACATCAATAGTTTGCTATAAAATTAATTGACGTTTCTTGGTTTATGATTTATCATCAAAATATCAGCTATGAGCAGGAGTGTTTTTCAGCTAGATTTCAGAGAAGGCATGTTGTTGAGAATTGCCGAATCGAACTGGGAAACTGTTACCTGTGAGCTATCATTTAAATGATCGGGCCACCGTTATCTGTTGAGTGAAGAGCCATTTTATGGTTCTTAATTTAGGTGGTACCGCGAGACTTCGTCCTATTGAGGATGGGGTCTTTTTTTGTTACTTGGTTTTTTGAAAGATGCCGCCAGAGGTTGACCGTATATGGAGCCGCTATGAGGACCGGGTCGAGCCAAGGTCTCGCCCCTCGGTTTGAAGCCTTGCAAAATCGGCAAGTCTCCAAACTCGCCCTGTGGTGTAAGTGCTAAAGCACTAACGCCACCTCCACAGCTGTCTCCATATACGGTCAACCTCTGGCTCGGGTATTAATTAAATAGATTCTATCCTAATAGGACGAAGTCTCGTGGCTTTGAGGGATGTCATTATATTGATGTTATTTTCAATATATTTAGTGACATTCATTTACCAATTCATTTAATGATTAGTTCAAAATATTTATCAAATAAAAGAAACATTAGTAGCCGGGTGCGCAACTTGAAACCCGCAGTGGCAGTGGTGTTAGGCTGGTGGTTTTCCGGTCTTACAGCACAAGGACGTCTTTTGAGATTTGCGAACTGTGCAAAGCTCCAAAGCGAGGCGCGAGACCGTGCTTTGGCTCGCACCGGTCCCACAGCAGGCTTCAAGTTGCGCACCCGGATACGGCATCACTCAAAATAAGTTAATTAATGTTTTATAAAAAGGAGAAACAAACTATGAGAGAAATCGACATGGATACGAAATATAATCCTAATGAAGTCGAAGAAGGACGTTACCAAGCTTGGCTTGATGATGATGATTTCAAACCTTCTGGCGACAAGAAAGCTAAACCTTATTCAATCGTTATCCCACCACCAAATGTTACTGGTAAGTTGCACTTGGGTCACGCTTGGGATACTACTATTCAAGATACTTTGATTCGTTACAAACGTATGCAAGGTTACGATACTTTGTACTTGCCTGGTATGGATCATGCCGGTATCGCTACTCAAGCTAAAGTTGAAGCTAAATTACGTGAACAAGGTATTACTCGTTATGACCTTGGCCGTGAAAAGTTTGTTGACGAAGTTTGGAAGTGGAAGGATGAATTTGCTTCTATTATCAAGTCACAATGGGGTAAATTAGGTCTATCACTTGATTACTCACGTGAAAGATTTACCTTGGATGAAGGTTTGTCAAAGGCTGTTCGTAAGGTCTTTGTTAAGCTTTATAACGAAGGTTTGATCTACCGTGGCGAATACATTATCAACTGGGATCCACAACTACAAACTGCTTTGTCAGATATTGAAGTTATTCACCAAGATGATCAAGGTGCTTTCTATCACGTTAAGTATCCATACGCTGATGGTTCAGGTTTCATCGAAATTGCCACAACACGTCCAGAAACTATGTTTGGTGATGTTGCCGTTGCCGTTGCACCTGATGATGACCGTTACAAGGACATCGTTGGTAAAGAAATCATCGTACCTTTAGTTGACCGTAAGATTCCAATTATCACTGACCACTACGTTGATAAAGACTTTGGTACTGGTATGGTTAAAATCACTCCAGCCCATGACCCTAATGACTTTGCTGTTGGTAACAGACATGACCTTGAACGTATCAACACAATGAACGCTGACGGAACAATGAATGAAAATGCTGGTAAATATAATGGCATGGATCGTTTTGAAGCTCGTAAAGCTATTGTTAAAGATTTGCAAGATGCAGGTTACATGATTAATATCGAACCTTACGTTCACAGTGTTGGACACTCAGAACGTTCAGGCGTTCAAGTTGAACCAAGACTTTCAACACAATGGTTCGTTAAGATGAAACCATTAGCTGAAATGGCTTTGAAGCAACAAAAGACTGATGACAAAGTTAACTTTGTACCAGAACGTTTTGAAGATACCTTTACACAATGGATGGATAACGTTCATGATTGGGTCATTTCACGTCAACTATGGTGGGGACACCAAATTCCAGCTTGGTATAACAAGAAGACTGGTGAAACTTACGTTGGTGAAGAAGCACCTAAGGATATCGAAAACTGGGATCAAGAATCAGATGTACTTGATACATGGTTCTCAAGTGCCTTATGGCCATTTTCAACTATGGGTTGGCCAGACGAAAATGCAGAAGATTACAAACGTTACTTCCCAACTGATACATTAGTTACTGGTTACGATATTATTTTCTTCTGGGTTTCTCGAATGATTTTCCAAAGTTTGAAATTCACTGGTAAAAAGCCATTTAAGAATGCTGTTATTCACGGCTTGATTCGTGATGAACAAGGTCGCAAGATGAGTAAGTCACTTGGTAATGGTATCGATCCGATGGACGTTATCAAAAAATATGGTGCCGATGCATTGCGTTGGTTCTTGTTGAACGGTTCAACTCCTGGACAAGATACACGTTTCAGTTATGACAAGATGGATTCAGCTTGGAACTTCATCAATAAAATCTGGAATGCATCACGTTACGTTATCATGAATCTTGATGACGATACTCCAGCTATGGATGATCTTTCAGCCGTAACTACATACGATTTGTCTGATAAGTGGATTTTGACAAAATTGAATTCTACAGTTAAAGAAGTCAATCGTTTGATGGACAGTTTTGAGTTTGGTGAAGTTGGTCGTAATCTATACAACTTTATCTGGAATGATTTCTGTGACTGGTACATTGAAATGAGTAAGGCAACACTTACTGGTGACGATGAAGCTGCTAAGAAACAAAAGAAGATGATTTTGGCATACGTTCTTGACCAAACACTTCGTCTAATGCACCCAATCATGCCTTTCGTTACTGAAAAGATTTGGTTGACAATGCCACACAATGGTAAGACAATCATGCACGCTAAGTATCCTGAATATCACGCCGAATTAGACAATGAAGACGCTATGGGTCAAATGGATATTTTGATCGACTTGATCAAGTCACTTCGTAAGATTCGTTTGGAAGCTAATGCACCAATGTCTAAAGCTGTTGATATCATGATCAAGCCACAAGATGATGATGTTAAAGCTGTTATTTTGAACAACAAAGAATACATCGACCGTTTCATGCACCCTAAGGAATTGAAAGTTGCTGCTGACTTGAAAGCTCCAGCTTTGGCAATGACGGCTGTAACAAACAGCGCTGAATTGTATGTTCCATTGGCTGAATTGATTAACATCGATGATGAAATTGCTCGTCAAAATGATGAAATGAAGAAATTGAATCAAGAAATTACTCGTTTAGATAAGAAATTATCAAACAAGAACTTCGTTGATAAGGCACCTGAAAAAGTTGTCGCTGAGCAAAAAGAAAAATTAGCTGACTATCAATCACGTCAAGCTAAGGTTGAACAAAGAATTCAACAATTAAAAGATAATAAATAATATAGGTTGTTAATTGACGGCTTATTATAAATATTTCCCAGCTCTGTAGACGGAATATTTAACTAGTACTATGCGAAATTAAGAATAATTGAGTATATAATGACAAAAGGGGAGGGGCACATGCCCGTCCCTTTTTGTTTAAAAAAATTGGAGCGATAAAATTGTTAGAAAATTATCAGGCTGCTGTGAATTATATTCATGCTTTACCGAAATTTCATCGGACGAATAATCTCGACAATATAAAACAGGCACTGCATCTTTTAGGAGACCCGCAAAATGATTATCAGACGATTCATATTACCGGTACCAATGGTAAAGGGTCGACAACTAATTTTTTGGCAAATCTATTAGAAGGCAGTGGCAAAAGAGTGGGGATGTTTACGTCGCCATTCATCAATCGTTTCAATGAACGGATTCAGATTAATCATCAATATATTTCTGATACCGATTTATTGGATGATGTGAATTATATTAAAGATAAAATTGGTGATATTCCGTTAGCAGAATTTGAATTTGTAACTATTTTAGGTTACTTTTATTTCCGTGGTCGTGTCGATGTCGCGGTGATTGAAGCAGGGATTGGTGCTAAGCATGATAAAACTAATGTCATTACACCAGTACTCTCAATTATTACTTCAATTGATTTGGATCATGAAAAGTTGATTGGACCTACAATTCAAGACATTGCTGAAGAAAAATCAGACATTATTAAATTTGAAAAGCCAATTGTAACTGGTAGTCTCCATGGTTCGGTTCGTCCAATTGTCGAATCAACAGCAACTACCCAGAACAGTCCAATTTTTGAATTTGATCATGATTTCGGTATAAGAAATTATAAAAATAATAATTTTGATGTTTCGTTTACATATTATGATGATAAAGTAGCAGTAGAGGGAATTCATTGTCAGGGATTTGAAAAAACCACAGCAATGAATGCAGCGATTGCAATTAAGGCATTCGTTCTCTATGAAAAGATTCAGCAAGAAACGTACTCAACCGAAATGATTGTTGAAAATTTGGATAAAAATCATTTACCAGGAAGGGCACAAATTGTGCAGCAAAAACCATTAGTTTTGATGGATGGAGCACATAATATTTCAGCAATTTACAATTTAATTAATTCTTTGATTAAAAACTATGAAAATAAGGATATAATTGTTTTGTACGCTGGAATGAAAGATAAAGATCGTCATGAAATTCTCGAAGAGTTGGCACCAAAAGTTGATCATGTTTATATTACAAAACTTGATATGGCGCGTTCAGCTACGGCAGATGATTATAATTTGTCAGAGTACACCAACGTTTCCTTCGTTGAAAATTATCGTGAAGAATTACAGAAAATCATGGCAGGGATGAATCGGAATCAATTATTATTGATTACTGGATCATTTTATCTAATTTCGGATTTGGAGAATTATTTCTCGTAATTTGATTTATGATGATAAATTTAAGAGAAAAAATTCTAGCTCATGGTGTCAGCACCTTAAAAAATGAAGAATTATTGGCCGTGATCATTGGCAATGGAACCAAAAATAATTCAGTTGTGGACTTATCTAAGAAAATCATTTGTGATTCTGGTGGTTTAAATTTGAGTTTAAGACAATTGATGTCGTTTAATGGTATTGGGGTGGCACAAGCTTGTAAAGTTTTAGCCGCGATTGAATTAGGCAGTCGAAAAATTCAATCTGATACATTATCTGAAAAAGTTGTTTCCGTAGACGATGTAGGTCAGCATTTAATAAATAAAATTGGAAACACTCCACAAGAGAAACTAGTGGCTGTTTATTTAAATAATAGTTATCATGTAATCGATGAAAGGGTTATTTTTATTGGTACGGTCGATCAAGCAACTGTTCATCCACGGGATATTTTACGTGAAGCCATTTCTATGTCAGCGACACAAATCATCGTGGCGCACAATCATCCAAATGGTTCACTGATGTTTTCAACGAATGATCAGGACTTTAGTTTGCGGTTGAAAAAAAGCTGCCAATTAATAGGAATAAACTTAATTGACCATTTAATTATTACGAAAAAAACTTATTCTAGCCTAAAGACCTTAAATTTAATTTAGGATATGATTTCGTCGTGCTTTAAATCGGCGTTTTCTATGATATAATTTTGTTTAGCGTAAAATGTGGTGTGTACTTTAAAGGAGAGAAAATAAATTGTTTGGTATTGGATCAAAGAAGCTCGGTATAGACTTGGGAACTGCAAATACTCTAGTTTATGCTGAAGGAAAAGGTATAGTTTTAAATGAACCTTCAGTTGTTGCAAAAAATAATAACACTGGAGAAATCGTTGCAGTTGGTTCAGATGCACGTGAAATGATTGGTCGTACACCGGGTAGTATTTCTGCAATTCGTCCAATGCGTGACGGTGTAATTGCCGATTATGACACAACAGCAGCTATGATGAAGTATTTCATCGAAAAATCCGCTAACAACTCAAAACCCTCAGTCATGGTTTGTGTTCCAAGTGGTGTTACTGAAGTTGAAAAGAGAGCCGTTATTGAAGCTACACAACATGCCGGTGCTCGTGAAGCTTACGTAATTGAAGAACCATTCGCAGCAGCTATTGGTGCTGGACTTCCAGTTATGGATCCAACAGGTAATATGGTTGTTGATATTGGTGGTGGTACAACTGATGTTGCTACAATTTCATTAGGTGGTATCGTTTCATCACGTTCAATCCGTGTGGCTGGTGACAAGTTTGACGAATCAATTTCTGCATACATTAAGTCAAACTTTAACCTTCAAATTGGTGAAAGAACTGCTGAAGATGTTAAAATCCAAATTGGTTCAGCATCAATTGAAAAATCAAAAGAAATCGAATCAATGCAAATTCGTGGACGTGACTTAGTAACAGGTTTGCCAAAGACAGTTCAATTATCTGGTGAAGATATTGCGACAGCTATTCACGAAAACGTTGAAGAGATCATTGAAACAATTAAAGAAACTCTTGAGGAAACTTCTCCTGAAATTGCTGCCGATGTTATCGATCATGGTATCGTTCTTACTGGTGGTGGTGCATTATTACATCACTTGCCAGAGGTAATATCTGAAGCAACGGGAGTTCCTGTATTCATTGCTCAAGACCCACTAGATTGTGTGGCCATCGGTACTGGTGAATCACTTAAAAATATCGATGTAATGCGTCGCCAAAAATAAGCGGGTTAATTCCCGTTTTTTTATTTGACTAAAGATTAATAATGGTAAAATCATTTTATTGGTTGCCGTCTCCAGAGCTGGGAAGTATTTCGCCTGCTGTGCGGACCGATTCGAGCCGAAGTGCGGTCTCGAACCTCGGCTTGAAGACTTGCCGAACTATGGCAAGCCTTCAAACGCGCCCGGTGGTGTAAGAGCTAAAGCTCTAACGCCACTTCCACTGCTGGTGAATACTTCTCAGCTCTTCCGACTAATTTATTTCTTGGTATAGATATTCCTATGAAATATTTAGGATTATCATAATATATTTATAAATTTGCTCGTTTAGGCGTTCAATTATTTAATAAGTGTGTAAAAATTAATTGATATTCAATATTATGGAAACCTTAGCCGAAGGGTGGGCATGATTTTATCTGCAGCGAGGCGCGAGACCGAACTTTGGCTCGCACCGTTCCTCACAGCGGATAAAATTCATGTCCACCCGTAGGCGGAAAAAGAAAAACCTTTAGTTAGCTGATCTACTAGGAGGAAGCAATGCAAAAGTTTTTTTCAAATAAAAAATTAATTATTTTAATGATACTTATTATCGTTACTTTTGGACTGCTGGCAGTTACGGTTAATATCCGTGATAACAAAGATACGCCGCCAGTCGTTCAACAAGTTGGTAATGATGTCGTCAGTGTCGTTGGGGGAGTCTTTGCTTATCCTACGAATGCTGTTAAAAATGCTACCTCAGAATTTTCCGATTTGTATAATACATATTCTGAAAACAAACGTCTTAAAGCCAGAATTGGTGAATTGGCACAAAATAAGGCTAAGCTAGCAGTAGTTCAAGATGAAAATAAGAAACTCAAACAAGAGTTGAAACTTGATGGTACATTGACAGACTACACAACTGTTAATGCCTCTGTTTTGACTCGTTCACCAAGTAGTTGGCAAAGTTATTTGACAATCAATCGTGGTCAAACAAGTGGTATCAAGAAAGATATGCCTGTTATGTCTGGTAAAGGTTTGATTGGTCGTATCGTCGAAGTTGATAAGATTAGTTCTAAAGTTGAGTTGATTTCAACTGATAACGAATTAAATGATAAATTTGCTTCTGAAATCTTAGGTGAAAATAAAAATATTACTGGTGTTGTTAGTCGTTATGACAGTTCTACAGGCGATTTAGTCATGGAAAATGTCAACTCAACTAAGAACATCAAAAAAGGCCAAAGCGTCATCACATCTGGTTTAGGTGGTTTGACACCACGTGGATTGTACATTGGTAAAGTTTATGGAATTAAGAAGGATAATTACGGAATGACAAATTCTGTTTATATTACACCTGCTGCCGAATTGCGTAACTTCACCGTTGTAACTGTTATTAAGTCATCAGTTAGTGGTGAAAATTAATGAACATTAAAAATCGAAAGATAGTCGGTCAAGTATTATTCATTTCTCTTGCGTTTTACCTAGATGGGTTAATCAAGTGGGCCTTTTTGAATAATATGAATCATGGAACATTTGCTATCTTGCCACAACTGATGTTAATGATGATTGTTATGTTGACGATGCGTATTGATAACCGTCGTCAGCTGATACTTTACGGAGTGATTTTTGGATTGATCTATGATTCTTATTATTATGGAATTATTGGATTGTATACGATACTCTTGCCATTATTGATGGTCGGGATTGATCACTTTAAATTTTTACTAGTAAAAAATAATTTAGGTTATGAATTGTCGATTTACTTTTTGTCGCTGACATTCTTACAGTCAGGTATTTATCTGTTGGAAAGATTGTTGCAACAGACTAATACAAATGTTTTTGATTTCATCACGTATACATTAGGACCAACGTTGCTTTGGAATATCGTCGTATTTTTTATTTTATATATTCCAATGAATAATTTATCCGAATGGCTGGTGAAATATCGGAGGGATAATAAATGAAAGATATCATTTTAAAGGGTGATAAAAATGGCTTTTCAGTAATAATGGATGATAAAGCCAATTACGTTAATGCATTTAAAAAGTTAAAAGAATTGATTATGCAGCAAAACGTTGAGTCAACCAATGAGAATGATGATGTCATTTATTTTACGGTTAAAACTGGTCGTCGCCTGTTAACTGAGGACCAAAAAGATGGAATCAGGGAATTTTTCGATAAGTATCCACAATTGGAATTGAAAGATATTCAAGCTGATGTTGAGGATAAAGTTAAAGTTGCTGAAGTTTTGAAAGCAAACAAGACGAATATCGAATCAGGAATCGTCCGTAGCGGTCAGAAATTGGATTACGAAGGTGATTTGATTTTTCTTGGAACATTGCACCGGGATGCACAAATATGCACAACTGGTTCAATTTATGTCTTAGGTGAGGTCAACGGTATTTTACAAGCTGGCTATCCTGATAATACCAAGGCTGCCATTTTTGGTAATCTCAAAGGTATTGATCAGTTGCGAATTGCCGATGTAATCGAAATTGTGACTGACGACAATAAGGATGAATTTCAAGCTGGTAAATTTGCATTTATCGATGATTTACACTCAATCAGTGTTGATGATTTAACGAATTATAAAGATAGATTAAATGATTTAGGAAAAAGGACAGGTTAGCTATGGGGATATCAATAGTTGTAACTTCTGGAAAAGGCGGAGTTGGCAAAACTACTACGACTGCAAATGTTAGTACTGTCTTGGCAAGCCTTGGCAAAAAAGTTTGCATGGTCGATTTAGATATTGGATTACGAAATCTTGATGCGGTCATGGGTCTAACTAATCGAATCGTTTACGATATCGTGGATGTGGCCCAACATCGTGTTGTGGTTTCGCAAGCTCTAGTTCGTGACCCACATTTTGAAGACAATTTGTATTTATTGGCAGCTTCACAGTTTGCTGATAAATATGTTTTAGATAAAGATTCCATTGGCAATATTATTAATGAATTGAAACAACGTTTTGATTTCGTAATGATTGATTGTCCGGCTGGGATTGAATATGGTTTTCAAAATGCAGTCTCGATTGCAGATGGTGCCTTAGTTGTAACCAATCCAGAGGTTGCTTCTGTGAGTGATGCCGATCGTGTAGTTGGTATTCTTGAGAATATGAACATGCCTATCACACCTCATTTGATAATTAACCGAATTCGTAAAAATATGATCAATGATGGAACATCTATGAAAATAGAGGATATTGTTAATCATTTAGGTATTCCTTTGTTGGGAATTGTCGTTGATGAGGATAGAGTTATCTCAGCTTCAAATACTGGTCATACCGTCGCTTTTGATGAGTACAGTGATGCAGGTCACAGTTATCAAAATATTGCTCGTCGGATGTTGGGTGAAAACATTCCTTTGAATTTATTCGATCATCCAAAAAAAGTTGGCTTTTGGGGCAGAGTGTTTGGTAGAAAGTAAGCGCTATGGTACAATCCTTTTGTAATTGAATAAGTCAACACAGGGGGAGCCTTTGGCTGAGAGTGAACGTTTAGTTCAGACCCTTTAAACCTGTTATGTTAATACATGCGTAGGGATAGTGTTGTTCAAGCAGATGCTCGAACTCTCTTGTGATGACTAAAAATCAGAAGGGAGTTCTTTTTTATGACTAATGTTGGAAAAAACAGCGAGTTGCTCGTAATCACAGAAGGAGCCATAATTACAGCTTTGGCTCTAGCTCTTTCGTTTGTGCCACATACGACAGGTGTTTCTGCGATTGAGTTCGTTTATGGTTTGATTCCAATGGCAATTTACGCTTTACGCCGTGGGGTTAAGGCCGGATTAATGACTGGATTTGTCTGGGGATTGTTGGATCTAGTATTATTTGGATTCAGTCATGGTGGTTTCTTGAATCTATTTCAAGGAATCGTTGAATATCCGTTAGCATTTGGGGTCGTTGGTTTGGTCGGTCTAGGAAGTAAACCAGTTAAACGGGCATTG
Organism: Companilactobacillus muriivasis; assembly: GCF_036246245.1. NCBI lineage: Bacteria > Bacillati > Bacillota > Bacilli > Lactobacillales > Lactobacillaceae > Companilactobacillus > Companilactobacillus muriivasis. Next base: position 172,322 of record NZ_BTTQ01000002.1, read on the forward strand.
GAACAAGGTAAGAGTGGTATTGGTTTAATCTTGCTATATTCAGCTTTAGGATTTTTCGCCAAGTATTTCTTCCATTTTCTAGCTGGTGGTATTTACTGGGGAACCTATGCACCAAAGGGTATGAACCCATGGATTTACTCATTAGTAATCAATGGTGGTAGTTTTGTTGCCAATATGTTGATGCTATTAGTCCTAGTATTTGCTTTGAACCGTGTCTTTAAGCAATTGATTGTCGTGAAAAACTAAACAAGCACATTAAAAAAGCGTTCTGAATTATTAAAATTCAGAGCGCTTTTTGCGTTGTTTTATAAACGTTTTCAAAGGTTAAATAAAACTCATCACAGCACCTAAAACTACACCGCCAATTGTTACAAGAATCATAAGCCAAACAACAACTTGTGTAATTTTAGTTAAAGTGCTTTTAGGTTTTTTCTCGTCCAAAACATCCACCACCTAATTAATATATAGTGAAATGTTACTTCACAAATACAAAATATGCAATATTTGTAAGCCGTTATTTTCTAATATGGAAAAATCCCCCACCGCTTGAACTGTATAATTAGTAACTGCTTTCACATTTATTGACTGATTGTCAAATATCGTGTGGTTAAAAGTGGGGAATTGTGGTAAATTAAGAAGTGTTAAAGAATTGAGGTGAACTGTCCGTGTTTATGGGTGAATTTCATCACACACTTGATACTAAAGGCCGAATAATCGTGCCTGCAAAGTTTAGAAAGTTGCTTGGTGATAGTTTCGTCATCACACGTGGCATGGACGGTTGCCTTTTTGGGTATCCAATGGAGCAATGGGATAAACTTGAGGCGCAACTGGATAAGTTACCCTTAACGAAAAAGGATGCGCGAGCATTCACTCGGTTCTTTTATTCTGCTGCTGCAGAGGCGGAGTTCGACAAACAGGGACGGATAAATCTTTCTGCTCCATTAGTCGATTTTGCTAAGTTAAGTAAGAATTGTGTAATTGTCGGCGTTTCTGATCGAATAGAAATATGGGATGAGGAACGCTGGAATAAATTTAGCCAAGAGGCTGAAGATAATTTTGAAGAAATATCGGAGAAAATGACAGACTTTGACTTCTAATGTGTATAAACATAAAACAGTACTATTAAAAGAAACTATTGACGAAGTAAATCCCCATGATAATGGAATTTATGTAGACGCTACCTTTGGACGTGGTGGCCACACCAAAGAATTATTAAGCCGTGTACACAATAGTCATCTTTATGTGTTTGATCGTGATGAAGCTGCCATCGAAGTCGGTGAAAGTATTCAAAATGATGCCGATATTATCGGTGATAACTCATTGACATTAATACGTGATAATTTTGAAAATATGCAAGAGCGCTTGAACGAACTTGGAGTAGAGAAAGTCGATGGTATTGTTTATGACTTGGGAGTTTCATCTCCCCAATTTGATGATGCTGTTCGTGGCTTTAGTTATAAAAAGGAAGCTCGCTTAGACATGCGGATGGATCAGAGACAAGATCTTGATGCCGAGAAGATCGTTAATGATTGGACGTACAGTGAATTAGTAGGTATTTTCTATAAATATAGTGATGAAAAATTTGCTAAACAAATTGCACGTGCCATCGAACGGACTAGAGAAGAACACCGTATCACTTCAACATTGGAATTAGCTGATATTATTAAAAATGCAATTCCAGCTGCTGCGAGAAGAACCGGTGGTCATCCAGCTAAACGAGTTTTCCAGGCAATTAGAATTGCTGTTAATGATGAATTAGGTTCACTGGAAAGATCTCTTGCCCAAGCGATTGATCTCCTAGCCCCTAAAGGCAGAATCAGCGTTATAACTTTTCAATCCAAAGAAGATCGTATCGTTAAACATATTTTTAAAGACAATTCCCATGTCGACTTACCAAGAGGATTGCCCGTTATTCCAGATGATATTAAACCTGTCTTGAAGGAAATAACTCGTAAGCCAATACTGCCTAACACTGAAGAATTATCTGAAAATAATCGGGCACACAGTGCCAAACTACGTGTTGTTGAAAAGATATAATGGAGAATTAAGAATATGAGAGAAGATAGTACTGCTAGGAATTTACAAGATTATCAAACCGCAGCTCAACCTGAACCGAAAGTTCAAGCGGAGCCTAAAACGCGCAGCGTTGCCCTGTCCAAATTTGAAATTTTTTCAATTGTTGGTCTAGGTTTATTGACCCTGGCTTTAATGGTTGCTTTAGTTAGCATCAAAGTTTCTATGACATCTTCTCAAAATAAATTGGATAGCCTAACAACACAGGTATCTAAAACAAATACAAGTAACGTTAATTTAAGACAAGAGATTTCTGAATTAACAAGTTTTGACCGTTTTTCTTCTTTTGCAAAAAAGCATAATTTGAAAATGAGTGACAACAACGTAAGGAATATTTCGAAATGAGCAAGTTCAGAAAATTATTTAAAAATAAGGCAAGGCGCAATCATTATATTGTTGGTATGGTCATTTTGATTGCGACTGCCTTTTCTTTTATCCTTTTTCTTCAAAGATTCGCGTATATTTCCATGAGTAAGCAATATGACGGCGTTAATCTTGAACAGAGGACTAAGCAAAAATATGAACATGTAAATAAAGTTAATGCAAAACGTGGCGATATCATGGATGTCAATGGCGATATGATTGCCGGCGACTCCACGATTTACAATATTTATGCCATTGTTTCCAAGAAGTCAAAAACTACAGCTGGTAAAGCTGACTATGTAGTTAACAAGGAGCGGACTGCCCGAATTTTGAGTAAGTATTTACCATTGTCTGCCAAAGAGCTACGTAAATATTTGACTCCGGAAAATAAGAAACAATATCAAGTGGAATTTGGTCCTTCAGGTCGTGGTCTTTCGATTGAAATTAAACGAAAGATTGCTGCTCAGAAATTGCCCGGAATCCACTTTGTTGAACTGCCTTCAAGATCTTATCCGAACGGGATTTTTGCGACAAACTTAGTTGGATTTACCAAGGCTGATAATGCCAATGACGCAAACAGTAATATCAGTGGCGTGATGGGTGTTGAGAAATACTTCAATAAGCTATTATCTGGTCGTGACGGTAAAAAGATTACTAAAGTTGATAACAGTGGTAATGAATTACCTGATTCAGAAGTGATTGAGAAGAGTTCAGCTGATGGTTCAAATATTTATTTAACCCTCAACAGTAAGATTCAACAATATACGGAGATTCTGGCTCAAAATATTGATGAAAAATATGCTCCCAAAGACTTGCAGATTTTAGTTATGAACGCAAAGACTGGTGCCATTGAAGCGGCAACACAACGTCCAACTTTCAATCCAACTACTAAAAAAGGATTGGATAACAGTTGGCGTGATACTTTGGTAGAAGATCAGTTCGAACCAGGTTCTGTTATGAAAATTTTGACATTATCAGCTTCAATTGATTCTGGTAACTATAGTCCGGATGAGTTGTATAAATCTGGTACAGTTGAAGTTGGTGGTCGAACAATTGGTGACTGGAACACTGCCGGCTGGGGATATATTCCTCTTTCTCAAGCTTTCACTAGATCTTCTAATGTTGGTATGGTCAAACTAGAAGAACAAATGGGTTCTAAGACGTGGATGGAATACATGAAACGATTCCACATTGGCGAAAAGACTGGTATTGAACTGCCAGGTGAAGTTGCCGGAAGGATTTCCTTTGAGCATGTCAGTGACCAAGCGATGACTTCCTTTGGACAAAGTGTCAACGTCAATACAATGCAAATGTTGCAGGCTTTTTCAGCAATCGCTAATGGCGGTAAGATGATCAAGCCACAAATAGTGCAAAAAGTAGTTGACCCTAATACTGGTAAAACAACTAAGAGCTTCAAACGCGAAGTTGTTAGTCAACCAATCAAAGCCAGCACAGCCAAGCAAGTTCAAAAGGCAATGCGTGAAGTCGTAACCAAGAACTATGGTACTGGTATGGTTTATAATGTGCCTGGAGTTAAGGTTGGTGTTAAAACTGGTACAGCTCAAATTGCCTCTCCAGCGGGAGGTTATTTGACAGGTAACAATAATTATATTTTCTCAGTTGCGGGGATGATTCCTTACAATGATCCTAATTACATCGTGTATATAACGATGAAGCAGCCACAGAAAATGACTGAAGCTCCAGAAAGAATTCTCTCTGAAGTCTTCAATCCGTTAGTTAAGAGATTAGTTAATCAAGGTAAGTCTCCTACTAATGCCACTGAAGCTGGCAGCCAATATGTCAGCATTCCGAGTCTATTGGATAAATCAACCAATGATGCGCTCACTCGAATTAAAGATCTCAAATTACAATCTGGTGTTATCGGAACTGGTAACAAGGTAGTTCAACAATTGCCAGCTAGTGGTGAGAAGGTCATGCCTGATCAAAGAATCGTCTTATTGACCAATGGAGCCATGACGATGCCTGATTTATCTGGTTGGTCCAAGAACGATGTTTTGAAGTTTGCCGAGATAACTGGTAAGCAAGTCACTACAAAAGGTGACGGATATGTCGTGAAACAATCGGTTGAGTCTGGTCAGGTGATAAATGGGAGTGGTAAAATTATAGTTACATTGAAAAATAAATAATTAAGGGGATTTTCATGGAATTTAGTCATATTGTTTTCGACATAATTAGCTCTTTCGCAATTGTGGCCATCTTTATGCCATTCTTAATTGGTTACTTGGTTGCACACAAAGAGGGGCAGTCTATTAGAGAAGAAGGTCCGAAGTGGCACGAAAAGAAGTCAGGAACGCCTACGATGGGTGGTTTGTTGATTATCATTGCTACCTTGATAACTGATATCTGGGTTGGTATTTGGCAAGGTCAATTGACACATTCATTATTGATTACTACTTTTGTGATTGTTTTATACGGTTGCATTGGTTTCATTGATGATTTCATCAAAGTATTCAAGAAACGTAACTTGGGACTTCGTGCTTACCAAAAGGCACTTTTACAAATTGTTGTTGGTATCATTTTCTTAGTCGTATATAACGGCGATCAATTTCCAATGAACTTTACGATTCCGGGTGTATTATCAATCAACTCAGTCGTAATTTTCGTGCTATTTACTATTTTCTGGTTAGTTGGTTTTTCTAATGCTACTAACTTAACTGATGGTTTGGATGGTTTACTAGGTGGTTTAGGAACAATTTCTTATGCAACATACGGAGTTATTTCTTTGAACCAAAATCGTTTTGACTTAGCTATCGTCTGTTTTTCAGTCGTTGGTGCTTTGTTAGCTTTCTTGATTTTCAACCACAAGCCAGCCAAGATTTTCATGGGTGATGTTGGTTCATTAGCACTTGGTGCTGGATTGGCAGCCATTTCAATCTTGCTTGGTCGTTACTGGTCATTACTATTGATTGGTCTAGTTTATGTAGTTGAAACAATGAGTGTTATGTTACAAGTCTTTTCATTCAAAGTTTTCCATCGTCGTATTTTCAAAATGACACCTATTCATCACCATTTTGAAATGATGGGTTGGTCAGAATGGAAAATCGATATCGTCTTTTGGATTGTTGGCGCAATTTGTTCAGCAATTTATCTAATTTTATTCGTATAGGAAGTAAATGATAGCAATGAAAACAAAGAGTAATTATTCAAACAAAAAGATTTTAGTATTAGGTTTAGCTAAGAGTGGTTTCGCTGTAGCCAAGTTGTTAAATAAAATGGGTTCAGATGTAACTGTTGTTGATTCCAATCCTTTGGAAAAAAATACTGAAGCACAAGCATTGATCGACGCCGGTTTTAAAGTTATCACTGGCAGTAACGATGCAAACTTAATTGATGATTCATACGATTATTTAGTTAAAAATCCCGGTGTTTTTTATTCTAATGAATTGGTTCAACAAGCTGAAAAACTCAAGATTCCAGTTATCACAGAACCTGAGATTGCTTATAGTTATTCAGATGCCACAATGGTTGGCGTTACAGGAACAAACGGGAAGACTACTGTTACAACATTGATTCAATTATTGTTGCAACATTCACCAAAATTCGAGCATTCTTACTATGCTGGTAATATTGGTATTCCTATCTCTGATGTAATTCAAAAAGCTACTAAAAATGATGTCGTTGTGACTGAGCTATCAAGTTTCCAACTCCAAGGAACAATCGACTTACATCCACATGTTGCTGTTTTGAATAATATTTATTCAACTCACTTGGATTTCCATAAGAATCGTGCCAACTACATCAAAGCTAAAATGCACATTACTAAGAATCAAACTCCAGATGATTACTTTGTTATCAATTACAATACTGAAGAATGGCGTGATTTAGCTAAACAATCAAATGCTAAAATTTTGCCATTCTCTGACAGCCAAGAATTAGACAATGGTGCCTATGTTAAAGATGATGTTCTTTACTGTAACGGTGAGAAGATCATGACAGCTGATGAAATTAAGATTCCTGGTGAACATAACGTTCAAAATGCTTTGGCAGCAATTAGTGTCGCTAAATTATTCGACGTTAAGAACGAAGATATTATTGAAGTATTATCATCATTTAGAGGTGTCAAGCATAGAATCCAATATGTCGATACTTTCGGTGGACATAAATTCTATAATGATTCTAAAGCAACTAATGTTGAAGCAACAATTGTCGCTTTAACAGCATTTAAGACACCAATTACTTTGATTGCTGGTGGTCTTGACCGTGGTAATGGCTTTGATGAGTTGATTCCATCACTTAAAGGAAAAGTCAATAACTTAGTTGTTTACGGTCAAACTGCTGAAAAAGTAATCAAATCTGCTGAAAAAGCTGGGGTTAGCAACATTGTTAAGGTAGACAATTTGTCTGAAGCTGTTCCTGAAGCTTATAAGCAAAGTGATGCTGGGGATGTTATTCTACTTTCACCAGCTGCTGCTAGTTGGGATCAATTCCATACCTTTGAAGAACGTGGCGACTTGTACATTCAAACAGTCGAGACACTAAAGGGAGAAGTTAAATAAATGACAAAAATGCGCATAATTGTTTCCGGTGGTGGTACCGGTGGACATATCTATCCCGCAATGGCCTTAATCAAGCGTCTCAAGGAACGTGACTTAATTGATGATGTTCTATACGTCGGGACGGAAAAAGGCTTAGAGAGCAAGATTGTTAAGAATGCCGGTTTGAACTTTAAAACAATTGAAATTCAAGGTTTCAAACGTCGTTTAACAGTCGAAAATGTCAAAACAGTTCAATTGTTTCTCTCAAGTATTCGTAAGTCTCGCAAGATTATTAAAGAATTCAAACCAGATATCGTTGTTGGTACCGGTGGTTACGTATCAAGTGCCATCGTTTATGCAGCACATACAATGCATATTCCAACAGTTATCCATGAACAAAATACAATTGCTGGTGTAACAAACAAATTCTTAGCTCATTTCGTTGATAAAATTGCGATTGCTTTTACCGAAGCGACTGATCAATTCAGTGAAAAGAAGAAGATTGTTTTCACAGGTAATCCCAGAGCTCAAGAAGTTGTCAACATTCAAAAAAATGATCGTTTGAAAGAATTCGATTTAGCAGCCGACAAGGATACCGTGATGATTTTCGGTGGTTCTCGTGGTGCTAAGCCAATTAATCAAGCGACAATTGAAACAATGGACCGTTTTGTTAAAGCAGATTATCAAGTTTTGTTTGTTACAGGACGAGTACATTATGACAATGTTGTTAAATTAATCGATGAAAAGTATCTAAACAGTGCAAATATCTCCGTATTACCATATATTGATAATATGCCAGAAATTTTACCCGACATTAAGTTGATTGTCGGACGTAGCGGCGCAACAAGTATCGCTGAAATTACAGCCCTAGGCATTCCAGCTATATTTGTACCAAGTCCCTATGTAACGCATGACCATCAAACAAAGAATGCCATGTCAGTTTCTAAAGTTGGAGCTGCCAAGTTGATTCCAGAAGCTGAACTTACAAGTGATTCATTGTATGAAGCGGTTAACGAAATCATGAGCAACAGTAAAGTTCAGGCAGAAATGTCTGAGAAATCCAAGCACATCGGCGTTCCTGATTCTGCTGATCGATTGATAAAGGTGTTAACAGAGTTGATTAAGTAGGGCCGTCTCCAGAGCTGAGAAGTATTTCGCCTGCTGTGCGGAACGGTCCGAGCCGAAGTGCGGTCTCGAACCTCGGTTTGAAGCCTTACCATAGTTCGGTAAGGCTTCAAACTCGCCCAGTGGTGTAACGGCTAAAGCCGTAACGCCACTTCCACTGCTGGTGAATACTTCTCAGCTCTTCCGACTAATGTATTAGATATACTTAGTTGATAGAGACTGAACCATTCAATGATAATTATGTTGAGTAAGTTTTAATTCTTAGTAAATCTAAACTGATTATCAGTTGATAAAACAACCTAGTCGGAGAGTGGCAGTACAATGCTTGAGTCCGTTGTGAAAGTAGTGTTATGGCTTTAGCCATTACCCTACTGACGTATTTTGAGATTTGCGAACTGTGCAAAGCTCAAAATCGAGGCGCGAGACCTTGGCTCGCACCGGTCCACAGCAGACTCAAGCACTGTACCGTCACCCGAAGACGGCATATATATAAATGTGAGGTTTAAAAGTGCGATTAAAAAGGATTAGAATAAGTAAAAATGGTTTAATATTTATAATAGTTTTTGTTATTGTATTGATTGCTTATTTTGGTTCGTCATTGAGTAAAGTAAGAAACATCAATGTCAAAGGTGTCAATGATCTCGGTGCACAACAAGTAATTAATGCGACTAAGATTGATGATAATTCCACACTTTTAAATGTTTTCTTGCATCACAAAACGATTGCCAAAGAAACTGAACGAAAACTTCCATCAATTAAATCTATCTCGTTTGGAACGCACAATATGCGGGACTTAACGATTAAAGTTTCGGAACATCCAACACTAGGATTTATCAATAAGAACGGTGGTTATTACCGAATTATCAATAACGGTAAGGTCATCAATCAGAAGATGAGTTCTCCAATTGGTAACTATCCAACCTATAGTGGCTTTAGTGCCAGTAGGCTGAAGAAGATGTCGAATATTTATGCCGAACTGCCTAGTAACGTGAAGACGAATGTGTCTGAATTTTATAACGCTCCGACTAAATTGAATCCATATCGCATCAAAATCGATATGAATGATGGCAACAAGGTTATCGCTGACATGAGAACTGTTCGAACAAAATTGAAGTATTATCCAGGTATGGCTGCTCAGATGAAAAAGAAAGGCGTTATAGATTTGGAGATTGGAGCCTATTCTTATCCCTTTAAAGGTAAGAAATAGGTTTAATATAATCATATTTGTGTTAAAATTTTTTAGTGAATAGATTTTTCTAGGTAAGGGAGGCTGCCACGATTAATGGACAATTCTGAATTTTTTGTAGGTCTTGATATTGGCACGAATTCAATTAAAGTAGTTGTTGCTGAATCGTCTGATGATAGGTTAAGTATTGTCGGCGTAGGAAGCGAACGCTCTGAAGGTGTAAGCCGTGGCGTTATAGTCGATATAGACAAAGCGGCAGGTGCTATAAAACGCGCAATTAAGAAGGCCGAAACACAAGCAAATATTTCCATCCGTGACGTTGTAGTCGGTATATCGGCTAACATGTTACAGATTGAGAAATGCCAAGGTATGATTGCCGTTGGATCTCAATCAAAAGAAATCAATGAAAATGATGTCAGACAAGTTATGCTGGCTGCTATGGTTCAAAACTTACCTAGTGAGAGAGAAGTTGTTTCTCTATTACCTAAGCAATTTTCTGTCGATGGTTTCAACAACATTCGTGATCCACGAGGAATGATTGGTGTACGTTTAGAGATGTCTGGAGTTTTATACACGGCACCTAAGACCATCGTTCATAATACGAAAAAGGCTATTCAAAAAGCTGGCTTAAACATTATTCATAAAGTTATTTCTCCAATGGCATTAAGTCAAGTCGTTTTAAATGACGGCGAGAGCGACTTTGGTGCTGTAATTATTGATATGGGAGCTGGCCAAACAACCGCTTCTGTAGTACATGATCACAACCTGAAATTATCAACTGTTGATTTCGAGGGTGGCGACTATGTAACGCATGATATCTCAGTTGTTTTGAATACAACTGTTGAAAATGCTAATCAATTGAAACTTTATTACGGTAACGCATCTGCTGACAAATCATCTACTGATGAAAATATCAGTGTTGAAGTTGTTGGTAAGAATGAGCCGACAATGATTTCAGAAGAATATTTAGCTGAAATCATTGAAGCCCGACTCAACCAAATCTTTACTAGACTACAAGCACCACTAGAAGATGCAGGAGCTTTATCTCTACCCGGTGGAATCGTTTTGACCGGTGGAGTTGCTGCTACACCTAATGTGGAGGATTTAGCTAGAAAGATTTTCGATGTCAAAGTTAGAAGTTATGTCCCAACACAGATGGGTATGCGTTATCCATCATATTCATTGGGTCTTGGCTTAGTAACTTATGCTTCAAGATTAAATGATATTGGAGTGATTGCTGACAATGTTGTTAATGGTGCAACCATTGACCGAGGCAGTCGACCACAACCTCAAGTTGCTTCTGAGCCTCAACCACAGCAACAATTTGAGCAACCGGAACCAACAATGGACCAAACTCAAGAGGACCAACCAACAGAAGATGAGACAAAACCTGAAAAAGGTAAAAAAATGTCGAAATTCAAGGACTTCTGGAGCAAATTTTTTGATTAATAATAATAAATAATAAATGATTTAAATAGGAGGAACTCCTTAATGGAATATACTTTAGACTCTACCCAAAATAAGGGAGCGGTAATCAAAGTTATCGGTGTCGGTGGTGCCGGTGGTAACGCTGTCAATCGAATGGTAGAAGCAGGAATCAAAGGTGTACAGTTTATTGCTGCAAATACTGATGTTCAAGCTCTAGAAAACTCAAATGCTGAAACAAAAATTCAGTTAGGACCTAAATTGACACGTGGATTAGGTGCCGGTTCAAATCCTGAGGTTGGACAAAAAGCTGCTCAAGAAAGTGAAGAAGCCATTAAAGAAGCCCTTGAAGGCGCTGATATGATCTTCGTAACTGCCGGAATGGGTGGTGGTACTGGTACAGGCGCTGCTCCTATCGTTGCTAACATTGCTAAAGAAAGTGGTGCCTTAACAGTTGGTGTTGTGACACGTCCTTTCGCCTTTGAAGGTTCAAAGCGTTCACGTTTTGCCGCTGATGGTATTACTGAACTTAAAAAAGATGTTGATACACTAGTTTTGATTTCTAACAGCAAATTGCTAGAAATTGTTGACAAGAAGACACCTATGAGTGAAGCATTCAGTATTGCTGATGATGTTTTACGTCAAGGTGTTCAAAGTATTTCTGATTTGATCACATCACCTGGTTTTGTTAACTTGGACTTTGCTGATGTTAAGACTGTTATGTCAGATCAAGGCTCAGCTCTAATGGGTATTGGTCAAGCTAACGGCGAAAACAGAATTACTGAAGCTACTAAGAAAGCTATCTCATCACCATTACTTGAAGTTTCAATCGATGGTGCTAAACAAGTATTGCTTAATATTACTGGTGGTCCAGACTTATCACTATTTGAAGCACAAGATGCAGCGCAAATTGTTTCCGAACAAGCTACATCTGATGTTAATATTATCTTCGGTACTTCAATCGATGACACATTAGGTGACCAAGTTAAGGTTACTGTTATTGCAACTGGCGTTGAAACCGAAGAAAGCAAGAAGAGAGAACCATCAAGACGTCCCTTAAACAATCCCCGTGCAACATTAGATAACAACAAGAACAAGGCTGACAATGATAACAACAATGGTCAACCAAAGTCTGCTTCACAACCACAACAACCATCTAATGATCCATTGGCAGCTTGGGACATCAATCGTGATGCTGCAAAACAAAACAATGTTTCTGGTGAAAAGGGCGATTTCGAAATCTTTCAAAAACCTGAAACAATTGATTTGAGCGACGATGACGATGATTCAACTCCTCCAATTTTTAAGCGTCGTAACAATAAATAAAAGGAGATTTTCTTATGGCATTTGCAAAATTAGGTAGTTTTTTTGGCATTAACGATGACGATGATTTTGATGAAAAACCTGTTGACAATCAAAATGTTGAACAGCCTAAAACAAATTATTCAAAAAACGAAAAGGTAGTATCAATGAGTACAGCCAGCGAAGCAAGAGCTAAAGGTAATAGTAAAATTGCAATTTATCAACCAAGAGTTTACTCAGATGCAAAAGTTATTGCCAAACAACTTTTGAATAACAAAGCTGTAATTGTTAATTTTAATAATGTCAATGATGAACAATCAAAGAGAATCGTAGACTTTTTGACAGGTACTATCTTTGCCTTAAACGGTGAAATTAAACGTGTTGGAGAAAAAATCTTTCTTTGTACACCACCTAAGTTTGAAATCGATGGAAGCTTAACTGATATAAACGAATAAAGTCGAGGAAAGATATGAATCAAATTTTAAGTGGATTGCCATTTGTCATTAGTATGGCTTTTCAATTGTATGAATTCATAATTTTTGTATACTGCTTGCTTTCTTTTGTGCCTGCAGTGTACAATTCTGCATTTGGAAGATTCATCGTAGCGATGGTGAATCCATTCTTAAATTTAATCAAAAAAGTCATACCGACAAGTATTGGCTTTCTTGATTTTTCTCCAATAATTGCATTTATACTGATTCAATTATTGCAGAAAGCGATATTCTTAATAATCTAAAAAATATGGATGATAAAAAAACAATCATTGGTGGAGGCTTTTTCCGTCCAGAAGAGAAAACGTTCATTGATAAAATAAGCGATATATTATTAAAAGCTCAAACAATGTACACTCCACAGCTCACTGATTTTTTGAATCTGCGTGAACAGACGATTTTAAATAACCTGATTAATAAATATGACGGTTTATATGTACATTACTTTGGCGGTTATGAGAATGCAGAACGGGTCAGGGGAATAATTGCTCCTGACTATTTTGTACCTAAAGAATCTGACTATGAGATTGCAATGTACGAAATTCGTTATCCAGAAAAATTTGCTAATTTGCATCACGGTCAAATATTGGGTTCCTTAACAGGGTCAGGCGTTGAGCGTGATCGTTTTGGAGACATTATTACCGATGGCGAAAATTGGCAATTTTTTGTATTTAATTCGATGAGTGATTACATTGAAGATCAAGTTAAAAAAATCGGACCATACAAGATTCATCTAATTGCGAAGAGTTTCAGTGAATTGCTTTTACCAAAAGATGAATCAACGGACGAGACAATCACCATTCAATCATTACGTTTGGATACGATTATTGCGGACGTTTATGATCTGTCACGACAGAATGCTAAATCCTTAGTCGACCACGGTAAAGTGCAAATTAACTGGGTTGTGAATAAAAATGCTAGCTCATTTGTCACAATTACTGATACACTGAGTGTCAGAGGCTTTGGCCGAATAAGAGTTAATGATATTATGGGCAGATCGAGGAATAATAAGTATCTTCTTTCGGTTAACATCATTAAGAAATAGGGGCGTGAAGTTATGGTATTATCACCAGTAGAAATACATGATAAAGAATTTGATAGTAAATTTCGAGGCTATGACCGCGACCAAGTTGAAAGCTTTTTGAAACAAGCAGCTCAAGACTATAATTTAGCTTTGCAAAAAAATGCTCAGTTAGAAAAAGAACTGAAAGAAACATCTGAACAATTGAAGTATTTCACTGATATGAAAGATGCTTTGAATCAATCAATTTTAGTTGCCCAAGAAGCAGCTGAAAAGGTTAAGAATGAGTCTGAACAAGAAGCTCAAATAATCGTCGAGGAATCACAGAAAAAAGCTCGTGATTTATTGAATCAATCCACTGAAAAGTCGAATCAAATTTTGCAAGATGCATCTGAACGTGCACGCCAAGTTACGATTGAAACTGATAATCTCAAACGCAGCGTCAACACTTTCAGACAAGGCTTGCAAGGTATGTTGAAACAGCAGTTGGATATGGTGGACAATCCAGAGTGGTCCAAGCTTAATGACAGTACATCTACTGACAAACTCAAACAAGAAGTGGGCGACCAACAACGACCAGATTCAAGCCAAAATTATCAAGCTGATCAGTCAAATAATCAACAGAATTATGAAAATGACCAAAATTCGGTTTTCAATTCCGAGCAAATGAATTATAATGACAATATTCAGGAAAATCAGCCTGACGAATCGTATACGATTAATCATCAACAAAATGAACCAACGTTCAATTTTAAAGATGATGACGCTGATGATTCTAAGAAGTAATAAGAGATTAAGTGCCATGAAGACAATTTTTTCAGCGAGCTAGTGTTGGTGTGAGACTAGTAAAAATTATTTTTGGTATATCAGCTCTTAAACAATCTATGTAATTTACCAATAGGTGGTATAGCGAGAACTCGTCCTAGAAATTGGATGGGTTCTTTTTATTTTCAGAAGGGGTGAAAGAATGCGAGTAAAAGATACTTTAAATTTAGGTAAAACTAAATTTCCAATGCGAGGCAGTTTGCCAACCAAAGAAGCAGAATGGCAAAAGGCTTGGGAAGAAAACAAACTTTATGAACGTCGTCAAAAATTAAATGAGGGTAAACCAACTTTTGAACTATTAGATGGACCTCCATTTGCCAATGGTGACATCCACATGGGACACGCTTTGAACAAGATTTCAAAGGATATTATTGTCCGTTACAAGTCAATGGACGGCTACCGTGCACCATACGTACCCGGCTGGGATACTCATGGTCTTCCAATCGAACAACAACTTGCTAAAAAAGGTGTTAAACGTAAGGAAATGAGTCTTTCTGACTACCGTAAGATGTGTTTTGACTTTGCTCAAGGTGAAATCAAGAAACAAATGGCTGGTTTCAAACGTCTCGGTATTTCCGCTGACTGGGATCACCCATACATTACTTATCAACCAGAATTCGAAAAGGCTGAAGTTGAAGTCTTTGGTGAAATGGTTGACAAAGGTTACATTTACCGTGGTAAGAAGCCAGTCTACTGGTCACCATCTTCAGAATCAACATTGGCTGAAGCCGAAGTTGAATATAAGGATATCAAGTCACCTTCAATCTTCGTTGCTTTCAAAGTACGAGATGGTAAAGGTCTCGTTGATCAAGATGCATCATTCATTATTTGGACAACTACTCCATGGACAATTCCTTCAAACAAGGCTATCTGTGTGAACCCTAAGTTCATCTACGCTGAAGTTAACGCTGACGGCAAGAAATATGTTGTTGCTCAAGAAAGACTTCAATACGTTCAAGAACAACTAGGCTGGAAGGATGTTGAAGTTCTTAAAACATTCCAAGGAAAAGAACTTGAAGGACTTACAGCAACACATCCATTCTACGATCAAGAATCACTATTGATTCTTGGTAACCATGTTACACTTGATGATGGTACTGGTTTAGTTCATACAGCTCCTGGATTTGGTGCTGATGACTTTGTTGTCGGTATGAAATACAAGTTGCCAGTCTTCTCACCAATCGATGCTCAAGGTAGATTTACTGATGAAGTACCTGAATATGAAGGTGTCTTCTATGACGATGCTAACAAGTTGATTGCTGACAGAATGAAAGCAAATGGTTCATTATTGAAGCTAAGTTTCTTTACTCACAGTTATCCACATGATTGGCGTACTAAGAAACCAGTTATCTTCCGTGCTACACCACAATGGTTTGCATCAATCGATAAGTTTAGACAACAAATCCTTGATGAAATCGAAAAAATCGACTTTATGCCTGACTGGGGTAAAACTCGTCTTTACAACATGATTCGTGACCGTGGTGATTGGGTAATCTCAAGACAACGTGCTTGGGGTGTTCCACTACCAATTTTCTATGCTGAAAATGGCGACCCAATCATGACTAAAGAAACAATTGACCACGTTGCTGACTTGTTCGGTAAATATGGTTCAAATGTTTGGGCTGAACGTGATGCTAAAGATCTTCTACCAGAAGGCTTTACATATCCAGGTAGCCCTAATGGCAAGTTTACTAAGGAAACAGATATCTTGGATGTTTGGTTTGACTCCGGGACAGCTCACTCAGGTGTTGCTAGAACTCGTGATAACTTAGTATTCCCAGCTGACTTGATTCTTGAAGGTTCTGACCAATATCGTGGTTGGTTCAACTCAATGTTAGTAACTTCCGTTGCTGCATATGGCGTTGCTCCTTACAAGGCTATCCTTTCACAAGGATTCACTCTTGATAAAAAGGGCGTTAAGATGAGTAAGTCATTGGGTAATGTTATTGCTCCTAGTGATATTGAAAGACAGTTCGGTGCTGAAATCATCCGTCTCTGGGTTGCTTCAGTTGACGCAAGTTCTGATGTTTCTGTTTCAGTTGACTCATTCAAGCAAGTTTCTGAAACATACCGTAAGATTAGAAATACAATTAGATTTATGTTAGCTAATACAACTGACTTTGATCCTAAGACTAACGCTGTTGCTTATGCTGATCTTCGCCCAGAAGACAAGTACATCACAGTTAAGTTGAACGACATGGTTAAAGACGTACTTGCTAACTATGACAAGTATGACTTTGCCGATGTTGCTAAATCTGTTGTCAGCTTTATCGTTAACGAAATGTCAACATTCTACTTAGACTTTGCTAAAGATGTTGTTTACATCGATGCCGAAGATTCACATGCTCGTCGTTCAATGCAAACAGTTATCTATAACGTTGTTGTTAAGTTAGCTAAGTTGTTGACACCAATCTTGCCTCACACAATGGAACAAGTTTGGGAATACCTTAAAGAACCAGAAGATTTCGTTCAATTGACAGAAATGCCTAAGGTTGAAGAAATCGCTGATCAAGCAGAAATCGAAAAAGACTGGGCTGTCTTCATGGACTTTAGAGACAACGTCTTGAAGTCACTCGAAGTTGCTCGTACAAACAAGTTAATTGGTAAGTCACTTGAAGCTAAAGTTACTGTTAAGCCAAGCGCTGAATTGAAAGCCGTTCTTGATAAAATCGACAGTAACTTCGGTCAACTATTGATCGTTTCACAATTTGAATTGACAGACTCAGATGTAGCTGATGCTGACAAGTACGAATTAGCTGATGTTCTTGTTGAAAAAGCAGAAGGCGACGTATGTCAAAGATGTCGTATGATCAAGACAGATGTTGGCAGTGATGAAAATTATCCAACATTCTGTGCTAGATGTGCTAAAATTGTTGCTAAGGAATATCCCGAAACAATGACGGATGGCTTTGATGAATAGGATAGGTGACTAAATGTTTACCGGAAAAATTATAAGATTTAATAATGATCGTGGCTTTGGTTTTATCAATAACGATAGTGAAGATATTTTCTTCTTTGCTGACTCAGTTCTTAACCGTGATGATTACTATATCAAAAACGGATTAACAGTCAGTTATGAAGTTGCACCTGGTTATAAAGGACCACAGGCTGTAAATATTAGTATTAAAGACGAGGAAGAAAGCGCTGAATAGTGCTTTCTTTTTTTTATATTGAAGGATGCCGCCACTGGACGTGAGGGATGGCAGTCTGCTGTGTGGACCGATTCGAGCCAGAGTGCGGTCTCGAACCTCGCTTTTGAGCCGAAAGCCGTATCTCAAAAACGTCCTGTGCTGTAATAACGGGAAAAGCTCCCGTCCTAACACCACTACCACTGCGGACTCCATCCCTCACGCCCGGTGGCTCTTTGGTTTGAAAGATATTTTTGGTATGGGTGGATGATGGTTATTGCTCGTTTTGGATGGTATTTCTACTTTCAGAGCTTGAAAAAGTAAGTATGAGTTATAATCGCATTTAATATTTACTGTATAATTGCGTAATTTATTTAAACATTGAAGAATAACTAAATATTCAATGGCTACATATCAATAAACCAATCCCTAGCCGGAGGTTGGCAGAGAAATTCACGTGCAGTGGAGGTATAGCAAGGGTGCTAGCCCTTGCTATACAGGACGACTTTGGAGACTTGCCGAACTGTGGCAGGGCTTCAAAGCGAGATTCGAGACCGTACTTTGGCTCGAATCGTTCCTCACAGCAGGCGAATTTTCTCTGACAACCGGAGGCGGCAAGACCTTGTAGTTAACTCAATATCTGGTAAAATATTTGCATTGGTTCAATTTTGATAATCTCAAATAAGAAGGTCAAATAATGGAAAAAGAAGATTCAAGATACTACGAAGAAATTGTTGCCCAAAAGAGAATGTTTGGTGGCAAAATTATTGACGTTGATGTCGAACAAGTGGTTTTGCCAAACGGAATCCCTGACATCCGTGAAGTTGTTAAACATCACGGTGCTGTTGCCATTATTCCTTTCACAGATGACGGTAAGATGATTTTTGTTAGACAATGGCGGACTCCGCTTGAACAAGAAACTTTGGAAATTCCTGCCGGTAAAATTGATTCTGATGAAGGTAGCGATTTGAAAGAAGTTGCCTTGCGTGAAATGGATGAAGAGCTTGGTATGACTACTGATAAGTTGGAAAAGGTTACAGCATTCTTCGCTAGTCCTGGCTATTCCAATGAGAAATTGACTGTCTTCAAGGCAACTGATTTGAAAGAAGTTGAATTCAAACGTCCACTTGATCCGGATGAATTCTTAAATGTTGAAAAATTGACATTGGATGAAGCAAAAGCTCAAGTTGAAGCTGGCGTAATTTGCGATTCAAAGAGTATTTATGCCATCACTTATTGGGAATTGCTACAAGCAAAGGAAAAATAAATGTTCGATAAGATAAAAGACTTTTTTAATTCAAAAGTTAAATCGTCTCATAAAGAAGAACAACCGCAGACAGTCGTTCGTGCTGATCAAGTCGAAGCTCAGCAACAAAAAATTCGTGAGCAAGAACGTCGTCGAGCGGAAGAAGAGTATAAACAGCAACATCCAGAGCAAATAATTCAAGAAAATTTGTCATCTTTTGAAGATAAGACAAATAAATTGAAAAAAAAGTTAAATATTGCCATCATTACAGTATTCGGCTTAATTGTTCTGGTATTTCTAATATTATTTTTTATTTAAGGGGTAAAGTATGAAAATTGGCGTAATCGTTCCTATGGAAGAAGAAATTAAATTAATGAGAGAATCACTAACTGATGTTAAGAATGAATCAGTTGCTGGTGTCGATATCACTATTGGTAAGTACAAGAATCATGATGTTTACTTAGCACAAAGTGGAATTGGTAAAGTTCAAGCAGGTATCACTGCAACACTTATCAATGATCGTTACCAACCGGATTTTGTCGTTAATACTGGTTCAGCTGGTGGAATTGGTTCAGGTCTACATATCGGAGATGTTGTTATTTCTGACAAGATGGCCTATCACGATGTTGACGCTACAGGATTTGGTTACAAAGTTGGTCAACTTCCACAACAAGAACTTTATTTCCAAGCCGATCCTAACTATGTTAAGGAAATTGCTGCCGCTGCAGAAAGAACTGGTTTGACTTCTCGAGTAGGTTTAATTGTTACCGGAGACCAATTCGTTGACTCTAAAGAAAAAATTGCTACAATTAAAAAGTCGTTCCCAGATGCATTAGCAGCTGAGATGGAGGGTGCAGCTGTGGCTCAAGTCTGCAACCAATTCCACACGCCATTCGTTGTCATTCGTTCAATGAGTGATGTTGGGGACGAGGATGCTAGTGTCAATTTTGACGAATTTGTTTTACAAGCCGGACGCAAATCAGTAACTATGTTGCTGAACTTTTTAGACCAAGAATAGAGGGGATTTATTGTGGCATTTATTTATTTAGATAATGCTGCCACCACACCGATGGCTACACCTGTAGTCGATGTGATTCATGACCAGATGGCGAACAATTTTGGTAACGCTTCTGCTACCAACTATTTTGGACGCCAAGCTCGCAAGGTTTTGGACGAAAGTCGCCATACGATTGCTCAAAGTATCAATGCTAAAGACTCAGAAATTGTCTTTACTAGTGGTGGTACTGAAAGTGACAATACAGCGATAATCGAAACAGCATTATCTAGACAAAAATTAGGTAAACATATCATTACAACTGCTATTGAACATGAGGCTATCCTCAAACCTTTAGCATATCTCGAAACATTAGGATTTGAAATAACTTATTTAAAACCTAATGAACGTGGAGAAGTGACTGCCGAACAAGTTAAAAATGCCCTCAGAGACGATACTATTTTAGTGTCGATCATGTATGGTAATAACGAAGTCGGTTCCATGAATCCCATTGAAGAGATTGGGGAAGTTCTAGAAGATCATCAAGCTTTCTTCCATACTGATGCTGTTCAAGCATACGGAATGGAAGATATTGATGTTAAAAAAGAACACATCGATATGTTATCGACATCAGCTCATAAAATTAATGGGCCTAAATTTATCGGTTTTCTTTATATCAATGATGATATTCATATTCCATCATTTATTAAAGGAGGCGACCAAGAAACCAAACGACGTGCTGGGACTGAAAATGTTCCTGCCATCGCTGGGTTTGCTAAAGCCGTCGAACTGATTACTCCGGAAGAAAAACAAGCTAGACAAGAACGTTATTTTGGTTTTAAACAAACAATTCAAGAAATTTTAAATAAAAATAATATTAAATTCGCTATCAATGGACCAACTGATATTCATGCGTTGAATCATGTGATGAATTTGTATTTGCCAGGTATTGAACGTGGCGTATTGTTAACCAGATTAGACTTGGAAGGCTTTGCTATCTCCGGTGGTTCCGCATGTACCGCAGGTAGTTTGGAACCTTCACATGTCTTGATTGCCATGTTTGGCGAAGACAGTCCTAGAATTCAAGATTCAGTTAGAATCAGTTTTGGTAAAGATAACACTGAAGAAGAAGTCGTTAAGTTTACAAATAAACTGATCGAAATAGTTTCAGACTTGACTAATTAGTGAAATTTATTCAAACTTATAATTAAGGTCTAAAGGTTGAAGGTTTATTGAAGGATGTCGTTTCCAGAGCAGAGAGTATTTATCTGTTGCGCGGAACGGCCCGAGCCAAAGAGCGGTCTCGAACCTCGGTTGAAGCCTTGCAAGAACGGCAAGTCTTCAACACGCCCGGTGGTGTAATGGCTAAAGCCATAACGCCACTTTCGCTGCAGGTAAATACTCTCTGCTCTTCCAACTAAATTATTTTTAGTGAGGTGGGATGATTGGATAAATTATTCAGTTGTCAAAGGTGGTATATCCAGCTTTCGTCTTTCAACTTTTAGTTAAGATAAAATTTTTATGGGGGATGAATAAAATGGATAAACGACAAGCTCAAGTAACAGGGGACCAAGAAGTTTACGAACTAAGCCCCGAAGTAAAAAAATATTCACTTTTGGATGCAGGTTTCATGGAATCAAATAAAGGTAGTTTCAAATTGGTACATCCTATCAATGGATCATCACCATATGAAGCTAGATATTATTTGCGTGCAACTGTTGACAAAAATTTAGATGGGTTAAAATTAGCAATTACTGATAAGTCAGGATTGCACAATATCAATATGTTTAAGATCAAGGACACTGAAGAAGAAGTAAGTGACTACCGATACTTAATGAACTTTTTGAAAGAAAAAAACGTATTAGTTAAATAGATGAGGTTTAGAAATGGATAATAAGAAGAAGCGTGTTGTAGTAGGTATGAGTGGTGGCGTTGATTCGTCAGTTAGTGCACTTCTTTTGAAACAACAAGGCTATGAGGTTATCGGAGTATTTATGAAGAACTGGGATGATACAGATGATTCCGGTGTATGTACTTCGACAGAGGATTATGAAGATGTTGCTAAGGTTGCCAACAAGATTGGTATTCCTTACTACTCAGTTAACTTTGAAAAGGAGTATTGGGACCGCGTGTTCGAATATTTCTTGGATGAGTATCGTAAGGGTAGAACTCCAAACCCTGATGTTATGTGTAACAAAGAAGTTAAGTTTAAGGCATTCCTTGACTACGCTAACAAGTTAAACGCTGATTACATCGCAATGGGTCACTATGCTCAAAGTTTCCGCGATGATAACGGTGTTGTTCACTTATTGCGTGGTGGCGATGCTAACAAGGATCAAACATACTTCCTAAGTACTGTTCAACAAGATCAGTTACAAAATGCATTGTTCCCAATCGGTGGAATGCAAAAGTCAGAGGTTCGTCGTATTGCTGAAGAGGCTGGATTAGCAACTGCTAAGAAGAAGGACTCAACTGGTGTATGTTTCATCGGTGAGAGAAACTTCCGTAAGTTCCTTAGCGAGTTCTTGCCTGCACAAGCTGGTACTATGATGACACCTGATGGTGAAGTTAAGGGTAAGCATGCTGGTTTGATGTACTACACAATCGGCCAAAGACAAGGTCTTGGAATTGGTGGAAATGGTAAGTCAAACGAGCCTTGGTTCGTAGTGGGTAAGGACATGTCAAAGAACATTCTTTACGTAGACCAAGGATATGACAATCCAGCATTGTACGCTGATCATTTGGATGCTTCAGACCTATCATTTATCACAGGCTTGGACTATGGTGAAACATTCCATGCCACAGCCAAGTTCAGATATCGTCAACAAGATACAGGCGTTACTGTTCACATGTTAGGTGACGGTAAAGTTAACGTTGAGTTTGATAACCCAGTACGTGCCATCACACCAGGACAAGAAGTTGTCTTCTATGATGGTGAGGAGTGTCTAGGTGGAGCTACAATTGATGCTGCTTATATGGCAGAGAAGAAGTTGCAGTATATCTAGAGAGTGAGAGAGCGAAGATGGGGCGCCCAGCTCCCGAGCATTTTCGTAAATAAGTGAATTGCACGCCGAACTTAGCGGGCGATTTACTTATTTATGAAAAGCGGAAGGAGTTGCCCCATCGTAGCTCGTTTTAGAGCCACTGTCTATATATACAAGGGTTTTAAAATACTTTCAATCAATAAATCAAAATATAAAGACGAAAAGACTAACCTCAATCGAAGTTAGTCTTTTTGTTATAATAAAAAAAACTATACGTATGTATTGCAATATATTTGTGTAACTAAATATTTACGAAATCATTTATATTAAAAAAATAAACTAGTCGGAAGAGCTGGGAAATATTTGTGTGCCGTGGTAGTGGTATAAGGACGGGAGATTTCTCCCTTCCTTATACCACCGGGCGTGTTTGGAGACTTGGCAAACTGTGCCAAGGCTTCAAACCGAGGTTCGAGACCGTTCTTTGGCTCGGACCGTTCCGCACAGCTAGTGAATATTTCCCAGCTCTGTAGACGGCATATTTAACCACCCCGACCTTGAAAAAATCTCTTAAAAAATCCATAATTGTACTTAACTAACTTGGTAAGGTGAGAAAAAATGGAATTATATTTTGTCAGACATGGTAAGACCGAATGGAACTTAGAGGGAAAGTATCAAGGTGGACATGGTGATTCACCATTGTTGCCAGAAAGTTTGCATGATATCAGTCTGTTGGCAAAAAGACTTGAGGATACAAAGATTGATCACATGTATTCAAGTCCATTACCACGTGCTAAGACCACTGCAGAAACATTGATTAAGGATTTGAAACGAGAAATTCCTTTGTCAGTTGTTCGCGACCTACGCGAATTTGATTTGGGCATTATGGAAGGCCGTAAGTTTTCAGAATTGGAAAATGAAATGCCTGAAGTTATTTATGCCTTTAGACATCAACCATCCGACTATGATTATGATTTGATCAGGGGCGAATCATTTGAAAAAGTCGCTGAACGCACAACTAATGCTGTGAAAAAAATTGTGGCTGAAAATGAAGCAAAAAGTAATGTTGTCATTGTCAGTCACGGAGCTGCTTTAGTCACAATGATTCAATCGTTGTTGGGTACTAAAGTCGCTGATATTCGCAAAAATGGGGGACTCTCAAATACTAGTTTGACACACCTTCGTTTTGAAAACGGCGAATTTAGATTAATTAAATGGAATGAAACAGGTTATCTGAACAAGAAGTTGGAAAGCTCAGATACTATTTGAGGTATTTATGAACAAGCAAGCAGAAAAATTATTTAACCAGGGTGACAAGGAAGCTGCTATCAAGTTGATTGTGGCTGACTTGAATAAGAACCCGAAGCAATTACCCGAAATTTTACAATTATCGACTTATTTAGTTCAGGCTGGCGATTTGGAACAAGCTGAAGAGTTGTTGGCTCGTTCTTTGGAAATGTATAAGGATAATCAGGATTTACTTTATAATCTTGGAAATGTGTATTATTTGGCTGATAAATTCGACAAGGCCAATGACATTTTTCAAAATTTGGTCAACGATGATTATGCATTTGAAGCTTATTTTATGTTGGCTAAAACTTTGGACCAACAGGGCAAACGTCAATTGGCTATTATGTATGCTTTGACCGCTGTTGAAAAGTCGCCCAAGGATTTACAAGCAAATGAGCTATTAGCCGATTTATTGCTTGCTAACGGCAATTTCCAAGAGTCCTTAGGATTTTACAAGGCTGCTAACGAAATCAGGCCACAGGCCAAGTATTGCTTTAATATGGCATTGTGTGCGATGAACTTGCACCAAGATTATCAAAACTACTTGGATCAGTCTAAAAAATTAGATGAAAAGTATTATTTAAAGAATGAAAAGAAACTAGCTGAATTACAAGAATTTATCAAACAAGGAGATAGCGATGACAGAAAGTGACGAGAAACCATATTTCTTGGGTACTGTCAAAGCCATCTTTTTTGAAAATCCCGAAAATCTCTATAAGATCTTTACGATTAAAGTTAAGAAAACCAATACTGGCTGGGACGGCGGCGATATCGTTGTTACTGGTAGTTTTGGCGAAATCGTTGAAGAAGAAGAATATCGTTTTGAAGGCGAAATCGTCGATCATCCCAAATATGGTCAACAATTTAAAGCTACAACGTATAAACGCAGTCGACCTAATGGTCGTAAGCAACTGGTAGCTTTCTTTTCGAGTGAAGAGTTCCCAGGTATTGGGAAGAAAAAGGCTGAGAAAATTGTTGATACGTTGGGTGAAGATGCAATCGACAAGATCTTACAGGATCCTCATGCCTTGGATTTTCTAAAACTTGGTGAAGAGAAAACCCAAAATATTGTGGAGCAAATTTCCAGCAATCATCAGACAGAACAAGTTTTATATCAATTGAATAACTATGGCTTTGGTCCAACATTGAGTGCTCGTATTTTTCAAAAGTATGGTGCACAGACGCTCGATAAATTGACTGAAGATCCGTATCAGTTAGTCATTGATGTCAAAGGTGTTGGGTTTAAACGTGCTGATGAGTTGGCGAAACGATTAGGCATTACCGGAGACGACCCCAGACGTATTAAGGGTGCCTTGATTCAAATGGTGACCTTAATTGTCAGTGAAACAGGTGACACGTACGTTGACGGGCAGGATTTAATTCATCGTGTTGGCAGTATTTTACGCGCTAATTCAACTGATGATTTGCAACAAAAATTACTTGATGGCTTACGTAATTTAGTTAAAGATGGCGTACTGGTAGTTGAAGACGGTAACGTTTATGAAAAAGATTTGGCTGACAGTGAGTGGTCAATTGCCCAATCATTGAAGATGATTACTGATAGTTTCAAAGGTGTGTCTTGGAAGAAAAAGGCCATGAAGAAGGAATTACGTCAGATTGAATCGGATTTTAATGTTAAATATGATGAGTCGCAAGAAAAAGCAATTGAACAATCGTTGACAGCTCCAGTCTTTCTATTAACTGGTGGACCCGGAACTGGTAAAACAACCATCATTAATGCCATTGTCGCAGCCTATGCAAAGCTAAATGACATGCCACTTGAACCAGAGTCCAAAGAGTATGCAATTGCTCTAGCGGCTCCTACAGGACGTGCAGCTAAACATATGGGTGAATCAACCGGTTTGCCAGCGATGACAATTCACCGTTTGTTAGGATTGACTGGTACTGAAGATGATGAATTTGCGGAACCAAGTTTAGATTGCAAATTGTTGATTATTGATGAAATGTCGATGGTCGATACAAAATTGTTTAAAGTTTTGATTTCTGCCGTTCAACCAGGGACACAAATCGTCCTAGTAGGTGACCGTGATCAGTTGCCATCAGTTGGACCTGGTCAAGTCTTTGCTGATTTGATTAACAGTGAAGTATTCCCAACTATGATTTTGAAAAATATTCACCGTCAAGATGAGGATTCAACGATTATTCAGTTGGCTCATGATATTAACGAAGGTGTTATCGTTGATGGCATCTTTGAAAATCGAGCTGATCGAAGCTTTATCAACTGCAATAGTCGCGATGTACCGCATGTTTTATCACAGATTATCAGTAAGTCTGGTGAACGTGGTTTTGATATTGCGGATGTCCAAGTGTTGGCACCAATGTATCGTGGTACTGCCGGCATCGACAACCTGAATTATGTGATTCAAAACGTTGTTAACCCAATGACACCTAAGCGTAAAGAGGTTTCAATGGGTAACATTAAGTATCGAATCAAAGATAAGGTCGTTTATTTAGTCAATACGCCTGAGGACAACGTTTTCAATGGTGAGATTGGTCAAATTGTCGGAATTATTTTGGCAAAAGAAAATACTGATAAAGTTGATAAATTAGTTATCGATTTTGATGGCAATGAAGTTACTTTGGACCGTAAAGACTGGCTCAATATTACCTTGGCTTACTGTACTTCGATTCATAAATCGCAAGGTTCTGAGTTCGAAATGGTTATTTTGCCATTAGTTAATGAAGAATCACGGATGTTACGTCGTAATTTGTTGTATACAGCTGTTACCCGTGCCAAGCGTCTGTTGATCATGGTCGGTGACCGCAGTGCGTTTGAACGCTCAATTAGAGATCAGTCGAGTGAGCGTCAGACTACCTTGAAGGAACGAATCTTTACTAGTTTTAAGATTAAGCAGCCGGAAACAGAGACTGAATCTCCTGATGAAGAAGTTGAGCCAGAAGAGACTGAACCAAAGGATTATCGTTTAACACTTGATATGGTTATGAATAATGCCATTAATCCGATGATTGGGATGGATGGTGTTATTCCTAGTGATTTTATGAATGAAGATAAAGCAGTTTAAAAGAAAACTAAGTGTTCACAAAGAAGTATGTTGTCGTGACGTGCTTCTTTTTAGTTGCCAAAAGTAATTTTTAGAGTATTATTTTATTGCTACTAAAAATTATAAGGAAATTTAATTATGCAAAATCTTAGTTATACGAATATTGTTTTAGCGTTACTAATCCTGTACGTGGTAATTAAGCGTCAGCTGGAACCGAGAACCGTTAAGTTTAAACCAGAGTTTTTCGTTGTGGTTATTTTATTAGGAATTGCTTCGATTGGGGATGCTGTAAACAAACAACATCTTGATCTTGCTCAGAATAAAATTATTATTTTCGGAATCCTTAGTTTGATCAGTGCAGCTATTTTTGCGGCATTGCGAGCCTTATCGTATAAGTTCTGGCTTGATGATGATAAATTAGTCATGCGCGAAGGAAATTGGTTAACGATTGTTTGGTGGGTCATCGGTATCGGGATGCACGTAGCAGTTGATCGAATTTGGACTGGAAGTTCAGTGACATTACTGCTGTATTTAGGGGTAACTTTATTAATACAGCGGGGAATAGTTTGGTATCGAGCCTCATCGAAATTCCCTAAAGAAATATCAGCTAATGTTGCTGCACAAAAAAAGGATAGAAGTAGACATAATAGACGTCAGGAGCGTCGTCGTGAAAGACATCATTAATAATAAAATTGAAGAGTATTTGTGAGAAACAAAGAAAAATATTTTCTAGCTTCTTGCAAGTGCTTTTTTGTTTCAAGAATGGATAATTTGAATCAGAAAATATAATCCAATATCGGAACGAGTAATAATATTTTGCTCAGTCCGTATCATAACGCTTATATATATGCCTTGCTCATTTTTATATATTTAATAATTTTGAATTTAAATAATAAACAGAATTCAACTATCAGTGAGGCGTAAAATTGTTTAAACTTCCAAACTAGATTTTTGAGTAAACTTAGTTGAAAATACGTCAACAAAACGAGTAATATATCACATATGATGAATACAGCAGATAACAAACAAATAGCGGTTTTTAAAGCGTTAGCTGATCCAATTCGACTAGAGATTATTCAATATTTAAAACAGACTGACCGTGAGATTTCTTGTGGTGAAGTGGGAAAAGCCATTAATATCAGTAAGACCTCAGGCTCGTACCACTTTAAGCTGCTTCAGGATGCTGGTTTGATAAATGCCAGAAAAGAAGCACGTGAGAAATATGTCAGTCTTAATCAGACAATTTTCGATAAGTATGTAACTAATTTTTATAAAAATATTTAAGGGCGTATATTTACGCTCTTTTTGTTTGCACTTTTCTCCTTGTCAGGAATTTCTTGGCATGTTAATTTTAAATAGTTCAAAATATTTTGAACTATATTTAAGAAAACATGAATGGGGAAAATTAAATGAAACAGAAACAAGTTAATTCAAACTGGGTGTTAGTTTTAACTTCATTAGGATTTTTCATGTCGATGATGGATTCTATGATTGTGACGACAGCTTCAACTGCCATCAGAAATGATTTTCATATTTCAGTCGATATGTTGCAGTGGGCGATGAATTCGTACAATATTACGATTGCGGCAGTTCTTTTAGTTGGAGTTTCTTTAGGTGAACGGTTAGGACGCCGTAAAATTTATAATTTAGGTATTCTGATCTTTACTATTGGTTCAATTCTCTGTGCTTTGTCGAACAACATTGAATTTTTGATTATTGCTCGAGTAGTTGAGGGTATTGGTGCATCAGTAATGACGCCGATGTCGATGGCAATTTTGACGAATACTTTGCCAGTTTCAGAACTTGGAAAAGCACTCGGGATTTGGAGCGGAATCGGTGGATTGGCACTGATTGTTGGTCCATCATTGGGCGGATTTATTGTTGCCAAGTTAGCATGGCAGTGGATATTTTGGATCAATGTGCCAATTGGTGTTTTAGCAATTTATTTATCTATGAAAATGTTGCCAGAAAGTACTGGTAATAGTGATAAGGTCGGCCTGGTTGATTCAATTTTGATCATAGTTGCGTCTACTAGTATTATCTGGTCCTTATCGGCTATGACGTCTACCAGTTCAATTATCTGGTCACTGACAATAGGAATTCTAGGATTATCAGCTGGAGTTTGGTTTGTTTTACATCAAAGAGTCGAAGAAAAACCAATGATTCCATTAGGCTTCTTCAAGTCGATAGCTTTTACAGGTGGAAATATTGCGACATTCTTGCTGTACGGTTCAATGTATGGCGTGGTATTTTTCCTACCACAATTTTTACAAGGCGTTGGTGGAGCAGATTCATTAACAGCTGGATTAGAGATATTGCCTTGGACAGGGACTTTAGTAGTGGTAGCGCCATTTGCTGGAAATGCAGTCGATAAATACGGAGAAAAACTGATTGCGACGTTGGGATTGCTGTTCCAGGGTATTGGCTATATTTTGATAATGATTTTAGTAAATGATCATAGTCCATATCTAAATA
Source organism: Companilactobacillus muriivasis (assembly GCF_036246245.1). Taxonomy (NCBI): domain Bacteria; kingdom Bacillati; phylum Bacillota; class Bacilli; order Lactobacillales; family Lactobacillaceae; genus Companilactobacillus; species Companilactobacillus muriivasis. Next base: position 201,766 of record NZ_BTTQ01000002.1, read on the forward strand.
TGGTTGTGCCATTAGCCGTTGCTGGTGTTGGGTTATCGATGGCTGGTCCGGCACTTCAAAAAGTAGTTTTGGGTGCAGTTGCGAAATCCGAGATTGGTAAAGCGTCGGGAATTTACAATGTTTTTCGTTTATTAGGCGGAGCAGTCGGAACAACAGTTTCAGTGATTATTTTTTATCAATTTGGAGGGATGAGCGATTTAGGATTGTTTACTAGTGGTTTTCGAGCCGTGATGTTGAGTGCAGGGATTATTTCTATTTTAGGAATAATTTTTTCATTCAGATTTAAAAATCGTTAGACTAAGGTTGAAATACCAAAGAAGGTTCAAAGGACTATTGAAAGTTCCTTGAACCTTTTGGCTTTATTCTGCTGTTGTTTGAAATCCTGTCAAACTTCGATAGTATGACAAACCTAATATTATAACGACTATACCAGTGATAACTAAGAGTAAACTAGTTAGGCCATTATGGTTGATTGAAGTAACTATATTATTAAAGATTTCTCGACCCCAACTTGTTTTTTGAACGCTGAGATAACCACCACCGATGATTGCACCAACTACTGACATGAAAGTTTGAGTTGCTTCGGGACCGTGCTCTAACTGGTAGGGAACAATAATAAGCAGTATTGCCAAAATTATGATGCCGACTAAATATGCTTGCTGGAAGATATCGGTTAATGTTAAATTCCAATTTTGCCATTTAGCGATGATCCAAGTTGTACCAATCATAGTTAGAACAGCTCCGGAAACATTGCTAAATAGTAGAGCATATTTTTGACGAATATAGGTTTTCTTCGTAATGGGTAATGTTAGTAGAAATTTCAAACCGCGATTCTGTTGATTGGCGCTGAGTAGTGAGAGCATCAGCATACTGAGCATGACAGCAAAGATACCCATACCAATTTCGATGCCCCAACGACCAAATAAAATTAAGCAAAGAGTTGCTAAAATCCAAGTTAAACCAACCGCTAGACGTTGCCTTTTAAATAAATAATAGTCTTGTAGCCATAGTCCTCTCATGCGACTGTAACCTCCTTAGAGCTACCAGTAAAATTGAGCAGCAAATCATCAACACTTGGTGTTTTAATAGTAGAAATATTAGTGAAGTATGCTCGATTTGTAGTTAAACAAGTCACTTGATTACCATTGGTCCAATGATCAATCAGTAATGAATTATCGACTTGTAAAAATTGATTATTTGAAATAGTGAAGATACCATATTGTTGTTTAATAACGTTTAAATCTTCTTGTAACTGGAGGTTTCCGTCAGTAATTAGAATAACGTTTTCGGCTAAAGCATCAATGTCGCTAGCAATATGTGAACTAATCAAGATTGTCGCCTGAGGATATTTATGATGATAAGTTTTAATCAATTTAATGATAGTTTGACGTACGGTGACGTCTAATCCAGTTGTTGGTTCGTCAAGAACAAGTAGAGTTGCTTTATGTGAGAGTGCTACGAGCAGTTTTAGTTTAGCTTGCATACCAGTTGAAAAGTTTTTAATTGGCTGAGTAGTTGGTAAGTTAAGTTGTTGGCATTGAGTTAGAAAGTCAGCTGAAATCGTATTTGGATAGAATGATTTTAACAACTGATTGATTTCAGTAATAGTTAGATTTTCGTTGAAGCCACTGTCTGGAAAGGTTGCACTGATGGATTCTGGATTTTTAGTTATCCATGTTTTTAACGGTTGATTGTTTATAGTTAAAGTTCCATGGTCTGGCGTGGTGAGATTTAACAAAAGTTTGAAAAAAGTTGTTTTACCAGCGCCATTTGGACCTAAAACGACTGTTATTTTTCCAGTAGGGATGTTGAGTGATAAATCTAATTTAAAGTTTGGATAATGCTTTTGAATGTGATCAATGGTCAGCATTATAACCACCTCGAAGTTACAAATTTAAATAGACAACTAATTTTGGGCCTGCCCATTCAATCCATTGAAGAACAGCTGAATTAAGTCTTGCAATACTTCTGGATCGGTAATGGTAGTTTGACCTAAATTGAAAAATGCTTGAATATAAATGCGCAGGGCTTTGGCAGAATGTTGCTTACTAATGGCACCACTATTAATACCTAAATCAATTAATTCCGACCAAAAAGTGTCCAATTTGGCTAAATAGTATGAACTGGTCTCCGGATGACCTGTTTTACCTTGAAAATCGTCAGCAGCATAGCGAATATAATCAGGATTTAATTGTTGACTGAGTTTCATTTGATTAGCCATCATTTTCGATAATTTAGTCTGAAAATCGATTGTCTCATCGTGCAAGATAGTTGTATTAGTTGCAATTCCTGCATCAATATCTGCTAAGTAAACCGCATGTGCAAGTTCATTCTTGTTGGGAAAGTACTTGTAAAGAGTTCGCGTTGAAACATCGGCCTGTTTAGCAATTGCTGTGATACTGGTAGTTTGGACACCATCTTGTTTAAAGAGCTTGGCAGCAGTGTTTAGAATATTTTGTTGGTGGACCTGAGCATTTAATTCTCGTTTAGTTGTCATATTTATATCCTTCATTATAGTTTAAAAGTAAAATATATCAATGCAAATATTTTACTTTTTCAGTTTTAAATGATTATCTTAATTTTAATTCAAGATAGAAAAATTACTAGAACATATTTATACCCAAAATTGTAATCGCTGACTATACTCATGGTACCAAGATGATTTTTTATTAGAATTGTCGTGGTTAAAAATTAAATAAGTTATTTTTCTGTTTGGATGTGATCTCAAAATGAATATCAAATTACAGGAATATGATAAAAATAATATTACTCAAAGTATGATTGATGATTATCATCTTAATCCCAATGATAATATCGGTGGTCCACAATCAATTATTGAACGCAGTCGAACCAATCTTCATATGCAGCCAATGATGATTCTTGATAACGATAAATTGGTCGGATGTTTCTGCCTGCATACTGATGATGGACCATTGCTATATGATGGGGATTCGCAAACGGATATTTTGGTACGATCCTTCTCAATCGATAGTCGTTACCGTCGTCGTGATTATGCCTTAATAACATTGCTGAAACTATCTGAATTTGTTTATTTCAATTACAAGCAAGTTGATCGAATGATTTTAGGAGTTTCTCCGACTAATCTAGCCGCTCAAGAGCTCTATCTAAAAGCTGGTTTCGTATATTCAAACAAGCGAGTACACGAAAAGTTAGGTGAAATTTATATTTATCATAAAAATATTTAAAATAGTGACAAGCCGTATAGCTAGGTATTATTTTGATAATTTCGATGTACAATTATTTAATTAATTGTCGATTGGAGATAACACATGACTGATACCGATACGAATAGAATTACGATTCAAAAGTATTTTAAACTGTCTGACTATGCTTCAAGTGATATGAATTCTTTAAAAGCAATTATCGATTTGTTTAGTGATGAGGCAAAAATTAACTCTGGTATGAATGAAACGGCGACAAATAAAAGTGAAATAGCTGATTTCTTTAGATCATTTTTTGGACGCAATCAGCAATTGAAACATCTGTTTGAAATTAGGGATGTCGACAATAATTATCAGACCGAATGGGTCGTAGCTGGTTTGAAGAGTGATGGCACATTGTTTTCACTACATGGGTTTGACTATTATCAATTTGATGATGCTGGTAAAATCGTTGATTTGAAGGTTGTTATTTCATAAATAGGTGACAAATGTGATTACATTTCGAATAATAAGGTAAATAAGACAGGTCAATCCGGTTTCGGGATTTGCCTGTCTTATTTGTGTTTTGGTTCTCGTTCAAGTCTATGTTCCAAAATGATTTTAAGCTTTCTTCTTTTTGAATATAAATGCAGTTACTAAGCTAGCAAAAATCATTGGATATTCCAGTGAATACATATCTAAAAATGAATTATTTAACTTATTGTGTAAGTGATTTTTTATATTGCGTGTAGTATGTGTAATTTGACCATTTAATTTTGTTACTTTTTTATCAACGATAGTTGTGATTTGTTTTTTGATGGCAATATCAGTGGATTCAGGTAAAGGAGTACCCAATGCATTTTGTTTTTGAGTAACAATATTGGTGTATTCAACATTGATCATTTTGTCCTTTTTGCTGTTATTAATTGTGTTGCTTTTGACTTTATTAGAACTGTCTACGTTATTGTTATTACTTGAGATTAATTTGTTGTGCAAATGATTTTTAATAGTTGTCTTAGAATTATTTGGAATATCTATCTTATCAACTTGACCAATTGCATAGTTATAAGTTTCATGTTTGGCATCAGTTATGTTTCCATTTAGCATTGATAAAAAGAGTGCTATTCCAATCATAATTCCGATATTTCTCATAACATTTAGCACATTCTGTCCAGCGGTCAATTCAGTTCCTTGTAGTTCAGCAATGCCAACAGTTAAAGCTGGACCACTGATGAACCCAATTCCGAAACCGATAATAACATCAATTATGTATAACTGATTCCAATTATTTGTCACATTTAAGTTGCTTAACATATAGATACCAATACCAGATGCTAAAATTCCGGTTCCAATTAGGATTCTATTTGAAATTTTACCAATTAAGGAAATTGACAATGGATTGAAGATTAGCATGGCGACTGACATTGGAGTTATTAATAAGGCTGCCTTCAGTTGTGATACATCAGTAATTTTTGTTAAGTAAGTTGGGATAATTCCAATGAAACTAGCTAATGTGATAAATGCAATTAAGATACTTGTTATTGAAGCTATAAAATCGCGATTTTTAAATAACTTCATTGGAATAATTGGATCATTAGTCTTTATTTCCCTGAGAATGAACAATAATAATAGAACGATTGAGCTAATCCCACATCCGAGTGTCTTAAAGCTTGCCCAACCCCAATCACGACCATCAACCAAGGCAGTTGTCATTAGTAGTAATGTTCCAACGATTAAGGATGTACCAATGGTATCCAATTTAACACTCTTCGTTATTTCATTTTTCATTGATAATGTGGATAGGGTACTTATTAGTAGAATAATGACGATTGGTATATTGATGACGATTGGTATATTGATGAGAAATACCCAGTGCCAGCCGAAATATTGTGAGATAATGCCACCAATGGCTGGTCCCATAGCAGAACCTAAGGCCTGTGTTACACCAAGGATAGCAATAACTTTAGCACGACGCCCTTTACTCACAATATTTAAAGATATTAGCATTGCAGCAGGTAGCATTGTGGCGGCACCGATACTCTGGATTGCACGACCAATCAATAGAATATTTAGATTAGCTGAAGTGCCACTAACAATGGAACCAAATAGGAAAACTAATAGTGCTAGATTAAGAAGCTTGACTCGACCGAACATATCTCCTAAACGTCCGACCGGAATTAACAATGATGCAAAGAGAATTGTATAAATATTAATTGACCATGATAGGTTAGTTAGTGATACGTTAAAAGCCGTCTGAATTTTAGGTAAGGTGATATTCATAATGCTCGTATCCAAAATTACTAAAAATCCAATAATGGACATTGTAATAATTATTGCATTTTTTTTGCTTGTACTAATATTTCTCATGATTTTTACTCCCGTTCTTTTCTTGTTTCGAGAGCATTATTATCCAAATATTTATAAACAACCATCAACAAACCCATAATCGTAATAAATTTGAGGTGAATGTAATGTATAGAGACACATCAACAGAAGTTGTAACGCGGATGCATAGACAAACAGAATATTGGATCAAGGATTCTTTAGTTGATCTATTAGATATTTATAGTTTTGATGAAATTACTGTTAAGCAAATTGTTGCTACAGCTAAAATATCACGACCAACTTTTTATCGTCATTATTCTACTAAGGATGATGTTCTTGAAGATTTAGTTAATGACATTATTAGTGGATATATTGAGAGCACAAATAATAATTCAGTACTTGAGTTTGATAATGTATTAGAAAATTATTTCAATTATTTTGAGAGTAAGAAAGATACTATGCGTATTTTGATTAAGGCTAATCTGGCAGATTACTTTACATCGGCTTTTACTAAGAAATTTATTGTCGAAATAAAAGATACTCCAGCTCCATGGAGAAAATGGGATAATGATTTGCAAGTAAGCATAGGTGTTCAATTTGCCACTGGTGGACTTATCAATGTTTTGATTGGTTGGATTGCTACAGATTGTAAAATCAATAGTAAGATAATGATTCAGGAATTGATGACGACCATTCAAGGATTGGGGTAAATAGTTAATCTTAGTTTTTTATGTTTAAATCAAATAGAGACCGCAATCGAATTTTAGATTGCAGTCTCTATTTGTCTATAAATATACAAAATTACCAAATGTGTTTAAGAAGAATTCAATTTAATGCTGTTATACAAAAAACTGCCGTATTGACTGAACAAATAGAAAATAGTTGTAGAAAAATTCAAATAAATGGCATTATAATTATGGTTATTTTTAGTATAAAAAACTCGTAAACTAAATCCATAAGAGTATGTTAAAGTTAATTTTAAACAGTTGTATTAATACCCTCAAGGTTCGATGTTCAGATAACTATTGTTGTGACAAAGATTGATCAATGAGTTAAATAGTTGATATACGGAGTAATTACACATATAATTACAATACGATGAGAGGAGAATAGTCATGACTGTTAAAACACGTAAACAAGGCAATTCAATAATGATCACAGTACCTTCACAATTTAAGATTGGTGAGAATGTTGAATACAATCCAGTTTTGGATGATAACGGAGTACTGTCTTTTGTTCCGGTGCACAAAAATTTATTTGATCAACATCCTGAATATGATTTAAGGTCTGCGATTAAGTCCATGAATATCGGTGATAACGGTAAGGCTGTTGGTAAAGAGAATGTCTGGTAATGATGATTCCCCAAAGCAAGGAGATATTGTTTGGATAGATGCTGAACCACATGCTGGTCACGAATATGGTGGTCATGATTTTAAAGACAATATTCGTAGACCGATGTTAGTTATTAGTTCTGACACGTATAATAGGAGAACAGGTATGATTACTGGTTTTCCGATTACATCTAAAATACCAATAGATTTTTATGCTTCTTTGAAGTTAAAAAATGATAAAATTCATGGATATATAATTCTTAGTAATTTATTAGGTTATGACTTTTCTGCAAGACATGGGAAAGTTGTTAGTCATGTGGATAAACAGTTAAAAGAGCAGGCTCTGAGTGCGATAAGAGATATTTTTTCTGTTTATTGAATATTAAGATTGTTCATCTTTTGATGTGTGCCCCAAGTTTAAGCTAAACTTTGGAAGTACACATCTTTTTTATATTTGTTTGGAGTATCTTGTTTATTTTTAATATGAAGTATAAAAAATGGCAATTTGTATACTTCACCATTAAATAGCTAATAATGAACGAAGCAGCAAAGAATAAAAACGAAATCTCTGAATTTTTTAGATCATTCTTCGATTGCAATAAGTAATTAATTCATATTTTTGAGACTAGAAGTATCAATGATGATTACAAAACAGAGTGGGTAGTTGCTGGATTAAAGAGTGATGACACACTATTTTCTTTACACGGATTTGATTATTATCAATTTGATAATGATGGTAAGATTGTTGATTTAAAAGAGTAATTAAATAAGATCCAATACCTAGATGGTTGATGGGTTCTTTCTTAAACCTGGTTAGTAAAAATAAAAGAAGTTGTTTTCTACTTGATTGGTTAATCAAGAGGAAAACAACTTCTTTTTGACTATCTCCTTTATGGAGGCACAAATAGTACTAAATCAAGTTCAGTATTTCTGTTAAAAAGGCCCAGTGGGATAACCTTATAACCAAATGTGAGAAAGAACCAATTTTTTTCTAAGCTTCTTTTGTATAGGCAACCAAAATAGATGATGATCAACTTGAAAGTGTAAGTCAAATTCATGTTTATCTAATTCTTCGCCATCCATTTGGCCAAATTGTTTGGGCGTATTGCGAAGTGTAAAGTCGTTTCGTTCAATGTGCCAAACATTCTTATCTTGTAAATGGGAGCCGTCAGTTAGTAACTTACTCAAAAGTTTTACAAAAGTCATGCCGGTAATCTTTTTAACAACCACCAAATTTAGGTGATGATTGAATGGATTGGCAGTTGGGTCAATCGCAAAGCCACCGCCAAAGTAGGGATGATTAGTTGCGACAACAATATAAGCTGAATCGAAATGCTTCTGGTTTTGTCCATAGTCCACATCTAATACGAAAGCAGGTTGACGTTTGATGGCCTTTAGCAGATTAGTTAAGTAGGAGAGTGTACCAAGTCGCAATTTATTTAGAAATTCTTTACGTGCCGAATGATTGGTATAGTAAACTGTACTGGCATCAAATCCTATCCCAATGTTATTAATGAAGTAGTGATAAAAAGTTGGTCCAGTTGCTTTACCAATATCAATTTTTCGAGGTTGTTCCAGTGACAAGATAGCTTGCATCAAAACAACCGGATCTTTAATCTTCAATTTGATTCCACGGCTAAAGTCATTTCCTGAACCTCCGGGAATATACCCTAAAGGCGTGTCAGGATAATTGGACTCCTTAACACCATTAACACACTGGTTGAGTGTACCATCGCCACCAATGACGACGATTTTAACATTAGGAGTTTGCTGATTAGCTAACCCCTTGGCAATTCTGACACCATCGCCATCTTTTTTTGTTAAGTGGATCTCATAGTCTAAACTGATTTGGTCAAGAAAGTTGGTTACTTTTTTACAAGCGCTCTTAGCGTGCCCATTACCAGCATGATAGTTGAGAATTATTTCAATTTTAGTTGTTTTAGTCATTTTAAATACCTTTAATTTGGGTGAGGTCTCCAGAGTTGCAAGTGTACATCTACTATGCAACGAATACTTTCAGCTCTTTTGACTGATTTATATATAATTACTTTAAAGTACAATTATATAACTAAACTCATAATAAAAAAAACGTGGACGGAAAGAGGTCAAAACAAAAAAAGAAGATCAAATGATCTTCTTTAGATTGAAGTTCCTATTAACATTGGTAGAATAACAGGATTTCTAGCTGTACGTTTGTACAAGAATTCTTGTAATCCTTCAATAATGACACGTTTTAAAGTAGCTTCAGTAACTTTTTCATCTTCTTCGTCGAAGGTGTTCTTGATCAAGTGGAAGACACGTTTTTGTGCTTGGTTGATCAATTCACCAGACTCACGCATGTAGACGAATCCACGTGACAAGATATCTGGACCTGCTAAGACGATGTGCTTTTGATAATCGATTGTAGCTACAACGACAACCATTCCTTCTTCAGAAAGAACTTGACGGTCGTGGATAACAACGTTACCGATATCACCAACACCCTTACCATCGACGTAAACATCACCGGCAGGGAAGTGACCAGCTACATGAGCTGTATCTTTTGTAAGTGCTAAGACATCACCATTTTCCAAAAGGAAGGAGTGATCTTGTGGCACGTCACACAATTCAGCTAATTCAGTGTGAATCTTCAACATTCTGTATTCACCGTGAATTGGCATGAAGAACTTAGGCTTCATTAAACGAAGCATCAATTCTTGTTCCTCCTGACCACCGTGACCAGAAGCATGGATGTTGTTAACTTTACCATGAATAACTTCAGCACCAGCTTCAGAAAGTTGGTTGATCAAGTGGTTAACACTGATTGTGTTACCAGGGATTGGGTTACTTGAGAAAATAACCGTGTCGCCTGGTTGAACAGTAATTTGTCTGTGAGTACCGTTAGCGATACGACTCAAGGCAGCTAATGGTTCACCTTGTGATCCAGTACATAAAATCAAAGTTTCATTAGCAGGTGTCTTGTTCAAAGCATGAGGGTCAATCAACATGTCGTCAGGGATATTTAAGTATCCTAGTTCACGACCATTTTCGATTGCACCTTCCATACTTCGTCCAAAGACAGCAATTTTACGTCCTTGTTGAATCGCAGCATCCACAGCTTGAGAAATACGATAAATGTTTGAAGCAAAGGTAGCAAAAATGATACGGCCTTGAATTGTTTCAAAGATTTGGTGGATTGTTAAACCAACGGAACGTTCTGACTTAGAAAAAGTTGGAATTTCAGCGTTTGTACTATCTGATAGGAGACATAAAACACCTTTAGCACCAAGTGCAGCCATCTTTTGTAAGTTAGGGGAAGGTAATCCGGCAACTGGAGTTAAGTCGAACTTAAAATCACCAGTTTCAACAATGATTCCTTGAGGTGTATGAACAGCAATACCTAAGGTATCAGGGATTGAGTGAGTTGTTCTAAAGAATGAAACACTTGTCTTAGGGAATTTGATAACATCATCTTCGTGTAAGACGTGCATTTCAGTTGTTCTTAGTAAGCCGTGTTCTTCCAATTTACCTTTAATCAATGCACAAGCTAGTGGACCGGCATAAACTGGAATATTGGGAAGCTGTTGGAGAAGATAAGGGATACCACCAATATGATCTTCGTGACCATGGGTGATAAATAGACCCTTAATCTTGTCTTTGTTTTCTACTAAGTAACTGTAATCGGAAATGACATAGTCAATTCCTAGAAGTTCGTCTTCTGGAAATTTAATTCCGGCATCAATAACGATTAATTCGTCTTGATATTGAACTCCGTACATATTTTTACCGATTTCGCCAAGGCCCCCGATGGCAAAAACAGCAACTTCATTATTTTTTACTTTAAACGACATTAATTAAAACTCCGTTAGTTTAAAATCAGGGCTCTTCTTCTCGTACTCTAAATGCTTTTCGTCGAGTTCCTGAATAAATTCAATTTCGTAGTTAGTGTTATTTTCAACTGCTTGACGTGCCTCAATACTTGAAGCAGCATCCATGTAAAGTGAATGTGTAAATTCACGACGGGGGTTATCTAGTTCACTTGTTTGATATAAAACTTTATAAATCAATATTAAATTTCTCCTTTAATCGAATTAAATGAAACAAGTCAGTTTCATTTGACGTTTTTTCCAGTCCATTTGTGCAGTAATCAATAGATAGCACAATTCTACCATATCTAATAGGGTAAGTATACTTACAACAGTATTACGAAATAACGACTGTACTTGGGTCGATATCAAATGGTGCAGTCTTACTAATCTTGTCATAGTATAGGTGACCATTTAAGTGGTCAATTTCGTGTTGGCAAACGATAGCTGGGTAATCTCTAACACGTAATGTTTGTGAGTTACCTTCAAAGTCATCATATTTAATAGTAATGCGATCAGCACGTGGTACAAAACCAGGGACATCCTTATCAACTGAAAGACAACCTTCACCTTCAGACAAAGCAGCTCTTTGAACTGAGTTTCTGGTGATAACAGGATTGATCAACGTAATTTTAAGTAGAGGCTTGTCAGGGTCATCTTCATTAGGAACCAAAACACTAGCCATCATTTCTGAAACGCCAACTTGAGGAGCAGCTAAACCAACACCAGCACGTAGTTGATGTTTTTCAGCGTATTCTTCATCTTGACTCTTAACTAAATATTCCATCATGTTGGCAGCTAGAGCTTTATCTTCTTCACTCAGTGGAAATTGAACCTTTTGAGCAACTTTTCTTAAAACGGGATCGCCATCACGGACGATATCTTTCATAAAATACATAGTTTCCTCCAAATGTTTAATTGTACAAAAATACCTTAGTATATCTATTATAGATTATTTTTCTCTGAAAATAGAAATAAATGACAAAATTTTTGGTGGTTTTGTTAAATAAAACGTTAACAAAGGACTGCCGCTTCCGGCTGTACGAAATTGAAGCTAGGTTCTTTCTTTGATGTTTAGTTTAATTTGTTGAATGGCTTCTACTTATATTATAAGAATTAATTGTAGTTTGTTCTAATGAGTAGCTGTTTCAATTTTGGCTTAATAGAGAAATGAGTTAATTCTTACGTAATATTATTTATATCCAAATATAAGGTAGGATTTAGCGTCTTGGTGTTAGTGATGTAGCCTGCAGTGGCAGTGGTGTTAGGACGAGTGATTTTCTCGTTCTTACAGCACAGGACGTCTTTTGAAATTCGAGCGGTCTTCTCGAAGTTCAAAAGCGAGACTTGAGACCTTGGCTCAAGTCGGTCCCACAGCGGCGAAATCACTAACACCAAGACGCGGCATTCTAAAGTGAGCCAAGCATATTTTATAGGTTATATCTTTGTGATAATAATGGCTAAGATGCTAAAATATTAAGTGTATATGTTACCGATTTCATAAGGTTACATAAAAATGCGTATCATTGGAGGCTAGCTAGATGAAGTTAATTGATTTTGGTGTCAGAGAAGATGAGAAACAGTACATTCAGGAATGGTCAAAGGACAATGACATTGAAGTAAAAATTGTCACTGATCTTTTGACCCCTGAAACAGTCAAAATGGCACAGGGATACGATGGAATCGTTGCTTATCAACAATTGCCATATGATGAAAAGATTTTTGACACGATGAATGAATATGGAATTCATGTTATTTCATTGCGAAATGTTGGTGTCGATAATGTTCCTATTGAAGCTTTGAAGAAAAATAATATTCGTTTAACTAATGTGCCAAGCTATTCACCCGAAGCAATCGCTGAATATTCAGTTACTGGTTTGATGGCTCTTTTGAGAAACATGAAGCACATGGTTCGGAAGGTTGATCAACATGATTTCCGTTGGGTACCTGATATTGGTCGCGAGTTGAACCAATTGACTGTTGGTGTCGCTGGTACCGGAAGAATTGGTCAAGCTGCAATTAAAATTTATCAAGGATTTGGCGCAAAAGTCATCGCTTTCGATAAATTTCACAATTCCGAACTGGAAAAACAAGGACTTTATGTCGACAGTCTTGATACATTACTGAAGGAATCAGATGTTGTAACACTACATATTCCTAGTTTGGGCAAGGGTCACACAGTTATCAATAGCCAGTCAATTTCAGAAATGAAAGACGATGCTATCGTGATAAATACAGCTCGTGGAGACTTGATTAATACCAAAGATCTCTATGAAGCAGTAGCCTCAGGCAAGTTATATGGTGCTGTTTTGGATGTTTATGAAAACGAAGTAGGAATCTTTAACTCGGACTTAACTGACGAAGAATTTTCAGATGAATTATTGGAATTAGTTATTAAGAGTCCAAGATTCATTCTAACGCCACATATCGCCTTTTATACGACTAAAGCTGTTAAGAATATGGCGACAATTTCCTTGGATTCAATGGTCGATGAACTCAAGAATGGCACGTCTGAAAACGAAATTGATTTAAATAAATAGTTAGCTTTTTCACAATCGCGGTTTAAAATTTTTTTGATTGCGGAATGCCCAAACTACTTGTTTTTTAGCAGATCAATGATAGACTAAAATTATATGAAAGCCCTTACAATGTTCACAAGGGATGAGTTTTTTTTATGAAAGGACTGTGAAGAATGGCAAATAAACCAATTGTTGATTTTGAAGCGCTTAAAAATAACTTATCAAATGTTTCAAAACCTATTCAAGTTTTGAATGAAAATGCTGAAATAACAGATCAAGAGATCTTTGATACTTTTTCAGATGATGATTTAGTTGAATTCATGAAGAAGATGGTTTGGGAGCGTGCATTACACGAACAAACAATGAACTTTTCACGTCAAGGACGTATGGGATTCTACGCACCAACTGAAGGTGAAGAGGCTTCAGAGATGGGGACTGTTTTGGCAATGAAGAAACAAGATTATTTGTTGCCCGCTTATCGTGATGTTCCACAATTGATTCAACACGGTGCTACCGTAACTGAAGCATATCTTTGGTCAAGAGGTCACGTTGTTGGAAACAAGTTCAAAGCTCGTTCAATGATGCCTCAAATTATTATCGGTGCAGCTTATGTTGAAGCCGCCGGTGTTGGACTAGGAATCAAGAAGAACAAAGAAGAAGATACAATTGCTTTCACATATACAGGTGATGGTGGTACTTCTCAAGGTGATAGTTATGAAGGAATGAACTTTGCCGGAGCTTATCAAGCACCAGTACTTTTCATTGTTCAAAATAATGGTTTCGCTATTTCTACACCACGTGTTAAGCAAACAGCTGCTCCAACATTAGCTCAAAAGGCTGTTGCGGCAGGTATTCCTAGTGTGCAAGTTGATGGTATGGATATCCTCGCTTGTTATGCTGTTGCTAAAGCTGCTCGTGATTACATGGTTGCTGGTAATGGTCCAGTCTTAATTGAAACTTTGACATATCGTTTCGGAGCTCACTCAAGTGCGGGTGATGATCCAAAGCGTTACAGAACTAAGGATCAAGAACAACCTTGGTTTGAAAAAGATCCATTGATTCGTTTGAGAAAAGTTCTTGAAGATAAAGGACTTTGGTCAGAAGAACAAGAAGATAAATTAGTTGATGAGTACAAAGCTTCATTTAAGGAAGCTATTAAGGAAGCTGACGAAGTTCCTGCTGATAAAGTTTCCGACATGTTGAAACGTACATTCGAAATTCCAACTCCAGAAATGAGACAAGAGATTGATAAATTTGAAGCAAAGGAGTCGAAGTAAAAATGGCTAAGAAAACTTATATTCAAGCAATTACAGATGCCTTAGACATTGTTCTGGAAGACGATCCAAAAACATTGATCTTCGGTGAAGATGTTGGTAAAAACGGTGGTGTTTTCAGAACTACTCAAGGACTTCAAGAAAAATATGGTGAAGACCGTGTCTTCGATACTCCATTAGCTGAGTCAGGTATTTTAGGTTTGGCAACTGGTTTGGGTTTAACTGGTTGGCGTCCTATTCCTGAAATTCAATTTATGGGTTTCTCATTTGAAGCTGTTGATCAAATTGCTGGTCAATTAGCTAGAATGCGTTTCAGATTCGACGGCTTGAAGAATGCTCCTGTAACAATTCGTACACCTTATGGTGGAGGTACACATACAGCCGAAATGCACGCTGATAATTTGGAAAATTTCTTTACTGGAATTCCCGGATTACGTGTTGTTATGCCAAGTAATCCCTATGATGCTAAAGGTCTATTGATTTCATCAGTTGAAAACAATGATCCAGTGCTATTTATGGAAAACTTGAAACTATACCGTTCAATGAAAGATGATATTCCAGATGGCAAGTATACAGTACCTTTGGACAAAGCAAATGTTGTCCGTGAAGGTAATGATATTACTATCGTTGCTTATGGTGCCGAAGTAAATGAAGCACTTAAAGTGGCTGATACTTTGGCAGAAAAGAATATTTCCGTAGAAGTTATCGACTTGAGAACTGTTTCTCCTATTGATACTGAAACAATTTTCAAATCAATTCAAAAGACTCACAAAGTTGTAATTGTCCAAGAAGCACAAAAGATGGCCGGCGTTGGTGCTCAAGTTGCATCGGCCATTGCTGAAGGTGCCATTCTTTCTCTCGATGCACCAGTTGGTAGAGTAGCTGCTCCAAATAGTGTTTATCCATTTGCTCTTGGTGAAGACATCTGGATTCCACGGGCTAAAGAAATTGAAGAAAAAGTAAATGAAATTCTCAACTACTAATAATCGAAGGAAGGGAAAACAACTATGGCATACAAATTTAAATTACCAGAGCTAGGCGAAGGTATGGCCGAAGGTGAAATTGCTAGCTGGCTCGTAAAAGAAGGAGACACTGTCAAAGAAGACGACTCCTTGGTAGAAATTCAAAATGATAAATCCGTTGAAGAATTACCATCCCCAGTTGCTGGTACTGTTAAACAAATTGTAGCTAAGGAAGGGGACACAGTCGAAATTGGCGATACATTGATCGTGATTGATGATGGTTCTCCTGATTCTGGCGATGACGACGCACCAGCACCAAAAGCAGACGAAAAAGCTGCACCTGCTGCTAGTGAAAGTAGTTCAAGTGCCCCAGCTGCAGCAGCAACTGGTTCAGCCAATACTCATTATCTAGCAATGCCATCAGTTCGTCAGTACGCTCGTGATCAAGGCGTTGATTTAGCATCTGTTACTCCAAGTGGTAAGCATGGCCAAATTACTAAAGCTGATGTTGACTCATTCAAGAGTGGCAATCCAGCTAGTGTTAGTGCTCCAGCTGCAGCAGCAACTGCAACAACAAGCACTGCCAGTGCACCTGCTCAACCAATTACGCCATACAAGTCTGCTACACCAGAACTTGAAACACGTGAAAAGATGTCGCTTACAAGAAAAGCTATTGCTAAGGCAATGCTGACAAGTAAGCACACAGCTCCACACGTTACAAGTTTCGATGATGTTGAAGTTTCAGCTTTGATGGCTAACAGAAAGAAATACAAGGCAATCGCTGCTGACAAGGGTATTCACTTAACATTCTTGCCATATATTGTTAAAGCTTTGGTTGCTGTCATGAAAGCTTATCCTGAACTAAATGCTTCAATCGATGATTCAACTGAAGAAATTGTTTACAAACACTACTACAACGTTGGTATTGCAACAAATACTGAACACGGACTCTACGTTCCAAATGTTAAGAATGTTGATTCTAAAGGGATGTTTGAAATTGCTAAGGAAATCACTGAAAACAGTCAAGCAGCTTACGACAATAAACTAAGCATGGACAAGATGAGCGGTGGGTCAATCACAATTAGTAACGTTGGTTCAATCGGTGGTGGCTGGTTTACTCCAGTTATCAACTACCCAGAAGTCGCAATTCTAGGTGTTGGTAAGATTGCCAAAGAACCATATGTTGATGAGGATGGCAACATTCAAGTAGGTAATATGCTAAAACTTTCATTGAGTTATGATCACAGATTAATCGATGGTGCTTTGGCACAAAATGCTTTGAACCTCTTGAAGAAGTTGTTGCATGATCCAGATATGTTATTAATGGAGGGCTAAATTAAAATGGCAGAAAACGTAATAGAAAAAGATACCGTTATTATTGGTTCCGGCCCTGGTGGTTACGTTGCAGCAATCAGAGCTTCAGAATTAGGACAAGATGTAACTGTAATTGAAAAATCAGATACTGTTGGTGGTGTTTGTCTAAACGTTGGTTGTGTGCCTTCAAAAGCTTTAATCACTGCTGGACACAGACTTCAACAAGCAAAGGATTCATCAACTTACGGAATTACAACTAGTGACGCCACAATTGACTTTACCAAGACACAAGCTTGGAAAGACGAAAAAGTTGTTGCCAGAATGACTAATGGTGTGCAAATGCTTTTGAAGAAGCACCACGTTGAATTGATCAATGGTGAAGCTTATTTAGACAGCGATACACAGTTGCGTATCATGCCAAGTGGTCCAAGACAATTTATGGACAATGGTGGCGGTCAAACTATCAAGTTCAAAAATTTAATTTTGGCAACTGGTAGTCGTCCAATTGAAATCAGAGGATTCAAGTTTGATGACCGAGTAATTGATTCAACTGGTGGGTTGAACTTGAAGGAAGTTCCAAAGGAATTCATCATTATCGGTGGTGGTTACGTCGGAACTGAATTAGCTGGAGCGTATGCAGACCTTGGGGCTCACGTAACAATTCTTGAAGGTTCACCAAGCATTATCCCTAATTTTGAAAAAGATATGGTTTCAATCGTTAAGAAG
This sequence comes from Companilactobacillus muriivasis, assembly GCF_036246245.1. NCBI lineage: Bacteria > Bacillati > Bacillota > Bacilli > Lactobacillales > Lactobacillaceae > Companilactobacillus > Companilactobacillus muriivasis. Next base: position 219,223 of record NZ_BTTQ01000002.1, read on the forward strand.
AACCTTGAGAAAAAAGGCGTAACGATTATTACTAATGCCATGGCTAAGAAGAGTGAAAATAAAGGTGATTCCGTAGATGTTACTTATGAAGTTGATGGACAACCAACCACATTGAGCGCCGATTATTGTATGGTAACCGTTGGTCGTCGTCCTAATACCGATAACTTTGGTTTGGAAATGACTAACGTTAAAACAACTGACCGTGGTTTGGTTGAAGTCGATGAACAAGGTAAGACTTCAGTTGATCACATCTATGCTATTGGTGATATCACCCCAGGCCCTGCTTTGGCTCATAAGGCATTCTTTGAGGCTAAGACAGTTGCTGGAGCTATTTCTGGTAAACATACAGCAAACGACTATATTGGCGTTCCTGCGGTTTGTTTCACCGATCCTGAACTAGCTAGTGTCGGCTTAACGGAAAAAGATGCAAAAGATAAGAATATTGAAGTCAAAGTAGCTAAATTCCCATTTGCTGGGAATGCACGTGCCGTTTCATTAGATGCTGCTGAAGGATTTGTTAAATTAGTAGCTGATAAAGAAACTGGAACATTGCTAGGTGGTCAAATAGTTGGGCCAGGCGCCAGTGATTTGATTTCTGAATTGAGTGTAGCTGTAAATTGTCAATTGAATGCGGAAGATATTGCCTTAACAATTCACCCACATCCAACATTAGGCGAACCAATTCAAGAAGCAGCCGATATTTTAATTGGTTACCCAACACATATTTAAGCTGTACTTGTTTAGAAACCGAAATAATCTCGTTTCGTATACTAAATAAATGAATTAAACAAAAAAGCGATGCAATTACATCGCTTTTTTTGTATAGTAGACTAAAGGTTTCTTTGGGTGGGGTGCCGCCAGCGCGTGTCAGTAATGCAATCGCTATGGGGACCGGGCCGAGCCAAAGTCTCGTCCCTCGCTTTGAATCCTTGCAAGTTCGGCAAGTATCCAAAGTCGCCCCGTGGTGTAATGGCTAAAGCCATAACGCCATCTGCACAGCAGATTGTATTACTGACACGCACTGGCTAGGGTATTTGTGTTATGCGATGGTATGGTAATATCATTGATATTTAAAAATCTATTTTTTAATGATAAAAGTTTAAAGATTTAGATTAAATGAATTATTTTGATTATCATTTAGTCAATTTAAGTATATTAGATAAAAGAAATACATTAACTGGAGGTTGCTAGGGAGATGGAACCGGTAGTGGCAGTGGTGTTAGGTCGGTGATTTTCCGGCCTTACAGCACAGGACGTATTTTGAGATTTGCGGTTTTTGCAAAGCTCAAAATCGAGGTTCGAGACCGCATCTCAGGCTCGTACCGGTCCCACAGCAGGCTCCATATCCCTAGCAACCGTAAGTGGCAGTTAAAGCAGTTTTTTTAAAGGAGTAATTCTATGCAAGATAATTATAGCTATCCACTTGATGAGGCTTGGACGCAGGCAGATATTGTTACTGTGATTGCACTGTACAATGCGGTCGAGAAAGCTTATGAATCCGGTGTCAAACGGGATGAATTTTTGCAAAAATATCGTGCATTTCAACAAGTGGTTCCCATGAAAATGGAACAGAAGAGACTGGATAAGCAGTTTGAATTAGAATCAGGCTATTCGATCTATCAAGTTTTCAAACAAAGCCAACAGGCTAAAAACAGTGAGAAAGTCAGGATTAGAAATGCAAGTAGATAGTAAGGAAATTGACAGTTTTTTGGTAAAGCTCCTCACCCAAGTTGGCGAGAAGTTGCGTGAAGATTCAATTAAAAATATGTCGGTCGCAACGAAAAAGAATCGCAACGATTTAGTAACCAATTTTGATAAAAAAACTGAGCAGTTTGTTAATAGTGAAATTAAGAAGGCTTATCCTGATGCTACAATCGTTAGCGAAGAGGGCTATGGCGACCTTGTTAAGGATATGTCAGGACTAGTTTTCTTTGTCGATCCAATCGATGGAACCATGAACTTTGTTAAGCGTGGCGATAATTTTGCATCGATGATTGGCGCTTACATTGACGGTGAACCATTAAATGGTGCTATCATAGACGTTATGGATAATGAAATTTATCACGGTGGCAAAGAAATTGGCTTGTTTATCAATAATCAAAAGATTGATAATCCAAAGAACCTGCCCTTGGTAGAAGGTTTAGTTGACGTATCCGCTCCAATGGCCTTGGCAAATAAATTTGCCGTTCAAGATGTCATTAAAAAGAGCAGTGGCTTTCGAGTTTACGGAAGTGCCGGAATTATTTTCGGTCACCTTCTGACTGGTAAAGAAGTCATGTATATGTCATACTTAGCTCCTTGGGATTTAGCCGCTGGACGCGTTATGTGTGAGGCAGCAGGGATGAGTGTCGTAAGTATTGACGGTGCCCCAATAAATATGTTAGAATCACAAGTCGTAATAGTTGGTACTCAGAAAGTTGTTTCTGAAGCGCTAAAGACACTTAAAACGCGTTAGTGAACTGTGACAGTCATTCACAGTTTTTTTATTGCAAGTAATTTAAACACGTATTTACGGAAGGAAGAACTAACTTGACTAAGAGAAGAGAAGATATTAGAAACATTGCGATCATCGCTCACGTTGACCACGGTAAGACTACATTAGTTAACGAAATGTTAAAACAATCAGACACACTAGGAAAGCACTACGAAATTCAAGATCGTGCCCTTGATTCAAATGCTATTGAAAGAGAACGTGGTATCACAATCCTTTCTAAGAATACAGCTGTTGATTACCAAGGCAAGAAAATCAACATTTTGGATACACCAGGACACGCGGACTTCGGTGGTGAAGTTGAACGTATCATGAAGATGGTTGATGGTGTACTTCTAGTTGTTGATGCATATGAAGGTACAATGCCTCAAACACGTTTTGTTTTGAAGAAAGCTTTGGAACAACATTTAACACCTATCGTTGTTATCAACAAGATTGATAGACCAGGTGCTCGTCCTGCAGAAGTAGTTGACGAAGTTCTTGAACTATTTATCGAATTAGGTGCTGATGATACACAACTTGATTTCCCAGTTATTTATGCTTCAGCTATCAACGGAACATCAAGTTACTCAGATGATCCTGCTGATCAAGAACACACAATGGATCCATTGTTCGACACAATTTTGAAGACTATTCCAGCTCCAGTGGACAACTCAGACGAACCTCTACAATTCCAAGTTGCATTGTTGGATTACAATGATTACCTTGGTCGTATCGGTATCGGACGTATTTTCCGTGGAAAGATCAAAGTTGGTGACAACGTTACAGTTATGAAACTTGACGGCTCAACAAAGAATTTCCGTGTTACTAAGCTATTTGGTTTCATGGGTCTAAACCGTGTTGAAATCAATGAAGCTAAAGCCGGAGACTTAATTGCTGTTTCTGGTATGGAAGATATTTTCGTTGGTGAAACTGTTACACCAGTTGACCACCAAGAAGCACTTCCATTGCTACGTATTGATGAACCTACATTGAAGATGATGTTCCTACAAAACAACTCACCTTTTGCTGGTCGTGAAGGTACACAAGTTACTGCTAGAAAGATTGAAGACCGTTTGAAGAAACAATTGCACACTGATGTTTCATTGCGTGTTGAAGATACTGATCAAGCCGGTGCTTGGATGGTTTCAGGTCGTGGTGAACTTCACTTGTCAATCCTTGTTGAAGAAATGCGTCGTGAAGGTTTCGAATTACAACTATCACGTCCAGAAGTTATCTACAAGACTATTGATAACAAGAAGTGCGAACCTTTTGAAGAGGTAACTATTGATACACCTGATGAATACGTTGGTTCAGTTATTGACTCAATGTCTCAAAGAAAGGGTGAAATGGTTAACATGGAAAGTACTGGAAATGGTCAAACAAGACTTATTTTCTCAGCACCTTCACGTGGTTTAATCGGTTATTCAACAGAATTCTTGTCAATGACTGGTGGTTACGGTATTTTGAACAACACATTCTCAGAATACAAGCCAGTTGTTAAGAACTGGAACCCAGGTAGAAGAACTGGTGCTTTGGTTTCAATCAACCAAGGTCCATCAACTACTTACTCACTACAATCAGTTGAAGATCGTGGTACATTGTTCATCGGTGCCGGTGTTGATGTATACGAAGGTATGATCGTTGGTGAAAGTAGCCGTGATCAAGATATCGCTGTTACTGTTACAAAGGGTAAGAACCTAACAAATACTCGTGCCGCTGGTAAAGATCATGCTGCCGCAATCAAGACACCTAGAGAAATGTCACTAGAACAATCTATCGAATTCCTAAACGAAGACGAACTTTGTGAAGTAACACCTGAAAGTGTTAGATTACGTAAGAAGATCTTGGGTACAAACGATCGTAAGAAGTTTGATAAGACAAAGAAAAACTCAAAATAATTAATATTTTAAGGAGCTAGGGACATGTGTCCTTGGCTCCTTTTTTCTTTGACCGATTTTTGTATTCTTTAATTTAAATTGAGTGATATCAGTTACCTTTCATTATCTGAAATTGTATCCAGGTTTGATGATTTGTATGGTTGGATATTCAAAAATTGAAATATTTATATAATCAGATGCTTTAAAATGCTAGTCGGAAGAGATGAGAACATTCACCTGCTGTGGGTGTGGCGTTATGGCTTCAGCCATAACGCCACCGGGCGTGTTTGGAGACTTGCGTTTTTTGCAAGGCTTCAAACCGAGGTTCGAGACCGCATTTTGGCTCGGACCGGTCCGCATAGCAGGTGAATGTTCTCATCTCTGGAGATATCATATTTCAATACCCAACTCGGCAGTTTTTTTCTATATTTGTTTGGTGGTATAATCTTATTATCAGATTTTAGGAGATCAAATGTGAAAAAATTAAGGAAAATAGACTTATGGATAGTCATTCCATACATTTTGCTTTTGGGCATTGGAATTGTGATGGTTTACTCCGCAAGTTTCTACAATGCACTAGTTGTTGGTGGCAGAACGAATCAGTATTTGATCAAGCAATTAGCTTATGCCGTCTTAGGATTATTTCTTTGTTATGTGACATTTATGTTGAAAGAAAAAATTTTTAAAAATCAGCGAATTTTAAGTATTGTCATGTTAATTACTGGAGGCTCGTTATTTTATTTATTACTAAGAGCCAAGTTGGTCCCTAGTAGTCGTGTTAATGGTGCTTCAGCGTGGATTAATTTGGGCTTGATTAATTTTCAACCCTTGGAATTAGCTAAACTATTTTTCATCATGTATTTAGCCTTGTTTTTAACTAATAAGCAAAATCGACTGTTAAGAAAACATGGTTGGAAAGAAGTTTTTCTAGAAGTTTTGCAGCCGCTAATAGTCGTCATTTTGATGATTGTGTTAGTTTTCTTGCAACCTGATGTTGGTGGTGCGTTAATTCTGTCACTGATTACCTTGGTTCTACTGTCGTCTTCAACCATTCCGGGACGTTTGATTGCTGAATTGAGTGGGACGCTATTGGTTGTCTTCACAAGTATGGTTGTTATTATTACGAAGTTTCCTCCTGAATTTGTCAAACATGGTTATGCTTATCAACGATTTTTAGCCATGCAACATCCATTTCAGCTGGAACAGAAATCTGGAGCACAATTGGTCAATTCTTTTTATGCGATTAGTAATGGTGGCGTTTTTGGTGTCGGGCTAGGAAACAGTATCCAAAAACGTGGCTATTTGCCTGAACCTCATACCGACTTCATTATGTCGATTGTCAGTGAGGAGTTAGGCTTCGTTGGTGTGGCGTTTATATTAGGATTATTGTTTATCATTATTATGAGAATGATTTCTCTAGGCTTTAGATCTAGAAAAACTTATAACTCACTAGTCTATTATGGTGTTGCAACAATGATCTTGGTTCAAGTGGTTCTTAATATTGGGGGACTCCTGGGTGTGATTCCATTGACTGGTGTTACTTTGCCATTTGTTAGTTATGGTGGTTCCAGTCTCTTAATCTTGTCGGTAGCTTTAGGTGTCGTGTTGAATCTTGAGGCAACTGCTAAATTTGAAAAAATTAAAAAAGGGTGATCCTATGTATAAAAAAGTAGAGCGCCAGGCACTTTATGTCTGGGTCTACTCATTAAAGTGGAGAAAAAAATTGCAACGCTACGGTACAATTTATTACACTTCACCTAAAATGAAATATGTGATGCTTTATGTTAATTCAAGTAAAGTACCAGAAATAAGAAAAGAATTAAATTCCAAGAATTACGTTAAACGCGTATCTTTAGCTCATCGTAAAGAATTAGATGAACATTTTGTTTTAAAATCCAAGAGTACTGAAGAGGAAAATTAATGAAAGTTGTTTCAGGAAAGTTTCGTGGTTTAAATTTAAAGGCGGTGCCAACCAACAATACTCGTCCCACTTCATCTAAGGTGAAGGAAGCTGTTTTTAGCATGTTGTCGCCTTATATGGTCGATGGCGTGGCTTTGGACTTATTTGCTGGTACTGGTAGCCTAGGTATTGAAGCGGTCTCTCGTGGCTATGAACAGGCTTTTTTGGTTGATAAAGCCTATAAGGCTATTAATACGATCAAAGAGAATATCGAAAAGACTCATGCGGAAGACAGTTTTGTAGTTATGAAGACTGCTGCTACAGAGGCTTTACAAAAGTTTGCGGTGGACGGTGTGAAGTTTGATTTAGTCTTCTTAGATCCACCATATCGGATGAAGATTACTGAACAAATTATCAAAGATATGGTTGAACAAGACCTTTTGAATCCAGATGCCATTATCGTTGATGAAACTGATTATGATATTGATTTGAATGACTTTGATCGGATCGATTTAATTAAAGAAAAACGTTATAAAGATACAAAGGTTGCACTGTATCAATTTGGAGGTTAATATGTCACAAAAGATTGGACTCTTTGTTGGAAGCTTTGACCCCGTTACTTATGGTCACTTGGATATTATTCATCGGTCTGCCAAACTGTTTGATAAATTGTACGTGGCACCAATGACAAATACTTCCAAAAAATATTTATTTACTTATGAAGAGAAGAAAGCTTTTATTGAAGCTGAAATCAAGGATTTAGAAAATGTTGAAGTCGTGGATGCTAAAGGTGAACTGACTGTTAAGCTAGCTCAAGATTTAGGTGTCAATTTCTTAGTCCGTTCGATGAGAACTGCCGATGATTTCAAGTATGAATCTGGAATATCAGCTATCAATAAAATTTTAGATAAAAAAATTGAAACAATATTCCTGCTAGCAGATAGCAGATATGCTACGATATCTTCATCAATGATGAAAGAGGTCGCTAGTTTTGGTGGGGATATTTCAGGGTTTGTTCCTCCAGCAGTGGCTCAGGCGTTGATAGAGAAGTATAGGAAGGACTAGCCTATTTTGAAATTTAATAAGACAAGAAATAAAGTTTTAAGTGCCATCTTTATAATTATTGTGGTAGCGGCATTCTTCCTGACACCAACAGGATATTATTTAGAAGTGCCTGGTACAGCGGAAGATACATCACAATTTGTCAAAGTTGATGGCAAACACGATAAGAAAAAGGGTAACTTACTTTTGACAACCGTGGGAATTGTTCAAGGAACGCCGTTTACTTTGTTAAAATCATTAGGAAATAATTTTGAGACAATTTATTCGCAAAAAGATTTAATGGGTGATGAAAATAGTCAACAGTATTTCAAAGTACAACAGTATTACATGAAGTCTGCTCAAAATAGTGCTGTGCAAGCGGCCTATTCTAAAGCTGATAAACCTTTTACTAAGAAATATTTAGGTGTTTATGTGATGGATGTTATGAGCAACTCCGACTTTAAGAAGAAGTTGGAAATTGGTGATACGATTACTTCCATCAACGGTTATCATTTCAATAATGCGGATCAGTTTATTAAGTATGTTCGTAAACAAGATAAACATTCGACTGTGAAAATTAGTTTCTTACGTGATGGTAAGAAAAAGACTGCCTCAGGAACATTAGTTAGATTGGCTGATACTAAGCGCTTTGGTCTGGGAATTACTTTAACAGATGATACTGAAGCTGAAGGTAATCCACCAACTAAGATTGATGCTGGTCAAATCGGTGGTCCTTCTGCTGGTTTAATGTTCACGTTACAAGTCTATTCGCAAGTTGCCAATAAAGATTTGAAGGCTGGCCGTACGATTGCAGGTACTGGTACCATTGCACCAGATGGAACCGTTGGACCAATTGGTGGAATCGAGAAAAAGATTTACGCTGCCTCCGAAGAAGGAGCCACGATTTTCTTTGCACCAGACGATCCAGTTACGAAAGAAATTAAGAAATATGAACCCGGATATGTGAATAATTATCATTTAGCTCTCCGTGCAGCTAAGAAATTACATACGAAAATGAAGATTGTTCCAGTTAAAAACTTGAACGATGCAATAAATTATCTAGAAAAGACAAAACAGTCCAAATAAGGGCTGTTTTTTTTCGTAGTTTTTTCTGAGGTGATAGAAATGGAAAATATTTTAGATTATTTCAACCGGAACAAAATGGTAGTTTTAGTTGGATTAGTGATTATTGCGCTAGGAACGGGATATTACCTGACTCAGCATCATCAAACGTCAACTGTGAAAAACGACCTTAAAACAGAAACTAAGGTGTTAGCGGTTAAAAAGGATGACAAGGTTGCAAAAGCACCAAAAAGTAAGATTGTCGTAGTCGATATTCAAGGAGCAGTTAAAACGCCTGGAGTTTATCGTCTACAAGCTGGAGCCATCGTTCAAGATGCATTAAAAATGGCGGGTGGTTTAATTCCTAATGCGGATATTAAACAGCTAAATCAAGCAAAAAAATTAACGGATCAGATGCAAATTTATATACCAGTAGTTGGTGAAAAAGGTTCAGGTCCCTCAGTAGGCAGCGGCAATGGTAGTGGTGGCGATAAAAAAGTCGTTAATATTAATACTGCAACGGTCGATGATTTCAAGAATGTATCAGGAATTGGTCCTAAAAAAGCTGAAAAAATCATTGCTTTTCGGGAGAAAAATGGTGAATTTAAGCAATTGCACGATTTGACCAAGGTTTCTGGTATCGGTGAGAAGAGTTTGGATTCATTGAAAGATCAGTTGACTGTTTAAAATATGAAAGGATTGCTGATATTTCCGACTTTAGTAGCTATTCTAATTGTGGCAATTTACTTTGAAGCCAGTTGGTTAATTATCTTTTTAGTTTTGATACTACTGAGAATTATTTGTTTAAAAAATAGACGACTATTATTGCTAGTTTTTGTAGTTGCTGGAGTGTTTTGGATCCGATGTCAGCTATTAGAACAGAGTTTGAGACCGGTGGTGCCTCATTTTTCAAATGCAATTTTTTCTCCAGATACTTATTCAGTTAATGGAGATTTACTGAGTGGACAGTTTCAGACAGAAAAGCAGACAGTTAGATTTATTTACAAATTAAAATCAAAAAGTGAACAAACTGACTGGCGACAACAGGCTGAGATTGTTGAAGCTCCAGTGAAAATTAAAAATGTTACTGAAATTAATGGTCCGCGTAATAGTGGAGAATTTAATTTTAAAAAATATACCTATCATAAAAATATTCATTATACAGTTGAATTGAGCAAAATTGGACAGAAAAAAGCATATCGACCGCAAACCATTTTAGATAAAATAAATGTTTTACGAATACATATAATTCAACATTTAGCTAGACTACCTAAATGGTTAAGAATCCATGCTCAGAGTTTAATTGTTGGATATACAAAGAATGAAGATAAGGATTTTCTCAAGATACTCAGTATTTTAGGGGTAATTCATCTGTTTAGTCTGTCGGGGCTGCATGTTTTGATATTGTTGACGATTATACGAAAGATCACGTCAGCATTGCGAATACCGGTAGAATGGGTCAACGACGTAATGTTAATTCTACTGCCGTGTTATGGGATATTAGTGGGATCAAAAAGTGGTATTTGGCGAGCAATTGTTTTAGCAATGGTAGGGATAATTTTGGGCAAATTGAAAATAACTTGGAGTCGGCTAGATGTTTTTAGCGTGACGATAATGATTTGTTTATTAATTTACCCATTTGGAGTAGTTGAAATGGGTGGACAATTGAGCTTTTTGCTGTCATTTGCGATTCTCTATCTGTATAAAGAAACTAAATTTTTACTTACTGTGTTCAAAATGAATTTGGTCAGCTTACCTCTGATCAGTTTTTATACATATCAGTTTAATTGGCTGACACTACTAGCCAATGTGTTGTTTATACCGCTGTTCACTTATGTTATTTTACCGTTGACGTTAATTTCCTCAATTACAGTTGATTGGCAATTTTGGAAAATACCAAATCATTTTTTTGAATGGCTTTACAGCTTTTTAGATACTTTGACTGATTCATCATATACACTGATAACTGGTAAATTGCCAGCTGGAATTGTCGTGATTTTAGTTATAATCGTCTTATTTTATATTGAGAGTAAGACTTTTTGGAATAGATATTTGTGGCAATATTTGGCAATATTTATCGGTTGCATCATATTAAATAAATTTCCGCTCTTTGGTTCGGTTAGTTTGATTGATGTTGGTCAAGGTGACAGCATTCTTGTCACAACACCGCTGCAACGAAAGGCTTTTTTGATAGATGTTGCTGGAAAATTGAGTTTCCCGACAAAACCTTGGGCAAAGCGAACTAGCAGCAATCAGGTTGAGAATAGTACAATTCCTTTCTTGAAGTCTCAGGGTATCAGTCATATAGATAAAATATTTATTTCTCATAAAGATGTCGATCATATTGGAAATTTGGATACTATTCTGAATAAATTTCCAGTTAAAGAAGTTAATTTTGGAATCGGTTTGGAAGAAAATAAGCGTATTAAGCAGGCAATCAAACAACATCCAGAAATAAAATTTAAGAATTTACGGCAAGGGGATGTCGTTGATACCGGATTTATTAAATGGCAAGTGTTGTGGCCGAAGAAAAAAGGTATCGGTGAAAACGGCGATTCTCTGACATTGTTGGCAAAAATTAAGAACAAAAAGTGGCTTTTTCCCGGTGACTTAGACAGTGCGGGTGAGGAAGCTATTTTAAAAAATAATAATTTTCAGATCGATTATTTGAAACTAGGACATCATGGCTCTAAAACAGCTACTAGTAATACTTTGCTAGAAAAAACGAAACCAAATTTAGGCTTTATTTCGGCTGGAATTAATAATCGTTATGGTCATCCTAATAAAGAGACTTTGGAGCGATTGCAGAAGCATCAGGTGCAATATTTTAATACGGCTGAATATGGTATGATTACTTGGTATTATTTTTCCTATAGCAATCAGGAAAAGATAACAACTTTTTTAAAGGGTGACTTGGTTGAAAATAACAGAACTAAAAAATAATTTAAAACAAGGCAATTTGAGCAACGTATATCTAATTACTGGTAAAGAGCAAGTTTTTATCAAAGATATTCAAAAATCTTTTAAAGAAATCATGTCACCAGAAGAACGTGATATGAACTTTTCTAACTTCGATTTAGAAGAAGTTTCACTCGCAGATATGATTAATGAGGCTATTTCAGCACCTTTCTTTGGTGAAAGACGACTGGTTTTTGCGGAACATCCTTTTTTTCTAACTGGTGAGCGAATTAAACATACCATTGATCAGGATCCAGATTTATTGTTGAGATATATTAAAAATCCAACTCCTTCAACAATTTTGGTCATTTTTGCGTCGTATGATAAATTGGATTCACGTAAAAAGATTGTTAAAGAATTGAAAAAGTCGGCGACAATGGTAGATGCGGGTCAAATGGAAGGTCCAGTTTTGAGTCGAACAATCAATAATGATCTAAAAATTGCGGGTTATCAAATTGAACCAGCAGCTTTGGAGATATTGATTAATAAGACTAAGGGCAATTATTCATTAATTACTAATCAACTGGAAAAGTTGAAGATGTATGCATTGAAATCGAAACAAATTGATCAAGCGGCGGTTTCTGAATTAGTACCACAATCTTTGGAAGATAATGTCTTTGATTTGATGACTGAAATTTTGAATAAGAATATTTATAAAGCTGAGGAACTTTATAATCAGTTCTTATTACAAAAAATTGATCCGATATTGTTGGTTGCAATCATCATTTCGCAATTACGATTATTGATTCAGGTTAAGATTTTGTCAGAAAGAGGTTTATCTGAGTCAACAATTGCTAAAAGCTTGCGATTGAATCCTTATCGAGTGAAATATGCTCATCGTCAGGCGCGAACATTGAATCATCCCAGACTACAAGTAATGTATGACGATATTGTTAATTTAGACTATCAAATTAAATCAGGGCAAGGGGACAAAGAACTACTATTTGATCTCTTCATTGCTAAATATGCATAAAAAAAGAGGATTCAGATAATTTTATCTGAATCCTCTTTTTTGGACAAAATAAAAAAGCAACCAATAGGCTGCTTATCATTAATTCAATTTAGCAAGTCTTGACTTATCACGAGCAGCCTTGTTAGCCTTGATTAGGCCTTTTGACTTAGCCATATCAATTGCACGAACAGCTGTCTTAAACAAGTCATTCTTGTTGTCAGCGTTGTTAGCAGCTGATGCTTCGAAGTTCTTAATTGCTGAACGCATTGAACTTCTTTGTGCATTATTGCGAAGGCTTGCGCTTTGTGCAGTCTTTACACGTTTCATAGCTGATTTAATTTGTGGCATTAATTTCACCTCCGATTACCTAGTAAGCTTAAAACTCAATACATAGAATTATACATAATTAATTTTCACAATGCAATGAAATGTCGATTTTTTTTCAGTTAGGGCAATTAATGAGCCCGAATAACTGATGAATCAACCAATAGATAGTGATTATTAACTCCTATATATTACTATAAGTCATAAGTTTTTGGGGATTTTATTTAAGAATTCTGTTATTCGTATTACAAATTAGTGGTGTAGTACTAGTTATGCCGTTTTCAGAGTTATACATCATATTTACAGATCAGTTTGGTTATTAGAATATAGATGAATTTGTGACTAAAGATTGAAATAGGTTATCAACTAGCACCATGCGTACAATAATGGTATCAATATAAATTCAGTCCTGATGACGGCCAACGTAAGAATTCGCTATTGCAATATTCGCATATTTGTAGTAGATTATTTAACTGTGTTAACCATGCTCTGTTTGACGAATCACCAACGCAAGCATAGTTTGGCTAAATATATAAGGAAAAGGTGAATTGAAATGGCTATTTCAAAAGCAAAGAAAAACGAAATTATTAAACAATATGCACGTAAAGATGGAGACACTGGTTCTCCAGAAGTACAAATTGCTGTACTAACTGCAGATATTAACGCACTTAACGATCACTTGAAGGTTAACAAGAAAGACCACCACTCATATGTTGGTCTATTGAAGAAGATTGGTCACCGTCGTAACTTATTAGGTTACCTACGTGACAACGATGTTGATCGTTACCACGAATTGATCAAGTCACTTGGCCTACGTCGTTAATAATAATTTTAGGAGACTCCTTTGCGGGGCTCCTATTTTTTTTGCTTATTTTCTCTAAATCCTTTTTGATATGGTAAAATGAAAAATAGGTATAGCTTAAATAGTCTTAAAAGACTTAAGTATCACAATAGAATATTATGATCTATGCTATTTTAATGAAATGAGAGATGAAAATGAGCAAAAAAATTAAAATAATTTTGTTAAGTGGTGTACGTGAAAACGGAAAGAATATGTACGCCGTCGAAGTAAACGATGAGATCTATATCTTGGATATTGGTTTGCAATACCCTGATAATGACCTTTACGGAATTGATGTAGTTGTTCCAGATATGACTTATATCAAGCAAAATATCGATAAAGTGGTCGGAGTATTCCTATCACATGGACACGCCGATGCTATTGGTGCTTTGCCATATTTGATCAGTGACTTTGATATTCCAGTTTTTGGTTCAGAAATGACTATTGAATTGGCTAAAATCGTTTGTTCAAATGATCGTCGTAGTAAGAAATTCAACAATTTCCACGTTATTGACGAAAATACTGCTATTGATTTTGAAGAGGCATCAATTTCTTTCTTCAAGACAACACACTCAATTCCTGGTTCTCTAGGAACAGTTATTAGTACTACTGAAGGTCAAATCGTTTATACTGGTGACTTCAAGTTTGATCAAGCCGCTGCACCAACTTATAAGACTGATTATGGTCGTATCGCTAAAATTGGTAGTGACCGTGTTATCGCACTTTTGAGTGACTCTGCTAACGCTGAATCACCTTATGAAAACTCGAGTGAAAAAGATATCTATGAATATATTTTAGATACATTCAGCTATCACAATGGTCGAATTATCGTAGCTCAAGTAGCTTCAAACATTCAGAGAATGCAACAAGTTATGGATGCTGCCGACAAGACCGGACGTCGAGTATTTCTTTCAGGAACAGATGCTGAAAAGATTTTGAAAACAGCTATGAACTTAGGCTATTTGAAGATCACCAACAAAGAATTGTTAGTTAAACCTAAGGAACTAAAGAATGTCGACAAGAATAAATTAGTTGTCATTGAAACAGGTAAGATGGGTGAACCCGTTAAATTGCTTCAAAAGATGGCTAATCCTGCCGCTAAGACTAAGTTTCAAATTGAAGAGGGCGATTTAGTATTTATTGCTACAACACCTTCACATGCTATGGATACAACTGTTGCTAAGGCCCGTGATGCCATTTATCGTACTGGTGCTGAGGTTAAGGCTCTTAGTGATGACAAGCATTCGTCAGGTCATGCTAATAAGTCTGACTTGCAATTGATGATTAACTTATTGAATCCTGAAAATGTTATTCCAATTCAAGGAGAATATCGTCTTTTGGATGCCCATGCTCGAATCGCTAATGAAACAGGTATTCCATATCAGAATATCTTCCTCACTAAAAAAGGTGATGTTCTAAATTACGAAAATGGTCAATTCTACCAAGGTAAGGCTGTTGATGCTGGAGATACCATGATTGATGGTATTGGTGTTGGCGATATCGGTAGTATTGTTCTTCGTGATCGTGAATTATTGGCCGAGGACGGGGTCTTTATCGCGGTAGCTACAATTGACCGTAAGAAGAAGAAAGTCGTCGCTAAGCCTAAAATAACGGCACGTGGCTTCGTTTATATGCGAGCTAGTCGTGATTTGTTGAGTGAAAGCTCAGATATTATCGTTAATACGATTACTGATTACATGCAAGACAACAAAGATTTTGATTGGTCAGACTTAAAACAAGGTGTTCGTGACAAGTTAAATCATTTCTTGTATGAACAAACCAACAGACATCCAGTTATTTTGCCAGTGATCATGGAAGTTAATCAAAACAGACACAGAAAAGCAAAGAATTAGATTGATTTAATCTATTCGGATATTGTTGAGGTATTGTATGGACGATTCAGATAATCTAAAAAAAATTATTGATCAGGCTGACGAGGCCTTTGACCAAGGTAATTGGGTCGAAGCAACTGATTTATACACACAAGCATATTCGATGCAGCAATCCTTTGATATTAACAGGGGGCTTGCTGCTTCTTTATTGAATCAAAAAAGACCAGGCGATGCCGAAGCTGTGATTTTAGATTATTTTAACTATTACCTCAGTGAACCCCAAACGGCAGAATTGGCATTGGATATCATTTTGGAAAACAACGATTTTTTGTTGGCTAATCAAATGTTGAATTTTTACGATTCAAATCCATCTCCAAAAGTTAAAGCAGAAATTGTCGATGATTTTATTAAACGGATTACGATTGCTGAAGATCGGCATGAACGTTCGTTTAAACCTGAGAAGGATAAAATTGTCAGTCGACTACTTTCAATCGTGACTGAATCGACAGGTGAGCAAATTCAATTGCTAAGAAAATTGCGAGAATTTAACAAAGCTGATTACATCAAAAATGCCAAGATTTTATTGGGCAATCCCTTGCTACATCCGCTTTTAAAGAGTGAAGCCTTGGAGAATTTGTTAAAATTAGGTGTCAGTGAAGAGGTAGATATTTCGTTCTATGGCGAAAATAAAACTTGCATTCCAAGCAAGCTAATGCCTATTATGTCAACTGATGTCTATTTGAAAATGTGTGACGAGTTGGAAAAATTATTGACCGATGAAAACGAAACTCAGCTCGAGAACTTCAAAGGTGAATTGTCACTTTATGCCGCATTTGTCTATCCTTTTGGTGATGAAATAATAAAAACGCCTCAACTCTGGACAAAAGCAATGCTTTTAAGGTATGGTTTAGTAGATGATTCACAAGTAAGTGATAATCAAGGTTTAGACGATGTGAAAACTTGGTTAAAGAGGTTCGATGAGCTGATAAATACCTTTCAGGAGTGAAATTTTTAAAGTTTTTTCACTTTGAGTATTTACAATTACGTTTACGGCCTGTATACTCCAAAGAGTATATTTTTAGTCGGTGATTTGCTATGAATTAATTTGCTTTCACCTCTGAAAGTAGTATAATTTTTCAGTAAAGAGTCGTCTAAAGAACATTTTCTTTGGATCAATCTTATGAAATGAAATTTTAGGAGGATTCTTTGTAATGGCAGAAAAAGAACATTATGAGAGAACAAAGCCCCATGTAAATATTGGGACAATTGGTCACGTTGACCACGGTAAGACTACTTTAACAGCAGCAATCACTAAGGTTTTGGCTGACAAAGGTTTAGCTAAGGCTGAAGATTACGCTGATATCGATAAAGCCCCAGAAGAAAAGGAACGTGGGATTACTATCAACACTGCTCACGTTGAATACGAAACTGAAAAGCGTCACTATGCACATATCGATGCTCCAGGACACGCTGATTACGTTAAGAATATGATTACTGGTGCTGCACAAATGGATGGTGCCATCCTTGTTGTTGCTGCAACTGATGGTCCTATGCCACAAACTCGTGAACACATCTTGCTTGCTCGCCAAGTTGGTGTTGGTTACATCGTTGTCTTCTTGAACAAGACTGACCTTGTTGATGACCCAGAACTAGTTGATCTAGTTGAGATGGAAGTTCGTGAACTTCTATCAGAATACGATTTCCCAGGGGATGACATTCCTGTTATCCGTGGTTCAGCTTTGAAGGCTCTTCAAGGTGACCCAGAAGAAATCAAACACGTTGAAGAATTACTTGATGTTGTTGATGAATACATCCCAACACCAGAACGTGATAATACAAAACCATTCATGATGCCTGTTGAAGATGTCTTCACTATCACTGGTCGTGGTACTGTTGCATCTGGTCGTATCGATCGTGGTGAAGTTAAGATTGGTGACGAAGTTGAAATCGTTGGTTTGAAGCCAGAAGTATTGAAGTCAACTGTTACTGGTCTAGAAATGTTCCGTAAGACATTGGATCTTGGTGAAGCCGGAGATAACGTTGGTGTTCTTCTTCGTGGTATTAACCGTGACCAAATCGAACGTGGACAAGTTCTTGCTAAACCAGGTTCAATCAAGACTCACAACAAGTTCAAGGGTGAAGTTTATATTATGAGTAAAGAAGAAGGTGGACGTCATACTCCATTCTTCTCAAACTATCGTCCACAATTCTACTTCCATACAACTGATGTTACTGGTGTTATTGAATTGCCAGAAGGTGTAGAAATGGTTATGCCTGGTGACCAAGTTACTTTTGAAGTTGACTTGATTGCTCCAGTTGCTATTGAAAATGGTACAAGATTTACTGTTCGTGAAGGTGGCCGTACTGTTGGTGCCGGAGTTGTTACAGAAATCTTAGACTAATTTCTAAGTCGTGATGATAATTAAAAAAGAGTTGGAATAATCCAGCTCTTTTTTTTATTGAAAATTTATTGATAGATGTTCAAAAATGATGAAAAGTATCTTATAATAGTAAGCATGATGTCTTAAAGTACCTATAAATCACGTCAAATGTTTACAATATCACCTTTTTAAGGTAATATTACAAAGTATGAGATCGTTGAAATACCGGAGGGATAATATAAATGTCTGCTAAGGCTGAATTTACAAAAAAAGAAAATAACACTGGTGAATTGAAGTTTGAAATTGACCAAGACACAATCAAGCAAGGTTTGGATACTGCATTCAACCGTGTAAAGAAGAGTTTAAACGTACCTGGTTTCAGAAAAGGCCGCGTACCTCGCCAAATCTTTAACCGTATGTACGGTGAAGAAGCATTGTACGAAGATGCTCTTAACGCTGTTTTACCAGCCGCTTACGAAAAAGCTGTTACTGATACAAAGGTAGAACCTGTTGACCAACCACAAATTTCTGTTGATTCAATGGAAAAAGATCAACCATGGGCTATTACAGCAACTATTACTGTAAAGCCTGCTGTTGAACTTGGTGATTATAAAGGTATCGAAGTATCAAAACAAAAACGTAATGTTATGAAGGCTGATGTTGAAGAACGTCTAGCTGACTTACAAAAACAACAAGCTGAACTTGTTCTTAAAGACGGTAAGGCTGAAAACGGCGATACAGTTATCATCGATTACGTTGGTACTGTTGACGGTAAAGAATTCGATGGTGGTAGCGCACAAAACTACTCACTAGAACTTGGTTCAGGTTCATTCATTCCTGGATTCGAAGACCAATTAGTTGGTCACGCTGCTGGCGAAGATGTTGACGTTAAAGTTACATTCCCAGAAGATTACCAAGCTAAAGAATTAGCTGGCAAAGATGCTGTCTTTGCTACAAAACTTCACGAAGTTAAGACAAAGGAATTACCTGAATTAGATGATGACTTTGCTAAAGACGTTGATGAAGATGTTGATACTCTTGAAGAATTGAAGACAAAACTTCATGACGAAATCAAGGATCAAAAGAAAGAAACTGCTGAAGAAAACATTCAAGAAGAAGCAATTTCTGGTGCCGTTAAGAACGCTAAACTTGATGCAATTCCTCAACCTATGATTGATACAGAAGTTGAAAACCAATTGAACCAATACTTAGCTAACTTACGTCGTCAAGGTATCGATCCTAAATTGTACTATCAAATGACAGGTACAACAGA
This sequence comes from Companilactobacillus muriivasis, assembly GCF_036246245.1. Classification (NCBI taxonomy): domain Bacteria; kingdom Bacillati; phylum Bacillota; class Bacilli; order Lactobacillales; family Lactobacillaceae; genus Companilactobacillus; species Companilactobacillus muriivasis. The sequence goes on from NZ_BTTQ01000002.1 coordinate 238,137, forward strand.
AGATACTTTGAAGAAACAATTTGCTAAAGATGCTGAAGAACGTGTTAAGACTGACTTAGTTATCGAAGCAATCGTTGCTAAAGAAGGCATCAAACCTTCAGAAGACGAAATTAAAGCAGAAATCAAGTCACTTTCTGATGAATACAAGATGGAAGAATCAGCTGTTAGAAATGCACTTTCTGACGAAATGTTGGCTCATGACATCGCTGCTAAGAAAGCAATCGAATTGATTGTTGACTCAGCTGTTGAAAAATAAGCAATTCTGTTATTAAAATTTAGGAAGCCGGAAGGCTTCCTTTTTTTATAAAGTTCAACGTGTAAAACTAAATACTTTACTCTTAATTATGACAATGCTAGACTTTCTTAAGCATTGGAACTATTGAAGGAGAAATCGCATATGTTTGATAGTACAGAAAATACTGGCACAATTAGCTGTTCATTTTGTGGTAAGACACAAGATCAAGTTAAAAAGATAGTTGCCGGACCTGGTGTCTATATTTGTAATGAATGTATTGATTTATGCAAAGAAATCATAGACGAGGAATTAAATGAGGCTACACCTTTAGATTTAGACAACATCCCTACACCTATTGAAATCAAGAAGATCCTTGACGATTATGTGATCGGACAAACTGACGCTAAGAGGGCATTGTCAGTTGCTGTTTATAATCACTATAAGAGAATTAACAAGATGGAACATTTAAAAGATGGCGAGACTGAATTACAAAAGAGTAATATTGCCTTGATTGGACCTACTGGTTCAGGTAAGACTTTCCTTGCTCAAACTTTGGCTCGTATCTTGAAGGTGCCATTCGCAATTGCTGATGCTACAACACTTACTGAAGCTGGATATGTCGGTGAAGATGTTGAGAACATTCTTTTAAAACTTTTACAAAACGCTGACTTTGATGTCGACAAGGCTGAACACGGTATTGTTTACATTGATGAAATCGATAAGATTGCTAAGAAGAGTGAGAATGTCTCAATTACTCGTGATGTTTCTGGTGAAGGTGTTCAACAAGCACTTTTGAAGATTCTTGAAGGAACAATCGCTAGTGTGCCACCACAGGGTGGAAGAAAGCATCCTCAACAAGAACTTATTCAAATTGATACAACTAATATTCTCTTTATTGTTGGTGGTGCCTTTGATGGTATCGAAACTATTGTTAAAAACCGTCTCGGTGACAAGACAATTGGTTTTGGTGCTGAACAAAAGATCAATGTTGCTGAAGAAAAGAGTTTGATGCAACAAATCATCCCTGAAGATTTGATGAAGTTTGGTATTATTCCAGAATTCATCGGCCGTATTCCTATCGTTACAGCCCTTGAGAAGCTTACAGAGGACGACTTGGTAAATATCCTTACAAAGCCTAAGAATGCCTTAATTAAGCAATATAAGGAATTGATGGCTCTTGATGGAGTAGAATTACAATTTACCGATGGTGCTTTGAGAGAAATCGCTCAATTGTCAATTGAAAGAGATACAGGTGCCCGTGGTTTGAGATCTATCGTTGAAGAGACAATGCTCGATACGATGTTTGAAATTCCTGGCCGTGATGACGTTGAAGGTATCAAAGTAACAAAAGATGCTGTTCGAAAAGTCAAAAAGCCAGAGCTTATTTTGAAAAATGGAGAAGTTGCCTAATTGGCAGCTTTTTTTTTATATGGTAAAATTGTTCCATTGAGGTGAATTATGCAGGTAAATAATGTAACTATGAATTTAAGTGCCGTCAGTTCAAAGCAGTATCCGGATGAAGGTTATCCTGAGATTGCTTTGTTAGGCCGCTCAAACGTTGGTAAGTCATCATTGATAAATACGTTGATTAACCGTAAAAGCTTTGCGAGAACGTCTAGTACGCCCGGTAAGACCCAAACCTTGAATTTCTATAATATCGAAGACCAATTATATTTAGTTGATGTTCCTGGTTATGGATTTGCCAAAGTTTCAAAGAAGCAGCGTGAAGAATTCGGTGTCATGATCGAAGAATATTTGACGACAAGAAGTCCATTACGAGGCGTCGTTATTTTAGTTGATGGTCGCCATGCACCTAGTGACGATGATATTTCAATGTATCAATTCGTTAGCTATTACCATATTCCAACTCTGATTGTTGCAACAAAGATGGATAAGGTTAAAGGTAATCAATGGAACAAGACTGTCAGCCAAGTTAAGAAGGCTATGGGAGTCAATCAAACAGATTCATTACAATTGTTCAGTGCCGCTACTAAAAAGGGTAAGGACGAAGTTTGGACTTGGATTGAAGATCATATGAAGTAAGAAGCATGTCAAAAAGGCAGTAATCCGATTGGGGATTGCTGTCTTTATTTTGTTATATCGCAAATTATTTCTACGATTCATATTATATTTTGATATTGGCAAATAATGAGTGTTTTGTTTTGGAATAAAAATAAAGTAATGATTAATATAATTCATCAATCCCAAAAGATACTTTTTTAGTCTTTGAAATTAATGATTTTCTCAAAAGTGAATTGTTCATTCTCATAGGTAAATTTTAAAATACTGCAATTAGTAAAGCCACTGGCTCGTAATTTTGCCATATCAGTATATAGGTCAGAAAACATCATCATTGTACCAGCGTGACTGACCACAAACACTGTTTGATTGTCTTCCTGCATGATTGAAGTCAATGTATTATTAACGCGTTGTTGGGCAGCTTGATTATCCTCACCGCCAAATTGAACGTAGTAGTCACCGAAGTGTTTTTTAGGATCATCCTGTGGGTGTAAATATTCAGGAGCACCTTCGAACTTTCCAAATGAGAGCTCTCTTAAGCCTTTTAAGCGTTTATATGGCATGTCAGTGACAAGTTCCAATGTATCACTGGCACGTTCAGCTGTTGAGCAATAACAAGCATCAAATTTAATATTGTTATCTTTGAAGTATTGACCAGCGACTTTAGCTTGTTCGATTCCTTTAGCAGTTAATGGCGAGTCACACCAACCTTGGATTCGGTGTTGAATGTTAAATAATGTTTGTCCATGACGCATGATGTAGAGTGTCTTTTTCAAAAGTAATCCCCCTTTGTAAGCACTTTAATTATACAATAACACTAAAAAATACCTTGAAAATTATCGAAGTGGTGTGTATCATTCTATCTATAAGTAATATTTTAGTTTTAAAACGAGTAGTGATTTACTTCAGTGTGCAGAGAATTGACGGTTGGTGCGAGTCAAACAGGGTAAATTATGAAATACTAGACTAAAATTCGTGTCCTACGTTAATAGGAGTAAAGAGCAAGCTAATAAAGCTTGAATTTGGGTGGTACCGCGCAAATAGCGTCCCTGCATAATTGCAGGGGCGCTTTTTTTATTTCTTTGACGAGGATAACAACAGGAGGAAGATTTATGAACATTATTGACGAATTATCATGGCGTGGTTTGATCAATCAACAATCAGACGAAGAGGGCTTACGTGATTTAGTTGATTCGAAAGATATTTCACTATACTGTGGTATGGATCCAACAGGAGACTCCATGCATATCGGTCACTTGTTGCCATTTATGACTTTGGAAAGATTTGGCAAGTTTGGTCACCATCCATACATTGTTATCGGTGGAGCTACTGGTTCAATTGGTGATCCAAGTGGTAAAAAAGCCGAACGTCCTATGCAAACTATGGACCAAGTTAACCACAACGTTGAAGCTTTGAGTAATCAAGCTAACAAGATTTTCAGTGGCTTTACAATGGTTAACAACTACGACTGGACTGAACCTATTGGTATTCTTGACTTCTTACGTGATTACGGTAAGTTGTTCAACGTTAATACAATGCTAAATAAGGAAATTATTTCTAGTCGTTTGGAAGTTGGTATTTCATTTACTGAGTTCACATACCAAATCCTTCAATCACTTGATTTCTTGACACTTTACCGTCAACACAATGTTCAATTACAAGTCGGTGGTGGTGATCAATGGGGTAACTTAACTGCTGGCCTTGATTTGATTCACAAGGCTGAAGGTCAAGATGCTAAAGTTTACGCTTTAACAATTCCATTATTGTTGAAATCTGACGGTACAAAATTCGGTAAGACTGCTGGTGGTGCTGTTTGGCTTGATCCTAAGAAGACTTCACCTTACGAATTTTACCAATTTTGGTTCAACCAAGATGATAAAGATGTCGTTAACTTGTTGAAGAAGTTTACTTTCTTGAGCAAAGAACAAATTGAAGATTTAGCTGAATCAGTTAAAACAGCACCTGAAAAACGCTTGGCTCAAAAGACTTTGGCCCAAGAAGTTACTAAGTTTGTTCATGGTGAAGAAGCCTTGAAGACAGCTGAAAAGATTACTGATGTTTTATTCTCTGGTGAAATTCAAGAATTAACAACTGAAGAAGTTGCTGAAGCCTTCCATGGTGTACCAAGTGCTGAAATTTCAGCTGATCCAATCAACTTGGTTGACTTATTGATTGCTACAAATGTTGACAAGTCAAAGCGTCAAGCACGTGAAGATATTCAAAATGGTGCTATCAGAATCAATGGTGAGAAGTTAACTGATACAACTACTGAAATCGAACCCAAAGATTCATTTGATGGTAAGTATATCGTTATTCGTCGTGGTAAGAAGAAGTACTTCTTGGCTACTGTTAAATAGATATTAATTTAATTATTTAAAATAATTTGTTAAGGGCTGCGAGTGGCTTATTCATAGTTCTGAGCAGACGAATTGTCTGTTAAAGCTTTCAAACAATCCAATAAAAAATGTTGACGTCGTGTGTGAAATCGTTTATATTATTTCCAACGAAAACTTTTAATCAAGTCCTGTGAGGCTTGGAAGGTTCATTACACGTAGAGACAGAAAAAGTGTAAACTTCCTTTCCTTGTGGGATAGGAAGTTTTTTGTTTACTTAAAGAAAAATCAGGGAACTTTTAAATGGATCCAGTGAGGTCTAAAAGGTCGGATAAAACCAAACTTTTAGGGGCTAGCTGGATAAAAGCTAACCCTTTTTAATTTGGAGGAAAACAATGAAAAATATACTTTCTATGTCACAATTATCAAACGAAGAGGTCTATAGCCTAATAGACTCTGCAGAAAAATTCAAAGCTGGTAAGAAGTCAGCGATTGGTACGGATAAATTTGCCATCAATCTTTTCTTCGAAAACAGTACGAGAACAAAATCTAGTTTCCAAGTTGCTGAAATGAAACTAGGGATGAAAGAAATTGAGTTTGAAGCTTCAACATCATCAACAACTAAAGGCGAAAGCTTATATGACACAATCAAAACTGAAGAAAGTATCGGTGCTTCAGTAGCAATCATTCGTCACAGCCAAGATAAATATTACGAAGATCTAGTTAATAATCATGACTTAAATATTCACATCATCAACGGTGGAGACGGAACTGGTCAACACCCTTCACAATCACTTTTAGACTTAATGACAATTTTTGAACACTTCGGTAAGTTTGACGGCTTGAAGATTGGTATTATCGGTGACTTGAGTCATTCACGAGTTGCTCACTCAAATGCTGAAATTTTGACACGACTAGGTGCTCAAGTATGTTTCGGTGGTTTGGACGCATGGTACACACCAGAATTTGCTGAAATGGGACCTCACATGGACGTCGATGACCTTTGCCGAGAAATGGACGTTGTAATGTTATTGAGAGTTCAACACGAACGTTTATCTGAAGAAGAAAACAAGAACTTTTCTAAGACTGACTACTTTAATAAATTCGGCTTGAATAAGGAACGTGTCAATATGATGAAAGCTGATGCCATGATTATGCATCCTGCTCCAATCAACCGTGGCGCTGAAATTGCTGACGATGTTGTGGAATGCGACAAGTCATATATTTTCCCACAAATGGCTAATGGAGTGTTCATGAGAATGGCAATGATTGAAGCTGTTTTGGAAGGAGATAATGTCCGTGATGAAGCTACTGATCAAGAACGCCAAGCTGTTTTACACTAACAAACTTATCAACTGTGATGTTTTGATTGAAGATGGCAAGTTCAAACAGATTGCTGAAAATATCGTGGCAACTGATGCCCAGATTGTTGACGCTAAGTTCCAACTTGTAACACCAGGTTTAGTCGATATTCATGTGCATTTTAGAGAACCTGGTCAAGTTCATAAGGAAACTATCAAGACAGGAACATTGGCAGCTGCACATGGCGGTTTTACAACTGTTGGAGCAATGCCTAACGTGGTTCCAGTACCTGATAATGCAGAGAAGTTTGAAAAACAAGTTGCTTTAAATGAACAGAATTCTTTGATTCATACGTTGCAATACGCACCAGTCACGCTAGACGAAACAAGCGATGAATTGGTTGATATTGAAGGACTTGCCAAATTAGGGGCCTTCGCCTTTTCTAATGATGGACATGGAATTATGAACGCTCAATCAATGTTTACCGCTATGGAAAGAATTGCAGCAATTGATAGTCATTTGGCTGCTCATGTGGAAGATAAGAACTTGTTCAATCACGGAGTAATCAACTTTGGAACAGCTTCAAAGCGCTTAGGATTGCCAGGTATTCAACAAGTTGCCGAAACATCACAATTGGCCAGAGATTTAGTTTTAGCCAAGGAAACTGGCGTTCACTATCATGTCTGCCATATTTCTACTAAAGATGGTGTTCAGTTAGTTAGAATGGCTAAAGATGCTGGTATCAACGTAACTTGTGAAGTTTCACCACACCATTTGTTGCTGAGTGATCAAGATATTTTGACAGACGATGCTAATTTCAAGATGAACCCACCATTGCGTAGTGAAGAAGACCGCCAAGCACTTATAGCTGGTTTGCAAGATGGCACAATCGATATGATTGCAACTGACCATGCACCACATGCTGAAGCTGAGAAAAATCAAGGCTTTGCCAAGAGTGCTTTTGGTATCACAGGTATCGAAACGTCATTTCCACTGATGTACAGTCGTTTGGTTAAAACAGGGATTATCACACTAGAAAAATTGTTGAAACTAATGACTGAAAATCCTGCTGAAATTTTTAAGATACCAGCAACAGGTGCTATCAAGTTAGGTCAAGAAGCTGATTTTACAATTATTAATTTAGATGACGAATATGAGATCAAAGCGGCAGATTTTCTGTCAAAAGGAAAGAACAGTCCCTTTATCGGCCAAAGCGTTTACGGTGAAGTGGAACAAACATATGTTAATGGAACATGTATTTATTCGAAATAAAGAGTGAGGGGTAATGATGAACAAGCCAGTAATAGTAGCGCTAGATTTTGCAGATGATTTTGAATGTATCAACTTTTTAAATCAATTTCCTAAAGACGATGATAAATTATTTTTGAAGATTGGGTTAGAAATGTTTTGTCAATTTGGCTATCCATTTGTGAGAAATTTAAGAGAACGTGGTTATAATATTTTCTTGGATTTGAAATTGCATGATATTCCCAATACAGTTAAACGAACTTGTGAAATGATTGCTCAGTGGGATGTTCAAATGCTGACAGTTCACGCAACTGGTGGATCAGAAATGATTGCCGCAGCTAAGGAAGGATTAGCTGGTTCGTCCACACAATTGTTGGCCGTAACCCAGTTAACATCCCTCGGGCAAAGTGAATTGGCAAACGAATTACAAGTACCTTTGGAATCACAAGATTATGTAACACATTTGGCAAAATTATCTTATCAAAATGGAGCTGACGGAGTTATTTCTTCCGCCCTCGAAGTTCCAGTAATTAAGGCTGCTACTAGTACTGATTTCTTGTGCGTAACCCCAGGTATCAGACCTAAATCAGCTCAAGTGGGCGATCAAAAACGTGTTGCTACACCAGCACATGCCAGAAGCCTCGGTAGTGATGCCATCGTGGTCGGTCGTCCAATTACACAAGCTGAAAATGGTCATCAGGCATACGTGAATATTTGTAAGGAGTGGAATAAATAATGGATAAATTAGCAGTTGCTAACAACATTGCAGGACAATTATTAAAAATCAAGGCGGTGACATTGAGTCCCAAAGAACCATTTACCTGGGCCAGCGGTATTCAATCACCAATTTACACTGACAATCGCTTAACGATTGCTTATCCAGATTTTCGCCAAACAATTGCACATGACTTGGCCGATTTAATCAAAGAACATTATCCAGACGTTGAAGTTATCGGTGGAGTTGCTACAGCAGGTATTCCTCATGCCACTGGAGTAGCTAATATTTTGAATCTACCATTGAACTATGTTCGTCCACAGAAAAAGGATCACGGTAAAAAGAGTCAGATTGAAGGTCGTTGTCAAAAAGGCGACAAAGTTGTCTTGATAGATGATTTGATTTCAACTGGTGGCAGTATTTTAAAAGCTGTTAAAGCCGTACGTGAAGAGGGTGGGGATGTTATTGGAACAGTCGCCATCTTCTCTTACGGACTACCAGAGAGTACCAAGAATTTTGCCGATTACGATACAAAATTATTCACATTAACTGATTTTCCAACCATGATTGAAGTTGCTCAAAAGCAGGATTACGTTGAAGAAACCGATATGGAATTATTAAAACAATGGTATCAAGATCCAGAAAGCTGGGGTAAATAATGGATTTATATAAATTAGTTCGTCCCGCAATTTTTAAAGTTGATCCTGAAATTGATCATCATATCGTGGCTACTGGGTTAAAAATGTTCAATCAAACTCCCCAAGTATTAAGGGCAATGTTTCAAACAAAAAAATATTCAAATTTGAAAGTCACAGTTAAAGGCGTAACTTTTGATTCACCAATTGGTATTGCTGCTGGATTTGATAAGAAAGCTGAATTTTATAACAGTTTAGGTGCCTTAGGTGCCGGTTTTGTTGAAATTGGTAGTATTACTAAAAATGAACAACCAGGAAACAAGAAAAAAAGAATTTTCCGTTTACCCGAAGATCAAGCAATTATTAATCGTATGGGCTTGAATAATGTCGGCGTGGAAGAGACTAGAAAGCATCTAGCCAATACGCCTAAACACGTCAATATTGGTATCAGCGTGGCTCCTGGACATGGTTTGGACAGCGATAGTATGATTGATGAAATGGTCGATAATATCGCTAAAATCCATTCATTTGGCGACTATATTGCCTTGAACCAAAGTTGCCCTAATCAAAAAGGTGTGACAACTTTGCAGGAAATTCCAGTTGCTAGAAAGTTGCTTCAGAAGATTCATAACTTACATATCAAAGAACCGATTTTTTGTAAATTTGGTAATGATATCACTCCCGAAAAATTAATTGAATTGTTAAATGAAGTAGGCAGTTTGATGGATGGAATTATTCTAACTAATACAGCTGCTAATCCTAGTTCGATTCATGACAATTTGAAATCTGAGCATAAAAATGAAGGCGGGGGCCTCAGTGGTAAGCCAATCTTTAAAAAGTCACTGAGCTTAACTAAAACCATTCACCAAGCATTTCCAGACTTGCCAATCATGTTTTCTGGTGGTGTCTTCACACCTGAAGATGCACAAGCTGCATTAATGGCAGGAGCTAGTTTGGTGCAAGTTTATACAGGATTTATTTATAACGGTCCAACAATGATCAATCAGATTAATCAATATCTTTCTAAAAATGATGTTTTACAAAAGGTAACTTACTCCCCTAAGATTGCTGAAACTCCGGTACGAGATCACGAAAATATTGTCGTTACCGATATTAATGACGATAAAAAAATTGAATTAGATGCTAATTCTGGTGCTTCATTTCACGAAGAATAGCTAGGAAATCCACTATCGATGCGAGATAGTGGATTTTTTTTTGCGTTCAAAGAAATTTTAAAAGAGATTGTCTATTTGAATATCTCAAAAATTAATACTTCGATAGACTTTAATTATCGGATTAGATGGGATTTTTAGGAGATTTCAGATGGAGGCAATGTCTTGGAAGAAACAATTTTATCAGTTAAAAATTTAAATAAATCTTTTGGTAACAGACAGACGTTATTTGATGTTAATTTTGAATGTCAAAAGGGGCATATCATTGGTTTAGTTGGTGCTAATGGTGCCGGTAAAACTACGATTATGAAGGCAATTTTAAGTCTGATCAGAAGTGAGGGGCAGATAACTATTGCTGGACAAAGAAGTACCTTCAATCACCATCCCATCTTAAAAAAAGTTGGAGCATTAGTTGAGTATCCGGGTATTTATCCATATTTGAGTGGAAGAGACCATCTCAAGTTATTTGTGAACAAATCGAATGACAGTAAAGAACGCATCCAGAATGTTATTAATGATTTGAAATTGAATGATTACATTGACCAAAGGGCTAAATTATATTCTTTAGGGATGAAACAAAAACTAGGTATCGCTATGGCGTTAATTAATCAACCAGACTTAGTTATCCTAGATGAACCAATGAATGGATTGGATCCACAAGCAACAAAAGATTTGCGAGAAATAATTTTAAAACGACGTGACCAAGGGATGACGGTTTTAATTTCTAGCCATATTTTAGGTGAATTACAAAAATTGGCAGAAGATTTAATCGTGATTGATCATGGAAAAGTTATTAAAAAGACAACAATGAACGAATTATTAGCCAGTAATCAGCATTTTGTTGTAATCAAAACTAGCGATGATGTTAAAGCTCAAAAATTATTAGAGATTGTTGGTTTTAAAGCCGTATCGCAGTCACCATTGCGCTTTGTTTTGACTGAAGAAAATACTGTTGAACGATTGATGAACATTTTGATGAAACAACAAATTACCGTAACTGATTTCCAGCATGAGGATGCCGATTTAGAAGAATCAATTTTGAAATTAATTGCGGAATAGGAGAAAATCATGGGCTATTTATATAAACAAGAAATTTTTAAGCTGCTAAAGAAGCGGAGTCTCTGGTTCTGTTTGTTATTTATTGTGTTACAAAATATTGGGATGGCAATTTTTAGTCAGTCATATTCTAATTTCTTTCAAGCAAAATTATTATTTCAATATGACTTTGCGTCGACATCATTTATCTCTTTGATTATGATTGCTGCGAGTGCCACGATTATTTCGACAGAATTTGAATACAATACGATTAAAAATGTTGTGATGCAGCCATATTCACGTAGCCAAGTTTTAATCAGCAAATGGCTGACTATTTTAACGTACTCAGTGGGAATCTATTTGTTAGCAATGATTTTGAGTCTGTTTGATAGATTTGTTTTCTTCAATACTACATTTTCATTGACTGACAAGGTAGATGGCGGTTCTAATTTGGTTTGGCAAAGCTGGTTGATTAGTAATGGAGCAACTTTTCTTACACTTTGGTTAATATTGAGTGTCGTGCTCTTATTAGCTGCCGTAATGAAGAAAGGTTCATTGGCTGTGGTAGTCGGTGTTGTTGGTTACTTCACTTTGGAGATTATTAGTTCATTAATGTTTGTCTTAATTGAAAGATGGAATTTCTTAAAATGGAATCCACTGAATTTTTTAAACTATCCTGGGCAATTAACTAGAGGATCAACACTTTCAGAATTAACACATTTAAGTAATGATCAGATGTTAATGGGTAATATATTGTATATCGTGTTATTTATGGCAATTGGATTATTTTTCTTCTCTAGAAAAGAAGTTTAGTTGGGCAAGTTTTGAACATGTTTGCACAGATTTGATTATAATAGATTATGGAAATCAAAAAATATTATTTGGATAGATGCTCGATTACTTGGTTAATTGGGCATTTTTTCAGATTAAGAATTAAATTTTTTGAGAGACATTGTAGGATTACAATGTTCAAATAAAGAGAGAGCAGATAGTTACTATCCGCTCTCTCTTTTGATTAATGTAAATTCAATTTATTGATTGTTTTAAAAAGACATATGTTGTATTGATCTAATTTCTAAATTAGTTCAATTTCAGCAGTGAAAATTGCGTGATCAGGAAAAGGAGCGTCTGTTCTAATAAAGTTTCCATCGGGTGCCAAATACCCATCTACAAATTTAAATCTAGAATTATATTGACCAAAACTCCAGTCTAATTGATTGTATTCAGAATCTTCTTTAACGGATATTTTTCTTGATTGACTAACTTGACTGCTACTGCTTTTTTGAGTGATTAACCAATCGAGATTGTATGATCTAAAGCTTACTCCTAGAGGAGAATATGGTCTTGAGTATTTAGGGTAGTTATTTGTTTTATTATTAGATATATATATTAGTTCTAAAATATCTTGCCAATTGATTTGTTTTGTTCGTCTGTATTCATTTCTATGTGGTCCGTAATTAAAATCGCCAATTATTATGGTATTTTCTTTAACTTTATCCGGATTATTATCAGTGGTGTTTTCGATTATCCATGCAATTTGTTTTTTTCGGCTATCTAAATCAGGGGTAGTGGACTTATTCTCAGTATTATTATTTGTATCCCTTTTTTCATTTTCTACTAGGACTTTTATACCAACAATATTAAACAGCTGGTTATTCCAAGTAGTATGAAGTCCTAAATAATCTGGAATATTTTCATCGTATTCTTTTTTTGATTCTATATTATTTTCATCGATGATATCTGGAAATGTATTCTTGGAAAGTGCAATGAGAACACCGTTTCCAGTATTTACTGGTTGCTGGTAATAGATATTATAATTCGAAAGTCGATCATTTATTATTTGTAAATTTTTTTCGCCCTTGAATTCAACCAAAACTGCTATGTCGGGATCTTTACTCAGAATTTCGCTGCAAACATAGTCTGGCATTCTTTTACCGGTTGATCTGGAGTTTATGTTCCATTCTAGTACTTTTAATGAATCGATATTAGTCATATTAGACTCCTCAAGAATTTATTATTAAAAATAAATCATGTTTTATTCGAGATAATAATGTGCCTTTAACTAACGACCGTTTAGTGCATAAATGAATGTTAAATAGTTTCCAAAGTCTCCAATTCGTTCTCTTCTGCTATCAATATCTTTAATAGTTCTAGGTTCGATAAAATCTTGAAGGAATAATTGTTTTGTCCAACAAGTATTCAACTTCTTCCAAATCATATATCTTTCAAGTGAAATAAAAGCACTAAGTAATGTGTTATGGCAATTGGTCCTTTGACTGCCAGTTTTCATTTTTTGTTCACCACTTAAATTGTTCCATTCAGCTCGAATTCTTGTGTACTTAATTGCAGAGTAGACAACGTTATTCCATAGTTCTTCAAAATCTCTATCAGAATTTGTTACATCTAAAAAAATACTAGAGTGTATATTTTCCATTTCTTCAAAACTTATGTGGTCTGAATTCATTAAATATTTTTTATAATCGATGTGGATATTTGTCACTCAAACACTCCAATGTGTAGTCTAATTTATGCGATAGATGCCAATTTGCATAACTACAAGAATATCGTAGCTGTACAGTTTGGATTTGTCTATACCAATTGAATATACCTATTAATAATTTTGATGGTAACAATAATGAACTATTTGATTGTGAATTATAACAAAAAATATAATAGAATATTGGGCTAAATCATCACTATTGAGCAATACCCTTATCTATGTTAAGTTTATTATAGCAACACAGCTTGATAAATGGAAGACTATTTCACATTATAAGTAAAATGTGTGATATAATCAAATCTCGGGTTGATTATATTTTAAAGTGCTGTTGTATTTTATTATAAAAAATAATTCACTAGGAGAAATTTATGAGTATATTTATTGCACTCGGTGATCTTCATGAAGAGACTAAATCTTTAAGCAGATTAAAAAAAATCCAAGCAATGTATCCAGAAAATGACACCGTCACTGTGTTCATTGGTGATTATATAGATACCTTTGGGCCTAATAGTGGATTTGAACTTCTTGAAAAAATACACAATATGAATGAGGCGGATCCACTTCATACGGTTGTATTAATGGGTAACCATGAGCAAGCAGCAATTGATTATTTCGAAAATCCAAATAATACAGCCTGGTTAAGATTTGGTGGTAATGAAACTTTGAAGTCGGAGGTCAATAGGTTAGGAGGTAATCAAGGTACTTTGAGTGATCGTGAATTTGTATTAAATAAAAGAAGAGACCTAATTAATTGGGTGAAATCACTTCCATTAACATATCAACCTGGTAGTAAAAATAAGATTGTATTTACACATGCTGGATTGGACTTGACACTCAAAAATCCTATTCGTGATACAAACAACTACGATCGTTTGTGGATGAGAGCCAATTATTGGTATGATCCTAACTCTTGGGGAATTTTTGGAAGAAATAAGCTTGGCGTTAGTGTAGTAACTGGACATACACCTAATGGAAAAATTATGGGCAGGTATAGTGAGAATCAAAAACCGGAAAAGTTTGAGTCGAATCATAGTCCAATTTATACAATTCAGTACCCTAATGAAATGCCACGATATTTGATGGATGGTGGTATAGGTGAAGGTGATCCGAAAATTTTGGGTAATATTGGGGTATTTGATGGAGAAACGGGATTACTTATAAATGCGCTCGAAGATTGATCAAAAAAGCCCAAAATTAATCTTTGGGCTTGAAGTGAAATTCATCCGTCAAAGGTAAAAATAGTGATTCAATGTCATGTCCTTTTTTTTCATAGGCATCAAATAATTCATTAAGTTCTTCTTTTGTATATGTGTAGTGGGATTTTACGCTAAGTGATGCTAATTTTCTCGTGAATTGTGCTACCTGAGACATCCGGTTTTCTGCCAAATGCCGAAACCGATCATGACCGAATGATGAGTCGTTATCTGATAAGTCAGGAGCCTTAAATTTAAAAGTACTTGGCATCTCATTATATCGAGTTGGTCCGCTAAAATACTTGCGACACTCTACACCAAGTTCTTGATAAGTTCCAAACAAATCTTTAATTTCAGCTTCAGTGTATTTGTATTTTGGAGCACTCAGGTTAGCAATTGAATTCATATTTTCAAATATTCTTGTCAATCGTAGTTCTGCAAGTCTTCTGAATTTATCGTTGCGTGTTTCCATAGTTCCTCCAAGTTATTTGAATCAAAATTTTAAATAAGAAATATATTTAAGAGGATATTATTATGTATAAATCAAGTGACTATTTACGAAGAGATATTAGAGAATATTCAGGTTATGTAGCAAATGAATTTGGACATAACCCTGAGCCCGAATATTCTTCATCTTCAATGGAAATGTTTTATGTTGAGTATAAAAAGGTTAAGTGGGATTTTACCCAATCTATTATGTACGGAATGGGACGACACGAAAGATACGGAGAAATTAATGCGTGGGCGTTAACTTCAAAATCGCCGTTTTATTCAAGTATCGGTTCTGACATCGCAATAACTGGAAAGCTGGATTTTGATTTCGGAGAGTTGCCTCAAAATATTTATAAATCATTAGATACTGAGAGTGGAAGGAAACACTTGAATGAAGCATGGTCAATGTTTGTTTATAGGAAATATAGTAGGCTTAATATGAGTTTAACGCTAATGGTTAAAGAAGTTCCGATTCCTATGCCGAAGATGATTCCCGTATTTCTCTATAATCTTAACAGATACTTTGCGGGTAAGCCTCATCATCTATTTTATTCATATACTGATAACCAGAGGGAAAAACTTGCAAAATATCTTGATAATGCTTTTATTGGAACAATTTCACCTAATCATGATTTTAATATTCTAGATTATTGTCAAAAGGTTTTATTTATAGAAGATCCTCAGCTAATACTAGCATTATTGGATTATGGAAAACTTATTGAATTGAAAGAAGAACAAGAAAAAACAGTTTTTGAAAATGCTGAGGACGCATATAAGTTTATCAACTTGGTTACTTGGTATTGGGCAGAAAAGGAAGTTAATATGCTATTAACATTTTAAGATAAATTTGATATTAAAATTCGAAAGGATCGAATCAATAATAATATTTTAAGGGGACAATTATTATGAAACAAGAATACGACGTTTTACAAACGGATATAAGAGATTTTCAGAGCTATAAAAAATCTGATCTTGGGTTCAACCCCGATCCTCAATGTTCAATCCTGGTACTAGAGTTCCTGCAACGGAGATATAGGAGTTTTGATTGGGAGTTCATGGAATCATTTAATGATTATAAAATTATTAGATATGGGGAAAATAATGCTATTAAACCCACGGAGAAATCACGTCTCTACGAAATTCTTGGCCCTGACGTTGCAATAACTGGAAGTTTGGATTTTGATTTTAATATTTCATCTCTCTATCAAGGATTACCACGGAACCAAAAAATAGATCCTTCATTTTTTGTTCTTGCGGAAAAAAAATATAGTATTCTAAATATGAGTCCAACCATCTTGGTTGAAGGAGTACCACTTCCAATGCCAAAAATGATTCCGGTGTTCCTCTATAATCTTAACAGATATTTTGCTGGAAAATATAATCACCTTTTTGATACATACAATGACAATCAAGAGGAAAGACTTACTGAATATTTGGATAATGCATTTATTGGAACTATGTCACCTGGCCAAACCTCTTATATTGAAGATTATTGCAGCAAGGTTTTATTCATTGATAATCAAGAGTTAATCCGTGAGCTGTTGAACTTAGGAGAAAAGATTCAGTTGCGAGAAGACAAAAGAATACCAATTATAAAAAATGCGGAAGAAGCATATAAATTCATCAACTTGGTAACTTGGTATTGGGCAGAAAAGGAAGTTAACATGTTATCAACACTTTAGTATAGATTTGATATTAAAATTTGAAAGGAACAAATCAATAGTAATATGAGTTCATCTCGCAATATTTATCTAACAATTTCACTACCTGGTCAAAACATCGAGAGCATATTAAGTGAGCAAAATTAATAAACTATACTATTTCAAAATCAAATCTGTTAAAAGAAGTGGGAAACAAGTCGTACTTAATAGATGAGCCTGATGAAATATTAACTAAGTATAGTTCTGGAGTTCATCGATTGGCTCGTCAGTTATTTGAGTCAACAGTTGAGTATTATATTACCGAAGGGTTACCTTTTATTTCAGTAGGATCAGGTCTTGGGAGAAGCGACTTAAGGTATTATAAAGGAATTGACCCTAGCTTTGGGTATCATATCTACATTGTAGATTTTATCGCACCCGAATTAGAAAAAGTCAGTGATTATGGGTTACTAAATCAACTTGAACCACTAGTAAAAGACACATATTCACGCAAAAAATGGCAAATTACTTAATCCGTTATCATGCTATTAATTGGAGTGATTTAGGATGGACTATTTTGACTCCAAATAATTTTCTTTTCAGATTGAATCTTCCATTCGAAAGTATTCCATTTAATAATCAGATTACTCCGTCTGAACTTCTCATTATCGGGGATGTCCACGGAGATTATGATGATTTAGTTGAAATGCTTGATGCTCATTCAGGAGCAGATATTACTTTACTGGGAGATTATATTGATCGTGGTCCACAAAGTGGTAAAGTGCTGAATCTATTGTTGGAGCAAAATGAAAGATTACATTTATTGAGTGGTAATCATGAGGTTAATCTACGAAAACGATATATTGAAAAACGTACAACAGTCGGTCGACTTCAGCAGGATACTGTAAACCAATTAGCCGCAGAAGATATTGATGAAAATGATATTAGAGATTTTTTGAGTAATTTGGATACATACAGAGCGATTCACTATGCTGATAGAGATTTCATATTGAGTCATGCTGGTATGGAGCCTTCACTAACTCTGAAACTTGAAATCAAAGGAGGAATCGATCTTGTGCCATCTGAAGTTTTTATTTATGGAATTAAGAAGGAAGGCGAATCGGTTTATAATCGTGATGTTGACTTTGAATGGGTAAATCATCCAATTAAAAAATCTGTAATGATTCATGGTCATCGTAACAGGTTTGGGAGAGTTGCAATGACGGATAAAGATAATAAAGCGACAGCAATCAATTTAACAGATGCAGATACTTCAACATTTAGATACGTTATTATTCACCCAGATAAAACTGGTGAAATTCATATTCGTCAACGATTTTCAAATGATGAGGAAATCGTATCAGTGGATTTATAAAGGAGAATTAAATGAAACCAGTCATTGCAGTTTCAGATATACATGGCCAAATGCTTGTATTTCCTGAATTAGAAAAGATTCGAGCTAAATATCCAGATGCTCCAGTAGTTTTCGGTGGAGATTATCAAGATTCAATGCATCATCATTCTGGATTTAGTGTGGCTCAGAGAATAATGGAAATGCAACAGGCAGAACCGGATAAAATTTTTGCTATCAAAGGAAATCACGATGCATCAGCTTGGGAAAGTTTAACCGGAGAAAATGATTTCTGGCTGGAAGCAGATGGAGAAGATGTTATTGCCGAAGCCACGCTGTTGAAAGGACACAAGCTGACAAGTATGAAGATGGCGACCGAGTTTGTCAGACGTGACTATGCAGACTTGATTGACTGGATGGGTAGACTTCCATTAACAGTGAAATTGAACAAGCTTTTATTCGTTCATGCGGGATTAAACCTTTCATTGTCAAATCCGATTGAAGATACACCAGATCATGATAAATATTGGTTACGTGAAGAGTATTGGTTTAGCGTACAACCATATTTTGCCAGAAATTCGTTAAATTGTGCTATCGTTTCAGGCCATACACCGACAAGTAATATTACCGGTTTGTACCTCGATGGGACAGCTGATTCAGCTACTAAAAGAAACCGAGTTGCCAGTCGTATTGGTGTATTCACTGTTCAATACAAGGGAGAATACGCGAGATATTTCATTGACGGTGGGAATCATGGTGGACCATCATATTATATTGGAAATATTGCAGTATTTGATATGGATACGGGAAGGCTTATAGAAGCTCTTGAAAATGGAAAGCTATCGAAATAATTTATGAATATTAGGATACATTAAGGAGTAGATACTTATGAAGGTAAAATCATATAAGTGGATACATAAGCAACGCTTAATTTGGCCCACCAATGTCCTTTTTTGCAGATGTTCTGTTTAAACTATATAAACAAGTTTATTATAATGATTTATCTTGGATTGAGCATCACGATATTAATCATATGACTCCACGATGTTATAAGTTTATAGATGGCAAAATTATTTGGTCGGTCGACACGGAATGGAATCGTAAAGTAAGAGAAGAATCTAATAATTTGAGTATCAAAGACGAAAAAGGAAAAATATTGACCATATCAAAGGGAAATTATATACGGGGTGCAGAAATTGGTGATATTGATTGGGTGATGGGAGAATTTTCTAAATCTGGTAGAGCCTATTATTATCGTGATGCAGAAAATATCGATAATCGCTGGCCAAATGAATCTCATTCTATTAAAGAAGTTCTATATGGAATTATAAATGATCCCCAAAATTTTTCGATTGGAGAATTTGAGAAACAGTATTCAAAACAAGAAATTGATTATTTTAATGATATTCAAACTCGATGTAAAGAGTTGAATAAGAAAGTAAATAGGGGGATATCAAAACCTTAGTAAGGTTCAAACTTCATATTAGATATTAATCTTGCAGTTAGAAAAGATAAATTATAAGAGGTACGTTATCGCTGATTTACATTTTAACCATGTAAATGCCATATCAGTGGAACCATAATCACCCTTTTACCGATATTTCAGAAATGAATACAATGTTAAGTTAATAAAATCAAAATAGTCCACCGCCACTAATTCCAGTGACAATGGACTATTTTTCTACATTCATAAAGAGATTAGTAATAAGTGTTTTTACATAAATAATGTGAAGATGAAACCAACGATTCCGACTAATAAGCCATACAACAAAGCCGGAACAACGGTTTTCCGTAAGATATTTCCTTCTTGTCCAGATAATCCCACTACGGAACTAACTGAAACAATATTATGTACACAAATCATATTTCCGGCGGCCGCACCGATTAATTGTGCTGCCAAAACTAATTCTTTACCAACACCAGCTTTTGTAGCAATATCGGCTTGAATTTGACCGAATGTCAAAGTTGAAACGGTCGTGCTCCCTGTAACGAATGATCCTAGTTGACCAAGGAAAGGAGCAATTATGATCCAGACTGATGAGAGATATTTGGAAATTAATTTGGCGATGTACATTGGCATGCTTGGTAGATTTGCACCATTTAATTCTGAATTAGTAAATATTTGAACCATTATCAAAGTTACTATCAAAGCTAATGCAGTTGATTTCATTGAAAAAACAACCTTTTTAGCTGTGGGTAAGAAACTCTTGAGTGATTTAACTTGAATTAATAGTCCAATCAAAACGGCAATGGTTAATAATGTTCCGGGCGAGTAGAGGAATTCCCAATCTGAACTGATTTGGGTGAACCCTAAGATATTTTGCCAGGATAAATTGACATTGTTTACTAAGAACTGCTTGAGTGGATTGATTGTTCTAGTGGATAGTAACATTAAGATTACCACGATATATGGTGACCAAGCAGTCAAAAGTGACATCTTATTTTCAGTAGTGATTGTTTGTGTTGAAGTTGTCCATGGTTTCTCAAAGACGGACTTTGGTAATAAGAATCTAAATTTGATTGAAATAATGGCAATAATAATTGTGGCAAAAGGTGCCAAAATAGCTACAAATTCATAACTTAAGATAAATGAAACTAGGATAGCAAAGATACTGTAGACTAATCCGATAAAAAGAGACCAAGGAACGAGTGCTAAAAAGTCTTTTTTGGGATTGCTATCATTTTTGCCAAAGAGAAATACCAACATGAAGATTAAAATCAATGGCATAAATGTTCCAGCAAACAAGTCTAATTGAGTAATTCTTTGACCAATGGCATTTAGAAAGTCAGCTTTTTCACTGACGTTACTTAAACCAACGGTTAAAGGTGTTCCGACAGCTCCAAACGATGCTGGCGTTGAATCGGCAACTAGAGCTAATGTTACGGCGGCCATTGGTGAGAAACCTAAAGCAATCATCAGTGGGGCAGTGACCATAGCTGGTGTACCAAATCCAGAGACACCTTCGATTAAACCACCAAAGAGAAAGGCGACTAGTAAAACTTGCAGTCGCATATCAGCCGATATCGTATGAAATCCGGCATTGATTCTTTCAATGGCTCCCGTGTGTTGTAAAATATTCAGCATCATTAAAGCACCAAACAAGATCCATAGGATCGGCAGTGCTTTGTGAACTGATTGGAAAATTGAAGCTAGTAAAACTTTAGGTGGCATTTTCCAAAAGAAATAGCCTTCCAGTAAAACAATAAATGCACTGATCGACATACCTTTAGTGGCAGGCAGGTTGAGAATGCCTAATAATACTAGTGGCAATATGACCGCAGATAGTGCAATAAGAATCATAAATTAACTCCCTCTTAAAACTAATTTTATACATTATATAATTTTTAACTTATGGTTGTGAATAAGATTCGTGAAAATATTTTTTCAAAAAATGAACTAAAGCATTGATAATGGACCACCATTGATGCCCTTAGTAACTGTTACGTCATCTGGGTTGATCTCAGTTTGGTCAGTTAGTAATTGGTTTAAATGTCTTTTGAAATCATCCTCATGTAATTGTGATTTGACGTGCCATGCAGACAAGTTTCCGTTCGCTGAAACTTCACCCAATTCACCGATGCCTTCGATGTTTTTGGGGTCAACAGTTTTGTCAGAATCAATGTCCACAAAATAATTTGTATACCAAAGTTGAAATGCCATAATATTCCTCCAGAATTTTCTTACTCTCATCATATAATATTTTAGATAAAATTAATCAATTAGCTAGCTGGTATTTAAAAAATTTAGTGGGCAAGGGATGAATGACCAGTTACAATTTAGGGGTGCCGTCTCCAGATTTGATAGTATTTACCTGCTGTGTGGACCGGTTCGAGCCAAAGAGCGGTCTTGAACCTCGGTTTGAAGCCTTACCAAAGACCGGTAAGTCTCCAAACACGCCCAGTGGAGTAAGAGCTAAAGCTCTAACACCACTACCACTGCTGGTAAATACTATCAAATCTTCCGACTATTATTTTTCATAAGGTTAATTATATGAATGCTTTACAAAAGATTACATTTAAAATGGGGAAAATTATGGAACAGATTACGTGTCAAGAAACTCGAACGGTCAGTGAAAGAATTATTTTTGATGGGGATTTGAATGATAAAGGAACACTTTTTGGTGGCAAGACACTCAGTTTATTGGATGAGAATGCTGGTTTAGCTAGTTTTAAATTAGTAAAAGCTAAGATTGCTACTGCCAATTATGATCATGTGAATTTTTGGAAACCTATTACAACTGATAAATATATTAAATTTGAATCGTTTGTAACAGGAGTCTCAGGACGTCAGATTGAAGTTTTCACCAAAATTGTTAGCCATGATTTAAAAACAGATGTTACAGAAATTGCTTTTACAAGTTTTTGTACATTAGTTGTCTTGCAGAAAATCGATTTGCCAAAATTAGTACCAGAAACAGCGGAAGAAAAATATCTCTGTGCTGGTTTTGGAAAACGTTTGGTTGCTAGACAAGAAGACTATATCAATAAAGAAGAGTTTTTAAGCCATTTGAACTTGGATTAAGTAGGGTTAGTCATATGTTGACTGGCTCTTTTTTTGTTCTAAAATACTGTTTCAAGTAAATTACTTTGACACACATAGTAATTGGTGATACATTATCTACATAGAAATAAAAGGTAGGTATGGATTATGAAACCACTGATTTCTAAAGATATAATTCGTGGACATACGGCCACGATTGTTTTAAACATTCTCAGCCAAGGTGACAGTTATGGATATGAAATTGCCAAAATGGTTAAAGAATTAAGTCATGATAAATATGAATTGAATGAAGCCACGCTTTATACAGTTTTTAGACGACTTGAGAAAAACGGTGACATTGCTAGTTATTGGGGCGATGAAAGTCAAGGTGGTCGTCGCAAGTATTATCAAATAACAACTCAAGGCAAGCAGACGTTAGAAGATAATATTGAAGCTTGGAAATTTGCCAAAGATGTAATTGATGATTTGATTTTAGGAAGGATACAAGATCATGAGTGAAATGATAAATAAATTAGTAGATGAAAAGTTAACAAAAATTTTTGCGGATTATCCCGATAATGACGACTTACAAGAATTACGAGAAGAGTTGGCATCTGATTTGATTGCCTCTGCTGAAGATAAAAAAACTGCCGATATGACAGATGAAGATGCTGTTACAGCAGCGTTTCAAGGATTTGGCGACATTGATGACGTTATTGATCAAGTCTTAGATGATAGCCACGATAAAGATGAAAGCAATCATTACCATAAAACAATTCATGAACATCATATTGATCTAGATGACGACGGTATCAGAATCGATAATGGAAAATTGCTCAATATCGATGATGACGGAATTACTATCAATAATGGTAAAACTATCAGAATTAATTCCAATGGTGTTAAATTGGGTAACATGTTTATCAATGAAGATGGTATCAGCTTTAATGGTAAGGAAACTACGACCAAAGAAAGGTTTGATGATGTCAATGCAAAGTTTAATGATGATGATTATGACACCGAAGTACACGTTGAATCTCTACCATTAACGGATGAAAGTGAATTTTCACCAGTTGGAATCGAAAAGATTGATATTGATTATGAAAATGCTGATTTGAAAATTTTACCAACGAGAAGTCACAAAATTGTAGTACGTGAATATATGTCCCGCGCTAATCCCGATTATCAAGTTAAAACTGATATTGTTGATGATACTTTGGTCGTTAAGCAAGGTCGAATTCCTCATTTCCTACCTCTGAAAATCAAAGTTCAAGTTTTGATTCCGCAAGATTTCAATGGCAAAATGCGTGTTACTAACCGAAATGGTAGTTTATTACTCCAAGATTTGGATAGTGTCGATCAAGCATTAATTAATGTCCGTAGTGGATTAGTTAATGCCAGAGATATTGACATAAATCAACTACTGATCAAGTCAACATCGGGAAAGACTGTTTTGGAAGATGTTACTGCTAAAGATTTACTATCAATTGATTCAAGAAGTGGCATTATTAGATTGGACGATGTGTTCAGTCCTGATTACAACATTGTAGCTAATAGTGGCACAATTAAAGGACTTGATCTTGGCGGTGCAGGTTCAGTTACTGCTAAATCAGGTACAATTAAAATTGAGTTTGAAAAAATCACCTCGGATGTCAATGTTTCTAACAACAGCGGGACGGTTAGATTGATTATGCCCGAGGATGATTCTTACAATTTCGACCTCGAAGCTCGTAGTGGAGTTGTGAAGATGGGTCATGCAGCAAGTCTTAAACATGACGTTCAAAGTCTCAAAGAAGGTACCGTTGGGAATAATCCACAATATAATTTAACTGTTAAAGCAAATTCAGGCACAATTAAAGTAAATTAAAAAAAACTGAGATGAAAATTAGAATTCCATCTCGGTTTTTTTAGTTTGTTTTATTAGAAAGAATTTGTAAGACGTTGGTCAGGCGATACATTGTGTGTTGCGGATCATGCAATTGATCAAAGGAGAGGTCCAAATCGGTGGAAGCTTGATTCAACTCTAATTCTAAGAAAAACGGCTTTCTAAGTCCCGGAAAAATGGACTGTTTAGCAGGCTTGATTGTCAAAATATCGGCTACAGAATATTTCTGATTTTCTTCGTGAACTTGAAAACCTTTAATTTGAGAATAACTGATAAATTGAAATTCAGCCTGATCTGGATGGAAAATTAATTTTAATTTGTCTTGATAAGTGGTCATTTTATAGTAAGAAATGCCATGCTTTTCTAGTTGCCAATGTCCGAATAGTTTCGGCAGAAGAATCGGATAATAAACGCAAAGTAGTAAAAATAAAACTATCAAAAATGATATTATGGATACTTTTATGTTAGCGATTAACCCAAGGCTACCAGCCAAAAAGCTGACTAAAAAACTTACAATTATTGGACGATGATTGATCCTTTTTCCAAATTCAATCGTATCGATCATTCTAATATCTCCCTCTTGAATCTAATAATATTGTAATATTTTGCAACCGTTTACACAACTGATGTTAAGGGAAATTTTATTTAAAAATATTTCGCTATAAAGCATTGTAATAGTTTATTTTATCGTATATCCTGAGACTATATTATAAATATAGGAGGGTTGATTTAATGGAAAAGAAAGCAAAAAAATGGCAAATGCCATCCGCTTATACAATTTTGTTCTTCTTGATAATCGTTGTTGCAATTTTGACATGGATTATCCCCGCTGGTGAGTATGCAACTACCAAAGCGGGAAACATCATTGCAGGTACCTACAAGGCAAGAACAAGTAGTCCTCAAGGTATCTGGGATGTATTTTTGGCGCCAATCAACGGGATGGTTGGTACTGATTTAACGGAAGGCTCAATTTCAGTTTCATTATTTATTTTGGTTATTGGTGGTTTCTTAGGGGTCGTCAATAAAACTAAAGCGTTGGACGATGGTATTAGTTCAACTGTTCGTAAGTATCATGGTAAAGAAAAAGCACTTATCCCAATTTTAATGATCTTATTTGCAATCGGTGGTTCTACTTACGGTATGGGTGAGGAAACGATTGCTTTCTATCCAATTTTGATTCCAGTTATGATCAGTGTTGGTTATGACTCAATTACGGCGATTTCCTTAGCTTTGATTGGTTCACAAGTTGGGTGTTTGGCTTCAACAGTTAATCCATTTGCGACAGGTGTTGCATCACAGACAATCAATATTTCACCAGGTGACGGTTTGATTTCTCGATTCATTTTACTAATTATCGTAACCGCTATCAGTATTGTCTATGTTATGCATTATGCTGAAAAGGTTAAGAAAGACCCTTCAAAATCAGTTGTTTTCGAACGTCGTCAAAAGGATCTTGAAGAATTTAACATGGAAGATAGATCAGTTGGTGAAAAACTAACTAAGAAACAAAAGAGTGTTCTTTGGCTATTTGCCTTAACATTCGTTGTTATGATTGCTAGTTTGATTCCTTGGTCAAGTTTGAACTCTAGCTGGACATTCTTCGACAGCTTTACAAAGTGGCTCACAAATATTCCATTCATTGGTGCCTTAATTGGTAAAGATTTGGCTCCACTTGGTACATGGTACTTTACAGAAATCACAACACTATTCTTTATGATGTCAGTTGTTATCATGTTTGTCTTCCACATGAAGGAATCTGATTATATCAGTGCTTTCATGGGTGGTATGACAGAATTTATCAGTGTTGCTATTATCGTTGCTGTTGCTCGTGGTATTCAAGTTATCATGAACAATGGTTACATTACTGCGACAGTCTTGCATGCTGGTGAAACTGGTTTGCAAAATCTTTCTGCCGGTGTCTTCATTGTTCTAACATATATTTTCTACATTCCAATGTCATTCTTGATTCCTTCAACTTCTGGCCTTGCTGCTGCAACAATGGGAATCATGGGACCACTTGGTAAATTCTCTGGCGTTGATGGCTCACTTGTTATCACAGCTTATCAATCAGCTTCTGGATTAGTTAACTTGATCACACCAACTTCTGGTATCGTTATGGGTGCTTTGGCAATTGGTCACGTTGATATTGTTAAATGGTGGAAGTACATGTGGAAATTGGTTGCCATTTTATTCGTGGTAATCGCTGTATTCTTAGTTATTGTTTCGATGTTTAAATAATATTTCTGGGGGTTTGAATAATGGAACAGTTTATTACAAATGAAATTCAAGACAAAGCTATCAAGGACTTGGGTGAATTAGTTGGTATTGCCTCATTCAATAGTGAAGCAGAGCCTAATGCACCTTTTGGTAAAGGACCTAAGGCCGCACTTGATAAAGCAATGGAATTGATGGAAAACTTGGGCTTCACAACATACGAAGATCCAGATGGCTATTATGGCTATGCTGATATTGGTGAGGGTGATCAAACATTTGGTATCGTTGGTCACCTGGATGAAGTTCCTGCTGGAAACTTGGAAGCTTGGGATGTTGAACCTTACAAACTAACTATCAAAGATGATAAGTTGTACGGACGTGGTACTCAAGATGATAAAGGACCTACTATTTCAGCTATTTATGCCATTAAATCAATTTTGGACAAAGGCTATACATTTAACAAAAAAATTCGTGTAATCTTTGGTACTGATGAAGAAATTCTTTGGAGATGTTTAGCTGAATATAACAAGAAGGAAGACCCAATTGACTTGGGTATTGCTCCTGATGCTGAATTCCCATTGATTTACGCTGAAAAAGGTTTGCAACAATCATACTTGACTGGCCCTGGTTCAACAGAATTGAACCTTGACCTTGAGAACGCATTCAATGCTGTTCCTGGAAAAGCTATCTATGATGGTCCAAAACAAGCTGAAGTATTTGCTGCCCTACAAGCTCACAATTTTGATGCTGATCAAAAAGACGGCGAAATTGAAGTTCATGGTAAATCAGTTCACGCAATGAACGCTCCCGAAGGTACTAATGCTGTTGTTAGATTAGCTATTGCCTTGGCTGACGTATTCCCAGACGTTGCTGCTTTGAAATTCTTGAAGGCTTTTGGCGAAGATGCCAATGCTACTAATTTGTTAGGCGACGTTTCAGATGATGTATCTGGTAAGCTGACTTTCAATATTTCTAGTTTGAAGATCACACCAGAAGAATCAAGAATGCAAATTGATATGCGTATTCCTGTAAAGATTGATCATGATAAATTGATCCAACAAGTTTCCGATGCTATTGCTAAGTTTGATATGAAGTATGAAAACTTTGATTACGTAGCACCATTGTATGTTCCAACTGACAGTGAACTTGTTAAAACTTTGATGCAAACATATCAAGATTTAACTGGTGACACTAAGTCACAACCAGCTATTTCTGGTGGTGCAACATTTGCTAGAACAATGCACAACTGTGTTGCTTTTGGTGGAATGTTACCAACAACTCCTGATTTCATGCACCAAGCAAACGAAAACTGGAGTAAGGCTGATATGAGAAAAGCTATGGAGATTTTTGCTGAAGCTATCTATCGTCTTTGCGTATAAGATTTCAATAATTAATGAAAATAGGGCTGAGGTCCTATTTTTTTTATTCAGTTTTCTCCAGCACTGAGAACATTTGCCTGCTATGCGGACTGGTCCGAGCCGAAGAGCGGTCTCGAACCTCGGTTTGAAGCCTTACCAAAAGCCGGTAAGGCTCCAAACACGCCCAGTGGTGTAATGGCTAAAGCCATAACGCCACACCCACAGCGGGCAAATGTTCTCAGTGCTTCCGACTAGTTTTATTTTTAAATAGTCTTGTCTATTATTGATACTAAATTTAGTTTTAAATAAAAAGGAACTTTATTACACTTGAGATAATCAGGTATAGTAAAGTTTCTCTTTTTTTTGATATTGAGTTTTAAATAAATTAATGAGGAATTATCATGTCTTAATTTGAGAAGAAACTTCTTTATTCTCAAGACTAAAAGTTTGTTTTATATTTCAAAATTAGGTAGCGTAACAGTGAAGGAATTAATATGAACATATCCGTTTCTGGGTGTTTGATACGCTGATTTGAGATTTTGTTCATTTTGTTGGATATAAAAATATTAATTAGATCTTACTAGTTTACTTAGGACTTTTTATTTGATTCAATAATAAGATATTTGTTTTACTTGAAATAGGCATAATTATAATTGGGCTCAAAAAACAATTAAATTATTAATATTAATCAAGAAATTAATTAGTCGGAGGAGACGAAAGTATTTACCGGCTGTGGGTGTGGCGTTAGAGCTTTAGCTCTTACACCACCGGGCGAGTTTGGAGACTTTCCGGTTTATGGAAAGTCTTCAAATCGAGGTTCGAGACCGCTTTTTGGCTCGGACCGGTCCGCATAGCAGGTAAATGCTTTCATCACCGGAGACGGCAGTTTTTAAATACATTTGAGGTGTAGAAACATGTTTGACTTTAATACGCAACCACGCAAATTTAGTTTTCAAGGCGAAATAACGGTACCAGGTGATAAGAGCATTGCTCATCGAGCCATTATTTTTGGTGCGTTAGCTAATGGGGTAACCCAAATTAGTAATTTTATGTATGCCGATGATTTGGCTGTAACAGTTCGAGTTTTTAAAGAATTAGGTGCTAAGATTCATACTGAAATTAGCAATAAAGACATGATTATTAAGGGCGTTGATCACCAACTAAAGCCATTGGATCAGCCGTTGCAAATTGATAATGTTGGAACTTTGAGAAGTTTGTTATTTGGCGTTTTAGCAAGTAGTCCTAATCCATATGAAGTGATTGGTGGTAAATATCTTCAAAAACGTCCCACAAGCCACTTGGTTAACCTTTTACAGGAGATGGGGGCTAGTTACCAATCAACGACTGAAAATGCTTTACCGATGAAAATAACTGGTAGTAATGACTTGCAGGGAATTACATATCATCAAGATATTTCTAACGCTCAAATTAAGAGCAGTCTAATCTTGGCCGGGATATATGCTAATAGTGATACACGAATTATTCGAAAACTTCCAACTAGAAATCACACAGAAGTGCTGGCAAATTACTTTGGTGCTGACGTTGATGTTAAACCGGATATTATCGTGGTTCATCCAGGACATAGCCAACTGGAAGGCCAAAGTTTGACCATTCCTGGTGATTTCTCCTCAGCTGCGATGTATATTGTTGGGGCTTTGTTGTCAGAAGGCAGCGAGATTACTTTGCCACGTGTTGGTTTGAATACAACGAGAATTGGTCTATTAAATGTAGCTAAACAAATGGGAGCTCATATTTTTCTCAACCAGCATTCAATCAACAGTATTGAACCATTTGGCGATTTAATCATCAAATCTCAAAAGTTACACGGCACGACAATTTCCGCTCAACAAGTACCCTTTATCATTGATGAAATACCTTTGATAGCCTTAATGGCTTCACAGGCAAAGGGTCAGACGGTGATTGATGGCATCCACGATGTTTATCTACAAATCAGTGATCGTTTGATTAATATGCGGACGGAATTGGCTAAATTAGGCATTATTATGCAGGTTCATGAAGACCAAATCGTGATTGATGGGGAACAGCAGATCCATGTTAAAGATGACGTTGACAGC
Organism: Companilactobacillus muriivasis; assembly: GCF_036246245.1. NCBI lineage: Bacteria > Bacillati > Bacillota > Bacilli > Lactobacillales > Lactobacillaceae > Companilactobacillus > Companilactobacillus muriivasis. Next base: position 268,019 of record NZ_BTTQ01000002.1, read on the forward strand.
CATAATGATCACCGGATTGCTATGATGCTCTGTATCGCCTCGATTTTGACAGATACGCCTTTTAAAATTAAAAATATTGAAGCAATTGATGTCTCTTATCCGGGATTCATTGCCGACTTAAATAAAGTCCTTGTCGCTAAGTAATTGTGAAAGGGACTTCTTTTTTTTCAATCAGTGTCGTATGATTATTATAAATTGCAACAATGTAAGGGGTTACGTTATTAATGATTGAATTTGTAGGAACTGACTTAGATGGAACGTTACTGAATAGTTACAGTAAAATCTCGTCCGCCAATGTCCAAGCTATTCGTAATGTGGTCAATTCGGGGCGTGAATTCGCAATCTGTTCAGGGAGAACGTTACATTCCGTTAATAAATATTTTGAGAATGATTTAAAAGTACCAGGCTATCGTGTGGTTTTAAACGGTGCAGTCGTAGTTGATCCTGAGGGAAAAAGAATTATTGATCAACCATTGGACCATAAAGTTATCGCAGAGATTTTAAAACGTGCAGAATTTAGTAAATTTAAAGTAGTTTTGGATGGTTTGAATGACGTGTATATCTATGACCCAAATCATAGTTGGACGACTTACTTTGAGGGAATGAGTCGTCATCACATCAAAGCACACTCAATGGAGGATCTGAAGAAATTAAATGATCGACCAGACTTAGATATTTATAAAGTCTGCTTCAGCTGTTCACCAGCTAAATTACCTGAATTACAAAAGAAACTAGAGTCGTTTACAGCTTTGCCAATCACAATTAGTCGTTCAGGTAGCTATTATTTTGAAATCAATGGGCAAGATGTAACAAAATTGTCAGCTTTGCAACATGTTTCAGAATATTCTAAAATTCCGATGACACACTTCATGTGCTTCGGTGATTATGGAAACGATTTGGATATGATCAAAGAAGTCGGTTATGGCGTAGCCATGGACAATGCTATTGAACGAGTTAAGGACGTGGCTTGGAATACGACTAGTAACAATAACCAAGACGGCGTGGCAGAAATGCTAGAAAGAGTCTTAAATAAAGAATTTGATTAAAGCAAGTATCAATTCATTCGTGAGTTGGTACTATTTTTTTTGCTCTTAGTGGTTTTTGATTTAATGCGGTGATGTACTTGAAAAAGTATTTAATGTTTTTGAAAGTATATCAATACAATCATTTGGAGTATTTAAGTTATAACCAGTCGGAAGAGCAGAGAAGTACTCACCGGCAGTGGAAGTGGCGTTATGGCTTCAACCGAGGCTCGAGACTGGGACCGTACCGCACAGCAGGCGAAATACTTCTCTGCTCTTCCGACGGCAGCTAAAAAACAGAAATTATGTTTTATAAGTAACACATTAGATAAATCCCGCTATTATCAATAAATAACCAAATCTAGACAAATTTGAAACTAATATTTGTTTTTTAGTAAAAACATCTTGATAAAATTTCGGAGACGTTATACAATCTAATTGTTCTATGAAAGCGTTTTTAGTAAACGTTTTAGCAAAAAAACAAATAAATAAATTATGAATCAAGAGAGGTATTTGATTATGGCTGAAAAGACAATTATGTTAGTATGTGCTGCTGGTATGTCAACAAGTTTACTAGTATCAAAAATGCAAAAGGCTGCTGAAAGCGATGGAATTGACGCAGAAATCTTCGCTACTGCTGCTGCAGATGCAGATGCAAAATTGGAAGAAAAACATCCTGATGTTTTAATGCTTGGACCTCAAGTAAGATATCTTGAAGGACAATTCAAAGACAAGTTGAGTATTCCTGTTGAAGTAATCAACATGCAAGACTACGGAATGATGAACGGTGAAAAGGTTCTACAAGAATCAATTAAATTAATCGGTTAATCATTAATAAAAAAACAAACAAAGGGGCGTAAATTTGCACCCCTTTTGTTATTTAAAGCGACAGTAAGCGCTTAAAATATTGAGGGAGATTTATAAAAATGGCTGAAGAACAACATGATGAACAATTACAAACAGTAATGGGATTAATTATTAACGGTGGTAACGCCAAGAGTTCTGCTTTTGAAGCAATCAACGCTGCTAAGAAAGGCCACTTTACAATTGCTGACCAAAAGTTAAAGGAATCTGATAAGTTCTTAGTTGATGCACACAACTCACAAACAGATATGCTTACAAAAGAAGCTAATGGTGACCACGCTAAAGTTACATTATTGATGGTTCACTCACAAGATCACATCATGAATGCTATTACATTTAGAGACCTTGCTGGAGAAATTGTTGATTTGTACAAGAGACTTGATAAAGAAGGGAAATAATTTCAATGAGTGAAGGAATTCAAATGCCCGAAGGTTTCCTTTGGGGTGGCGCTGTTGCTGCTCACCAATTAGAAGGTGGCTGGAATGAAGGCGGCAAAGGTGTAAGTATTGCTGATGTCATGACTGCTGGTTCTAAGGGAGTAGCTCGTAAAGTAACTGATGGTGTCAAGGATGGAGAAATTTATCCTAATCATTGGGGTAACGACTTCTATCACAAATATCCCGAAGACATCAAATTATTTGCTGAATTAGGTTTGAAATGTTTCAGAACATCAATTGCTTGGACAAGAATTTTTCCAAATGGTGATGAAACTGAACCTAATGAAGCAGGTTTGAAATTTTATGATGACCTGTTTGATGAATGTCTCAAGTATGGAATTCAACCAGTAATTACTTTGTCACATTTCGAAATGCCATATCACTTGGTTAAGGAATATGGCGGCTGGAGTAATCGTAAGCTAATCGGTTTCTTTGATCGTTTTGCTGAAGTATGTTTCAGACGTTACAAGGACAAAGTTAAGTATTGGATGACTTTCAATGAAATCAACAACCAAACTGACTGGAGTGATCCACATCCATTGTTGCAAGACTCTGGTTTGGAATTAGGCAAAGATGACAACTGGGAAAAGGAAATGTTCCAAGCTGCTCATTATGAATTTGTTGCTAGTGCTCATGCTGTTCAAATTGCACACAAGATTGACCCAAGTTTACAAGTCGGTTCAATGATTGCAATGTGCCCAGTTTATCCATTAACATCAAAGCCTGCCGATATTATGAAGGCTGAACGTGCTATGCAATATCGTTATTACTTTGGCGATGTTCAAGCACTCGGCTATTATCCAGAATGGATTGAAAAATATTGGAGTCGTAAAGGCTATGATATTGATATCACTGCTAGCGACTTGGCAACTATAAAAGCTGGAACAGTTGATTATGTTGGCTTTAGTTATTACATGTCATTTACAACTCAAGCTAAGGAAAACGATACTCACTTTGATTACAACGAGAGTGAAGATTTAGTTTCAAATCCTTATGTTGAAAAATCTGACTGGGGTTGGCAAATTGATCCCGTTGGACTTCGTTACGCAATGAATTGGATGACAACACGTTGGCACAAACCACTATTCATCGTTGAAAATGGCTTTGGCGCTTACGATAAATTAGAAGACGATGGCAGTATCCATGATCCATATCGTATTTCTTACTTCCATGACCATATTTTACAAATGGAAAAGGCAGTTAAAGAAGACGGTGTGCAATTGATCGGTTATACACCTTGGGGTCACATTGATTTGATCTCAGCAAGTACTGGTGAAATGAAGAAACGTTACGGCATGATTTATGTTGATCAAGATGATGAAGGTAACGGTAGTTTGAAACGCTACAAGAAAGATTCATTTGCTTGGTATAAGAAAGTTATCGCGTCAAATGGTAAAGATCTAGAAGAATAGACATATAAAATGGAGAGAGGTTTTTATATGACTGAAACAACAAAAAGTGGTTTAAGAAAAGATTTCCTATGGGGAGGAGCTGTTGCAGCCAACCAACTCGAGGGTGCTTGGAATGTTGACGGCAAAGGTGTCAGTGTGTCAGATATCATGACCGCCGGTGCTTACCAAAAGCCACGTGAAATCACTGATGGAATTATTGCTGGTAAGAATTATCCTAACCACGAGGCAATTGATTTTTATCACCAATACAAAGGTGATATTAAATTATTTGCTGAAATGGGCTTCAAATGTTTTAGAACATCAATCGCTTGGACAAGAATCTTTCCAAATGGCGATGAAGACGAACCTAATGAAGCAGGTTTGAAATTTTATGATGACTTATTTGATGAATGCTTGAAGTATGGCATCGAACCAGTTATCACATTGTCACATTTTGAAATGCCATATCACTTGGTTGAAGAATACGGTGGTTGGAGAAGTCGTAAAGTTATCGATTTCTTTGTTAAATTTGCAACAGTTTGTTTCAAACGTTACAAGAACAAAGTTAAGTATTGGATGACTTTCAACGAAATCAACAATCAAACAACATTTACTAATGACTTTTCAATCGCAACTGACTCTGGTTTGATCTTTAGAGACAATGAATCAGAAGACGAGCGTGAAGCCTTGATGTATCAAGCATCACATTATGAAGTTGTTGCTAGTGCCTTGGCAGTTAAGATTGGTCACAAGATCAACCCTGACTTTGAAATTGGTAATATGGTTAACTTCACACCCGTTTATCCAGCTTCATCAGATCCACGTGACATTTTGTTAGCCGAAAAAGCTATGCAAAGACGTTACTGGTGGGCTGATGTTCAAGCCTTAGGTGAATATCCTGTAGGTATGGAAGCTTACTTTAAGAATCATGACTTGAGACCAGATATCACAGCTGAAGACCGCGTTGTTTTACGTGAGGGAACAGTTGATTATGTTGGTTTCAGTTACTACAACTCAATGACTGTTAAATACAGTGACGATAATCCTGAATTCAAGTTTGTCGGCGACCGTGAGACAGTTAAGAACCCTAACCTTAAATATAATGACTGGGGCTGGCCAGTTGATCCTATCGGACTACGTTATTCAATGAACTGGTTGACAGAACACTATCACAAGCCAGTAATGATTGTTGAAAATGGTTTTGGCGCTTACGATAAAGTTGAAGCTGACGGTAGCATTCATGATGATTATCGTGTCGACTATCTAAGAGCTCATATTCAACAAATGATAACAGCGGTTAACGAGGATGGAGTGGATCTCTTAGGTTACACACCTTGGGGCTGCATTGATTTAGTTTCTGCTGGAACGGGTCAAATGTCCAAACGTTACGGTTTCATTTATGTTGATAAAGATGATGAAGGTAACGGAACACTTGAACGTTCAAAGAAAGATTCATTCTACTGGTATCAAAAAGTAATCCGTACAAACGGATCACAATTAGACTGAATCAATTAAAAAGAAGCTGAGACAAAGTCATATCATTTTGTCTTAGCTTCTTTTGTTTTATGGTTTGGGGCCACCAACTTGTGACATTGATTTTACCTGCTGTGTGACCGGTGCGAGCCAAGGTCTCGCACCTCGATTTTGAGCTTCGCAAAACCCGCGAATCTCAAAATACGTCAGTGGGGTAAGAGCAGAAAATCGCTGCTCTAACGCCACTTGCACTGCTGGTAAATCACTGTCACAAGTTGGCTAATGTATTGCAAGATACTTTTGTATTTGTTGTTAGTTAGTTTAACGAAGTACTAGTTTTAAATACAAGTTCAACCGATATATGCACATTTAAAGTATCAGTTAACTTAAAAAACAAATTCTAGCCGGAAGTTGTCAGTAAGATAGTCCAGCAGTGGAGGTGGCGTTATGGCTTTAGCCATACACCACAGGGCGACTTTGGATACTTGCTGAATTTGCAAGGATTCAAAGCGAGGTTCGAGACCGTACTTTGGCTCGGACCGGTCCCCACTACAGGGCTATCTTACTGACAACTGGAGGCGGCATAGCAGGTAAATGTTCTAAAACCTGGAGACGGCACCTAGATTATGTAATTTGTTACATATATAATATAATTATGTTAACTAAAAATGATATAGACCAATCATAAGGGAGGTTAAAATATGTTTCCATATCAGAAAGTTCATGAGCTTAATCGTCTGGAATTAATCGTTTATAAATATATTATTGGCCATACGAAGGAAGTTCAAAATATGACTATTCGAGAGATGGCTGATGCAGCGCATGTCTCGACCACCACTATCTTGAGATTCCTTAAAAAGATGGATTATAGCGGCTTCTCAGAGTTTAAATTTGCTCTCAAGCAAAGTCTCAAGCAGCCCGCTAAATCTCAACAGGATCCAAGTATGGAGCCTATTAAAAACTTCTTTCAACTTGTTGCAGATGAGGAACCATTTGATAACAAAATCAATCAAGCTGCCGATATGATCAATGCTTCGGATCTTGTTTTGTTTTTTGGAGTAGGTAACAGCGGACGTATTGCTCAATTTGGCGCTAGCATCCTATCTAGTTATGGGATTTACTCATTGCCTATCATTGATCCATTCCAGCCAGAACCCTTCTCAGACAGAGATTTCTCAAAGACGCTGTTGATTCTAGTTTCGATTTCTGGTGAGACGGATCAAGTTTTGGAACAAGCACGTTATTATAAGAAGAATGGGGCAGAAACGATTGCTTTAACGGCTAATTCTTACTCAGTTCTTAATCAAATAACAGACTTTTCTATCTCGTATGACACGCCACAGAATCGTAAGGGCCACATCAACGTAACCACGCAAGTGCCTATTGTATATACGCTTGAGCAGATGTCTAACTGTGCTTACCACAAGATGGTAGACCAAATTGATAATAGATTTACGGAACATGTTACGGATTAGTAACATGTTTTTTATATGATAACTTATTATTTTACTTATAAATGCATATACTTTTTAATGAAAAGGGTTACAATGGTTCTTGTAAGCAGATACGTGTTTCTGCTATGAAACATATTTTATTTATTTGAGGGGGTTTTACACATGGCTGAAAAGAATTCTAGCGGCTTTGTTCAAGACAAGTTAATTCCACTTGCCGGCAAACTTGCTTCTTCTCGTCATTTGATTGCTTTGCGTGATGGTATGACATTAGCTGTTCCAATGATCATCATTGGTTCATTGTTCATGATTATCGCACAATTCCCAATTCAAGCCTATCTAGACTTTATGGCTGGTATCTTCGGTAAGAACTGGGCAACCGTATTACAATATCCAACTAACGCTTCATTCCATATCATGGGATTGATTGCTGTTATCGGTATTTCTTATAACTTGGCTAAGAGTTATAAAGTTGATCCAATCTCTGCTTCAATCGTTTCATTGGGTGCTTTCATTCTTACAATTCCTTTGAAGACAGATAAAGCTGGAGCATTGTGGGTTCCACTAACACAATTGGATTCAGCAGGTTTATTTACAGCTATTATTGTTGGTCTATTTATCACCGACTTCTATGTTTGGATGGTTCACAAGAACTGGACAATCAAGATGCCTGATACAGTTCCACCTGCAGTAAGTAACTCATTTGCTGCTTTATTCCCAGGTTTCATTGTTTTAGCACTTGTTTGGGTAATCCGTATCGGTGTTGAAGCAACACCAATGCAAAGTATTCCAAATATCATTTCCTTCTTCTTGGCTACACCATTGGGCCACTTGAGTAACACATTGCCTGGTGCTTTAGTTGCTGAATTCCTTGTTTCATTCCTATGGTTATTCGGTATTCACGGTGCCAACGTTGTTTCCGGTGTTATGATGCCTATCTGGTTAACAGCTTTGAACCAAAACCACGCTGCCTTTGCTGCTGGTAAAGCTCTACCAAATATCGTTACAACATCATTCTTCGATAACTTCGTCCACATGGGTGGATCTGGTGCCACAATTGGTTTGGCTATGCTACTAGCATTCGCTGCCAAGAGTAAAGAATTGAAGACATTAGGTAAACTTGTTGCTGGACCTGCATTGTTCAACATTAACGAACCTATCGTCTTCGGACTTCCTATTGTTATGAACTACAAGATGGCTGTTCCATTTATTTTGACACCACTTGTTAACGTAACAACAACATATGTATCAATGGCTACTAACTTAGTTGCTAGACCAATGGGTGTTTACATTCCATGGACAACTCCACCAGTTCTATCAGGATTTATTTCAACTGGTCACATTTCTGGTGCTGTTCTACAAATTGTCAACATCGTGCTTGATACTTTGATTTACTTCTACTTCTTCAAGTCAATGGATAAAGAAAAATTGGCTGAAGAATTAGATGCAGCTAAAATCAGTAAATAACATTTAACTTTTTTGGAGGTCATGTTTTGAGAAGACTTGGATTATCATTATATCCAGAGCATTCAACTTTAGAAGATGATAGAAAGTATCTTGATACTGCTAGTAAACTAGGTTATTCACGAATCTTTGCTTCATTGCTTGAATTAGGCGATGACAAGGACAAAACCATTAACCGTTTTAAAGAAACGATTGCTTATGGAAATAAGTTGGGCTTTGTTACAATAGTTGATATGAATCCTAGATTATTCAAAGCACTTGATATTAGTTATGATAATTTATCATTTTTCCATGATCTTGGCGCTGCCGGTATCAGATTGGACGAAGGTTTCTCTGGTATGGAAGAGGCTAAGATGACTCGTAATCCTTACGGGTTGAAGATTGAAATTAATATGAGTTCTGGTACACACTACTTGGATAATATTATTTCATATCATCCTGACACAAATAACCTCCTAGGTTGTCATAACTTTTATCCTCAAAGATATACTGGCTTAGGTGAAGACTTCTTCATTAAATGGTCAAACTTTTTCAAGAATCGTAATATTCACTCAGCTGCCTTCATTAGCTCACATAGTGCAACATTTGGTCCTTGGCCTGTTCAGGATGGTTTGCCAACGCTTGAAGATGATCGTGATTTACCAATTGCGACACAAGTTAAGCATTTGCTCTTGAGTGGAGTCGTTGATGATGTCATCATCGGAAACACTTATGCATCTGATGAAGAGCTACAGGAAGCTTCTGAAGCCTTCTATGCACCTTATCCAGTATTAAAGGTTGATTTCTCAAACAATGCGACTGATCTTGAAAAAGAAGTTATTTTGAATACTACCCACGTCTATCGTGGTGATGCATCTGACTACTTGTTGCGTAGTACAATGACACGAGTTGTTTATAAAGATGGGAACTTTCCTGCCCATGATACTCAAGATATCAAACGCGGTGATATCATCATTGTTAATGAAAACTACGGTCAATACAAAGGTGAGACGCAAATCGCACTTCGTGATATAAAGAATGACGGTCGTCGTAATGTTATCGGACACTTGAATTCTGACGAGGCTTTCTTGTTGAATTACATCAAGCCTTGGAGTAGTTTCAAACTAGCATAATAAAAATAAAGAAATACTATTCTCAATTGAATAGTATTTTTTTATAGGGAGGGAAATATGAATAAATATTTACTCGATGAAGATAAATTTGATGAGTTTTATAAATTATATTTGTACTCATTCAATCGCGAGGATTCAAAGCATCGTAAGGATGTTTTGAAAGAACGCTTTGATCATTCAATGGTATATGGGTTAATGAATCATAAGAAACTCGGCAGTGGACTCTTCAGTATTCCATTTGATGTTAATTTCCACGGTGTTGATTATAAGATGAATGGTATCGGCGACGTTATGAGTGCTCCTGAATTCGGGGGCCGCGGTGGTGCCGGAACGTTATTGAAAGCTGCCTTGACCGATATGTATCACAATCAGATCACATTGTCTTATTTAGCGCCGTTTTCCTACGGATATTATCGTCAATTTGGTTATGAACAAGTCTTTGACCATAGCGTTATAACGATGAATAATGATCGACTCCCACGGATTAAAAATGCTACAAGCGGTCATGTTGAACGTGATGATATTAAAGATTTGAGCGATGACATTAAGATTATGTATTTGAGCAATAATCATCGCGGTGGAGTGGTCCGTCCAAAGTGGTGGTGGGATCACATGCTTGATAAACATGGAGATTATCAAGTTGCTACGGCGTATGATGATACTGATCAATTGATTGGTTATCTAATTTACTACAATGAAGGCCCAACTTTCAATATTCACGAGTGGTTTAATGAAAATCCACTTAGCCGTCAATTGTTAGGTAAATTTGTTACAAAACATCAGTCAATTTTTCAGAAATTCGTCTATGAATCACCAGATCCAGATTTCAAGGCTGATTTATTAGCTGATCCTAATTCAGCACAAGTTACTGTCACACCTTATATGATGGCTAGAATTGTTGACTTGAATGATTTTATGAAACGTTATCCAGTTCAAACGTTGGTTATGCCAGAGGTATATTTCAAGGTTAGTGATGATTTAGAGTGGAATAATCATATTTGGCAACTATCGATTGAAAACGGTGTTGTAAGTTTCGAGATTGCCGATAAGGCAACTCCTGACATGGAAATGACTATTCAAACGTTGACTAAAGCCATGTTTGGCTATCGTTCCTTAAATTCGTTGTTTGAACTCGGGGTTGTAGCGGGTGATAGTGAAAAAATTGATCAGTTAAATGATGTCTTTGTAAATGAAAAGCCACAATTAATTGATTATTTCTAAATTTAATTAGATGTTTGGGTTTAAATCCGAGCACCTTTTTATTTATCAAATTTTTTTTAAAAATTGAGAGTCTTCTTATATAGAAGAAAAGAATTATGGATTTGGATTTGAAGTGGATTAAATACCGTAGACTTTGTGTATATGTATTGCTTCAAGAGAAAGCACGAATGCCTGTTATAAAGCTTTTTATATAACTAGTGATTATTTCTGAACTTGTCGTTGATATCGGTTTCCCTTTAATGCTAGTAATTCAATGATTAATTCAAATTAATTTGATGCATATGGTAAATAAAATATAACCGACAAAAAAATCAATAATGTCTGACTTAAATTTGACTATTTTGATTTTTAGATAATTTAATTATATGATTTTTAATAAATATAATAGTAAAATTTCAATTGAAATAAATATATTAAAGTGTATTCTGAAAGTGCAAATACTTTAATGAAAAGCATTAATATGTGAAGGGAGACAGAGTCGTATGACATGGAGTTACTGGCGTGTTTCGCCCGTTATTACGAGTATCTTTTTCATTTTGGGTGTTTTCACGCTTTATCAAGTTGTCTTCGATTGGCTGAAAACCATCGTTCATGAGAAAAAGCTGTCAATTACTGATAACACATTGAGGTCTGCTTTTGGTGTTATCTACATGTTAATTTTCGTATTCGGCATGCAGTCAACAATAGTGGGAAAAAGTATTTCGTGGGAATTCATGAACTTTATTATCATTGGCTTGATTTTCTGTGCATACTTTCTTAACATTAGAGTTCCATTTTATTATTTTGTACCAATCGTTTTAGTTTATATGGTCTTTAACAATTCTATTGGTTATTGGGAATCATGGGCGCACGCTTTGAGTATCATGATTACTTATTGGACATTCAATTATATTCGTAGGAGACAAGTTAGAAAGCATCCATTCGTTGGCTACATATTTGTCGGTGTCGTTTGGGGAGCAATTATGTGGTTCTTCGTTGCAGTAAAATTCCATTTAACTACAAGAGTTTTCTTGCAAGAATGGAGTTATCTGATTATATTTGAAGTTCTACTATATAGTTATGTTCGGATGTTGTTACGTGAAAGTGATGTTAGAGGAAGACTTGTTGCTTTTGCTAATCATGATGCGTTAACAAAGACCGAAAATTATGCGGATTATGTGTCTGAAATGAAGGTGCTCTTTCCAGAGAGCCTTAGAAATAAGCTGAGCTTGTCGATGATGATGTTTGATATTGATCATTTTAAGCAAGTTAATGATACATACGGTCACTTGGCTGGTGATTTAGTTTTACAAAAGGCCGTAACAGAGACTCAAAAGGTAATTGATAATAATGATCCAAAAGTGAAGTTATATCGGACTGGTGGCGAAGAGTTTAACGTCGTCTTCCCAGGATATGATTTACCATCGACTGAACCGATTGTTAGACAAATTTTTACATCTTTGAATAATTTGGACATTCAAGATGGTAAAAACCAAATTAAGATTACAATTTCGGTTGGAGTATCTAGTTTGGTCGCAACTGACAAGAGTCCGGATGATTTTTACAGTCGAGTGGATGATAACCTTTATCATTCTAAGAAGAACGGGCGTATGCAAATTACGGCTCAATAAGTTTAGATATGTTCGTACAAAAAGGATAGTTATTAAATATTGTCCTTTTTGTGGATTTCATCAAAAAGTTTGATTTATCAATGATTTAATTAGTCTCAAACGGTTTTTAATCAATTGATTCTCGCTATTCTTTAATTAAGTGGAACGGCGGGATTTTTTTGTGCTACTATGGCATAGTTATCGTTTTATATAAAAAAAATTATAAATAATTAAAAATAGCCTAGCAGGGGGTTTCAGGTTTTTGACATGGTCAGTTTGGCGTTTGTCGCCATTTATCACGAGTGTTTTTTTTGTTTTAGGTGTTTTTACATTGTATCAAGTCTTTTTTGATTCTTTGAGGACTTGGTTTTCTTCAAAAGGTATACGATTTAACGAATATCTCGTAAATTCTTGGCTTGGTGTTATTTATATGGGGATTTTCATTATCAGCATGCAATTAACGATTGTTGATACACCGATTTCTTGGCAATTTATGAATTTTCAACTTATTGCCTTGATTTTTTGCGTGTATTTTTTAAATGTTCATGTTCCGTTTTATTATTTATATCCACTGTTGGTTTTATATATGCTTTTTAATGGTTCGATTGGTTATTGGGAGTCTTGGTGTCACAGTGTTACATTACTAAGTTTCTATGAAGTACTAAGTCACGTCAGACGTAGACAACATAATGATCACCCATTTTATATCTATATGGCAGCAGGTATATTTTTCGGTGGACTGTTGTGGCTCTTTATGAAGATAAAATTTGGCTTCGGTTGGAAAACATACTATGAAGAGTGGGCTTATCTAGCTATTTTTGAAATGTTGCTATACAGCTATGTCGGAATGATTTTGCGAGATAGCAATTTAAAAATGCGTTTGTTGGAATTTGCCAATCATGATTCTCTGACAAAAACGGAGAATTATGCAGCCTACGTTTCGGAAATTCGCAACCTCTTTGATGCTAGTTTTCATAGTAATTTATCGCTTTCGATGATGATGTTTGATATCGATCACTTTAAGCAGGTTAATGATACTTATGGTCATTTGGCCGGTGATAAGGTGTTGAGGCATACGGCGGATGTTGTTCAAACGATTATCGACGAGAATGATCCGAATGTTAAATTGTATCGGACTGGTGGCGAAGAATTTAATGTCATTTTTCCAAGTTATGATCTATCGGCTACGGAACCGATTGTCCGACAGATTTTTATGGCATTGAATCACTTGGATATTGATTTAGATGATAAAGCGGGTAATTCAATTTCCATTACTGTCTCAGTTGGTGTTTCAACGATTTCTAAAGAGGATTTGAACCCAACTGACTTCTACTCACGTGTTGATGGGAATCTTTATCATTCGAAGAAAAATGGTCGTATGCAAATAACTGCAAAATAAAATATTCCGTCTACAGAGCTGGAAAATATTCACTAGCTGTGCGGAACGGTCCGAGCCAAAGTGCGGTCTCGAACCTCGGTTTGAAGCCTTGACACAGCTCGTTAAGTCTCCACGGCACACAAATATTTTCCAGCTCTTCCGACTAAATAATTGTTTTTATGTTCAGTTCATTTTAAATTAAACGAAAATTAAATCAAATAAGAGCTGTAATCCTATAATTTGGATTACAGCTCTTATTTATGTTGTCGCTATTAAATGGCTTTAACGTTAGCTTTCTTTGTCTTAGGCATCACTAAGTTAAGTATGATAGCAGCGATAGCAGCCATGGCAATTGGTGAACCTAATAAGTATTGCAAGATTTGTGGAGCGTTTTTTGTAACATTAGCTGGTAGAAGTACCAAGGCTAGTGTCAAAATAATTGGAATACCGATAATGTAAAGGTCACGATCAGTTGTTTCTAAACCACGGATAACGTTTAAACCGTTAAGCATGATTGTAACTGTGATGATTGCGAAGACACCACCGATAACTGGAGCAGGGATGGCAGCTAGAAAGGCTGACAATTTACTGAAGAAACCTAAGATTGAGAACCAAATTCCGGCGAATAAGAAAACTCTTTTACTTGCGACACCAGTGATTGAAATAACACCGGCATTTGTTGAATAACCAGTAACAGGTGTAGTACCAAGCAATGCGGCAACTAAACAACTCAAACCTTCACCAATAATACCGTGATTCCATTGTTTGTCAGTGATTTCGTGATTTGTAACAGCACCCATGGCGAACCATGTACCAGTTGTTTCAGTTGTGATAACGGCGTAAATGATAATGAAAGTAATAATAGCTGAAGGGCTAAAGTTAATACCCCAGTGGAAAATAGTACGTTGTGGAAGACCGAACCAAGCAGCATCAGAAACTGCTTTCCAGTCGAATAATCCCATCATTGTTGAAACAATAGTACCGACACCAAGAGCTAAAATAATTGAACTAGTTCTGAAGAAACGACGAACGCTAGGAAATTTCAAACTGATACCAACAGAAACTAACAGTGTTAAAGCTGTTACAGAGGCTAAAATAATATTGTTGTCAATTTTACCTGGAGCGTTGAAAATATTACTGTTTAGAGCAGTAGGAATCAATGATAAACCAACACAAGTGATAATCGTACCACCAACTAAAGCAGGAACTAAACGATTAATGATTTTTTGGAAGACGCCAGTGACACCTAAAAGAATAAGGATTAAGGAACCTACTAATAAGGCACCAATCAGCGTTCCCATACCATTACCCTTCAAACCGCCTGAAGCTAAGACAACACCCGCAGCGGCGCCTAATGGAACGAATGAAGGTCCTTGAGAAACAGGCATCTTCATGAAAACGAAAGTTTGTAAAATTGTACCGATACCAGCAGCCAAGAATGTTGATTGTAATAGTCCCATTTGATCACTGAGGCCCATTGCCATCATTCCGGCGAGAATAATTGGTGGGACGTAGATATCCATTGCTAAGACATGTTGAAGACCTAAGAAACCAGCTTCACCCATGCCAATTTTGTCGTCAGGGCCAACTAATAAACTGCTCTTGTTGTTATTTTCCATTATTTTCTCCTCGATTGTCATGTACTAAATTACCAGCTACATAGACTTGCTTGATATTTTCTTTATTTGTGTGATACACAAGTCTCTCAAATATATCGTTTGAATTATTTGATGAGATTTCGAAGTATTGATCTTGGACAATTTGAAAGTCGGCTTTGAAACCAGCTTTGATTTGTCCTGATTTGATATGTAAGGCGTTAGCACCGCCGATTGTTGCTAAATAGAAGACATTGCTGGCTGAAAGACGTGCCGGCTTTTGACTGGAATCTTGTAACATCTGTGATGACATAATAGCTTGTTGCATATTTCGATAAATACTAGGAGAAAAGCCTCCGGAGATATCGGTACCTAAACCGATTTTGACATTCTTTTGATTAGCGTCATGAACACGCATGACAGAGTTTCCAAAGTAAGCGTTGGAAATAGGGCAGTGAGCGATAGCAGTTTGAGTTTGTTCAAAAAGATCCAAGTCACTGTCACTTAATTGAGTTCCGTGTGCCATAACAGATTTGTCAGTCAATAATCCAAATTTGTTAAGTACTTCAGTATCACGTAAATTAAAACGGTCAATCGCATATTGATCTTCCCAAATACTTTCACTACAGTGCGATTGAATCGGTAAGTCATACTTTTTAGCCAAGTCGCCCAGACCTTGCAATGTTTCATCAGTACAACTAGGAACAAAACGTGGCGTAATAACTGGTGTTATATCAGCATTAGTTTGTTCCCGTAATTCTTGCATTTTGAGAATAAATGTTTCGGTTTCTTCCAAAGCAACTTGGGATGATTCATCACGATAGTAATCAGGAGTTTGTTCGGGATTGTCCATCGCAACTTTACCAATAAAGGCACGTTGTCCTAGCTTCGCACATACTTTGGCTAAAACTAAGTTAGCATCGGTGTGAACTGAACCAAAGAACAAGCCAGTCGTAGTACCATTGGCTAATAATTCTTTGATCAGGCTTTGGTAAACTTTTTGAGCATATTGTAAATCTTTGAATTTAGCTTCGAGTGGAAAAGTATAAGTGTTGAGCCATTCGTTCAACGGTTTGTCCAAAGCTAAACCGGCCTGAGGCCATTGCGGAGCGTGAATATGTAAATCAGTGAATCCTGGTAAAAGGTAACTTCCTTTGGGTATATGTTTGAGGATATCGTTATCCAAAGCAGCTTGTTTGACAATCTGATAATCGCTATCAGAAGCGGATACAACGCGGTCAATAGTTCCTGACTGGTCTACACATATAAGTGAATCTGGTGTGAAATCCGCCTTGTCAAACGTTGCTGAAGAAAAATAATTTCCCTCAAAAACTATTTGATAGGTGATAATCTAACACTTCCTTAAATTTTATGTATTAAGAATAACATGAATAATTATGTAAAGAAATAGTAAATAGTTCGTATTTTGCTTGAATGTCAAAAAAATCGAGGAAAAAATAGACGAAACGTTCATTATTTTTAGATATGAATATTTTTGTATGCGCTTTAAGTGCTTTATTGAAAGTATTTAGTTTTGATTTGAGGTCGGAGGGGTGATTTATAAAATTACCAAGCAAAAATTTTGATTACCGATAAATTTTGATAGATAAAACGTCTAATTGGTACAAACCAAAGCTTTAGATTGACCATTGGTAATGAAATAAAATGTGAAAAAAATATCAACTAAAATTGTATTCAAAAGTACCGTTCTGTAGCTGTTTATTAAACTAATTCAAATACTAAAAATAAATGATTTAAAAATTAATTCAGTGAAACCGTTTACAAAATAAAAATTCTGTCATATACTAATCGGTGTTGAAAGATGAATATATTTTCAGTGAATTGTTACTATTAAATTAGGCGAGATCACTCAACGTATTTTCTTCAATGATATGTCCAAAGACTATCATTAGAAAAAGCGTTGGTGGTCTCTTTTTTGTTGTCAGAAAGGGGGTAATGAGATGGTAGAGATTGCCCAAGTCTTTAACAATAACAGTGCGTTAGTTAACCTAGGAGATGATCGCCAAGCAATTGTAAAGGGCAAAGGAATCGCTTTTAAGAAAACCAAGGGTGGACAAGTTGATTCAAGCAAGATTGAGAATATCTTTTATTTAAATACAAAATCATCACGAGAAAATTTATACTTTTTGATCAAAGATATTCCAATTGATGTTGTGACTACTACTTATGAAATTATTGATTATGCTAAAAAAGAATTTAACTATAACATTTTAGATTACGTCTACATCACCTTGAGTGACCATATCTTCGGTTCATATCAAAGATTATTGGCTCACACTTATCAGGAGAGTTTAATTCCCGATATGAGTGAGCAATATCCGGACGAGTACGAAATTGCCAGTCATGGATTAGATGTAATCAATGAAAATCTTCATGTTCACTTCCCAAGGTCGGAGATTAAAAGTATTGCACTACATTTCATTAATGCTAAAGGTGAAGAGTCAGAGGCTAGTGACTTAAAGGAAAATACTTCCAAGGAAGTTAGCGACATTGTGACAACGATTTTGAATAAGAATCGGATTTATCGCATTGAAGGAAATGGTAATTACTTTGACCGTTTCATGATTCATTTACAGTATTTAGCAGGACGCCTTGATAATGACGACACTGAAGATCGTGACTTTAGCAATAGGCTGGAATCGGAGATGAAAAAAGAATATCCCCGTTCTTCTAAGATTGCTAAAGAAATATACACAAGTCTTCAATCAAAGCTTTCGACGAGGCTAAGTAGTAATGAACTATTATATTTCATAATTCACATTCAACGATTAACACAAGAAAAAACTACGAAGTAGAGGTAATTATTATGGCAGTTACAAAAGAACAAATTTCAATGGCAGGATTCGAAATCGTGGCTTACGCTGGGGATGCTAAGACCGCTTTAATCAAGGCTTTAGAGAGTGCTCGTGTAGGTAAAATTGAAGAAGCTAGAAAATTAGTTGAAGAAGCTAATCAATCAATTGTTGATGCTCATAACTCACAAACAAAGATATTGGCTGATGAAGCTGGTGGTATGGACATGGACGTTACATTCATCATGGTTCATGGTCAAGATACTTTGATGACAACGATGATGTTGATGGACGAATGCAAGTTCTTTATCGATGAGTATGAACGTATTAATAAGATTGAAGAAAAGTTAGATATGAAGAATTAGAGTTTTAGATTCAAATTTGATCTAGGGGGAAAGTAATTATGTCAGGTGTATTTGATAAGCTCAAACCGGCCTTTGAGGCCATTGCTGCGAATAAATATGTTTCTGCTATTCGTGACGGATTTATTGCCTGTATGCCAATTATCATCTTCTCAAGTATTTTCATGATGATTGCCTATGTTCCAAATGCATGGGGATTCTATTGGCCTACTAATGTAACAAATATTTTTATGATTGCTTATAACTATTCAATGGGACTATTAGCATTGTTCGTTGCTGGTACAACAGCTAAGAACTTAACAGATAGTCAAAATTTGGAATTGCCTAAGACAAACCAAATTAATCCTGTTTCTGTAATTATTGCATCAGAAATTGCTTTTATTATTCTATCAATCTTGCCATTAAAGACTGGTAATGATCTAACTTATATGGGTACACAAGGTTTGATCTGTGCTTATATCGTTGGTCTAATTGTTCCAAATATTTACTATATCTGTATTAAAAACAATGTAACTATTAAGTTACCTCCACAGGTACCACAAAATATTTCACAAACATTTAAAGATCTTATTCCTATGGCTTCATCCGTTACACTATTCTGGTTATTCGGTATCGGATTTAAAGCTGCAACAGGAACTATTCTTCCTCGTTGGATTATTCAAGTTCTATCACCACTATTTAGAGCTAGTGATTCTTACATTGGACTTTCAATTATTGCCGGAGCCATGGCCTTCTTCTGGTTCTGTGGTGTTCAAGGTCCATCAATCGTTCAACCAGCCGTTGTTCCTATTATGATTGCTAATACTGCTGCTAACTTACAACAATATCAAGCTGGTGTTCATGCATCACACGTTTTAGCTATGAATACAATGGATTATGTTATGAACTTTGGTGGTACTGGATCAACATTCGTTGTTGCCTTTATCATGTTGTTCGCTGCTCGTTCAGCCCAATTGAAGGCTGTTGGTAAGGCTGCCTTTATTCCTGGATCATTCTCAGTTAATGAGCCTGTACTTTTCGGTATGCCAATTATCATGAACCCAATGTTCTTCCTACCATTCTTGGCAACACCTATTGTCAATGTATGTATGTTCAAGTTCTTCGTTAACGTATTAGGTATGAACAGTATCATGTATACAATGCCTTGGACAATTCCAGCACCAATTGGTATTTTGATTTCAACTGGTTTCGCTCCGTTATCATTTGTCTTTGTTCTCTTAGCTTTAGTAGTCGATGTACTTATCTACTTCCCATTCATTCGTGTTTACGATAAGACATTGTTAACAGAAGAAAAAGCTAATGAAGCTAAAGTAGCTGCTGGTGAAGGCGATGTTACCGTTGCCGGTGCTACTCCAGAAGTTGCTCTTGATGCAAACGATTCAAATGAAACTGCCACAGTTGAAGCTTCTTCAGACAATGCTGGTGAAACAACAGTTGCTACAAGTTCATCTAAGGATACAGAAGAGTACTTTAAGAATAATGAAGTTGATGTCTTGGTATTATGTGCCGGTGGTGGTACCAGTGGTATTTTAGCCAATGCTTTGAATAAACTTTCAAAAAACAAAGGTCTGAAATTATCTGCTGCTGCACGTGCTTATGGTCAAGATATGGATCTCATTCAAAATATGAACATGGTTATCTTAGCTCCACAAATGGAGAGTATGAAAGGTAATCTAAAGAAAATCACTGATAAGTATGGCGTTAAGTTAGTAACTACAACTGGTCGTCAATACATTGAATTAACAAACGATGGCGATAAAGCCTTGAACTTTGTTGAATCTAATCTTTAATTCGGAGGATGATTGTAAATGAGTAAAACATTACCAAAAGATTTCTTAATGGGTGGCGCCAGCGCTGCTTATCAAGTTGAAGGTGCTACAAAAGAAGATGGCAAAGGACGTGTTCTTTGGGATGATTTTCTTGAAAAACAAGGTCGTTTCAGTCCAGATCCTGCTGCTGATTTCTATCACCGTTATGACGAGGATTTAACACTTGCTGAGGAATATGGTGTGCAGGTAATTAGAGTTTCAATTGCTTGGTCACGTATTTTTCCAGATGGTGCTGGCAAAGTTGAACCTCGTGGAGTTGCCTATTATCATAAGTTGTTTGCAGCGTGTGCCAAACATAATATCGTTCCATATGTAACGCTGCATCACTTTGATACACCTGAAAGATTGCATGAATTAGGTGACTGGTTGAGTCAAGAGATGTTAGATGATTTCTTGGCCTTTGCTAAATATTGTTTCAAGGAATTTCCTGAAGTTAAGTATTGGATCACTATCAATGAGCCAACCTCAATGGCCGTTCAACAATATACTTCTGGGACATTCCCACCAGCTGAAAAGGGTCGTTTCGATAAGACCTTCCAAGCTGAGCATAATCAGATTTTGATTCACTCTAAGATTGTTAATGCATACAAAGATATGGACTTAGGCGGTGAAATTGGTATCGTTCACGCACTACAAACTGTTTACCCATACAGTGATAGTGAAGGTGACAAGCATGCCGCTGCATTGCAAGATGCCTTGGAAAATAGACTATACTTGGATGGAACTTTAGCTGGTGAATATCACAAGGAAACTTTGGATTTGATCAAAGAAATTCTTGATGCTAATAGTCAACCAATGTTTAAGTATACCGATGAAGAAATGGCTGAAATCAGTAAAGCTGCTCATCAACTAAATTTTGTTGGAGTAAATAACTACTTTAGCAAATGGCTACGTGAGTATAACGGTGCTTCAGAGACTATTCATAACGGTACCGGTGCAAAGGGAACCTCAGTTTCTCGTTTACACGGAATCGGTGAAGAGAAAAAGCCAGATGATGTTGAAACGACTGATTGGGATTGGTCAATTTATCCAAAGGGTATGCATGATATTCTAATGAGAATCCATGATGATTATCCATTGGTACCAGATATCTATGTAACTGAAAATGGTATTGGATTGAAAGAAGAATTACCAAAGGATGCTACAAGCGATACTGTAATTGATGATCCAAAACGAATCGATTATCTCAAGAAATACTTCAGTGCAATTGCTGATGCCATTAATGATGGTGCCAATGTCAAAGGGTACTTCATCTGGTCCTTGCAAGATCAATTCTCATGGACTAATGGCTACAGCAAGCGTTATGGATTGTTCTTCGTCGACTTCCCAACGCAGAAACGTTACGTTAAGAAGAGTGCTTATTGGTTTAAGAAACTCAGTGAAACACACGAAATTGAAGATTAGTTTCAATTTTCCTCAAATTGAAATTGTCTTGCACCACAACTACCTAAAAAATAATTGTTTTTAATATGAGACGTTATTCCGTCTCCCCTAGGTATTAAAAATAGTTAACCGTTGAAAAATATAAAGAGCTTCGAGATATCAACATCTCAAAGCTCTTTTTCGTTACAATATATATATGAAGACAAATAAGGAGATAATTATGGATTATAAGATGATTGCTTTAGATTTGGATGACACGTTATTAACTACACAGAAGACAATTTCTGAACATAATAAACTGGCTATTAAACAAGCATTAGCCAATGGTATCAAAGTTGTTTTATGCTCTGGTAGAACCCATAACGCCGTTATAAAGTTTGCCGATCAATTGGATATCAGTGGTTCTGAACAATATATGATTACTAATGGTGGCGCAATCATTGAGGACATGAATGGTAAGATCATATATCAAGAGATGTTGAGTAATGAGTTTTATCGCGAATTTGTTGAATTTGTTCATGATAATAAATTGCACTATAACGTCGTTGATAATCACGGCAATACGTACACTAGTAGTGGTGATTGGATTGATAAATACACAATTATGCAGGCACATGAAAATGCTAATGGTTTGTATTTAAAGGAGCCAGATGAATTGCCAGCTGATTTCAAGATTGTTAAAGCTATTATTAATGGTAGTGAGTCAGAGCTCGATGAGATTTCGGGAATGGTTCATGAGAAATTTGATCAAAATTATTTTGTCGTCAGAACTGGTATAGGTTTCTTAGAAGTCTTTCCGCAACATGTTAATAAAGGAAAAGCAATTAAAGTTTTAGCTGAAAAACTCGGTATCAATCTTTCAGAAGTAATGGCGATGGGTGACCGCGACAATGATATTCCAATGTTGAGTATTGTTGGTAAGGGAGTTGCCATGGACAATGGTCTACCTGATGTTAAAGCAGCCTCCGATTATGTCACAGCAGACAATAATCACAGTGGCGTTGGTTTGGCAATTGAAAAATTTGTTCTGTAATTGAAAAAAAGCATCCGCTTTCATTTATAATTAATTGTATGAGGGGGAATTATGCAATTAATTATCAAACAAATATTTAATAATAATACAGCGATTGTCGATTTAGATGATGACCAACAAGCAATTGCTAAAGGTAAGGGGATTGCCTTTCATAAATCCAAAGGGGATACACTGGACAGTGAGAAGATTGAAAAAATCTTTTATCTCGATACCACCGATTCCCAAAAGAATCTCTACTTTTTGTTAAAGGATATTCCTATCGATGTTGTAACTACCACTTATGAAATCGTGGATTATGCTCGAAAAAAGTTTAATTATCATGCCTTGGATTATATTTATATTACTTTAAGCGACCACATTTATGGGGCTTATAAACGTTATATAAATGGCGAGTATAAGCCTAGTCATATTCCTGATATGAGCGACAAGTATATTGAAGAATATCTGATTGCTAGTGAGGGTTTGAAGATTATCAATCGAAATCTCAATATTGATTTACCAATGTCTGAAATTAGAAATCTAGCGTTACACTTTATCAATGCGCAAACGAGTTCTGATAGTAGTAGTCTTGATATGACTAAAAAGGTCGATTTTACTAAACTGATTAAAAAAGTTATGTTACGAAATAACATTTTTCGTACTAAGAGCAACAGTAATTATTATGATCGGTTTATGGTTCATTTACAGTATTTGGAGCAACGTTTGAATAACATGTCTGCCGATACTAACTTTGATCAAAAGATCGAATTAGAAATGGAACGTGACTATCCTGGCTCCACGTCGATTGCTAAACAAATTTCGGCTGAAATAAAGTCTGCTCGTGGTGTCGAGTTAAATAATAAAGAACTATTATATTTCATTATTCATATTCAAAGAATTACGCAAGAAGATGGATTGAATGGTGCTTAACAGAAGAAGACGTATTTTTTAAGGTAATTAATCTTAAAAAAATATGTCTTTTTTATATCCGAAATATTTATTTATTAGAAAAAATGAAATTTATTAAAAAAATATTGCTATAACACTAGACTTAAATTAGAAAATATTTAATAATGTTAATAAATTATTCATCGGATTAAATTGAAAATGGAAATGGGGAATTAATATATGAGCAAAGTAATCGGCATCACCGCAGATATATATACTGGCGCTACGTCAGTGATTAATCAAAAACTAATGGACTTTGTGCCCCGTCCAGCAGTTGATGGGGTAGTGGCTGCTGGTGGCATTCCAGTTAGTTTGCCATATATTCCTAAAGAACAGATTAATGGACTAGTCGAGCGGTTAGACGGAATAATTTTTACTGGTGGTCCTGATATTGATCCAACGTTCATGGGTGAAGAGCCAATCCCACAATTGGGCGCTACTAATCGAAATCGTGACATTTTTGAAATTGCTCTAATCAGAACTGCCGTTGCTAAGAAAGTTCCCATTCTCGGTATTTGTCGAGGTGCTCAAATTATCAATGTAGCGTTGGGCGGAACCGTCTATCAAGACTTGAACAGTCAATTCCCCGGAAAAGTCTTAAAGCATCATCAGGAGGCTCCAGGAGACCAACCAACACAT
This sequence comes from Companilactobacillus muriivasis, assembly GCF_036246245.1. Lineage (NCBI taxonomy): Bacteria > Bacillati > Bacillota > Bacilli > Lactobacillales > Lactobacillaceae > Companilactobacillus > Companilactobacillus muriivasis. The sequence continues at coordinate 292,002 of NZ_BTTQ01000002.1, forward strand.
TTTATATCAGTGAATCATGACTCATATTTATTTAAAACTGTTAGCGATAACGTCTTTGTTAATTCGCGACACCATCAGGCGATTAAAGATGTCGCTACAGGATTAAATATTGTCGCCGAAGCGCCAGATGGTGTAATTGAAGGAATTGAAAATTCTGATGCTTCAATTCAAGGTGTTCAATGGCATCCAGAAAATATGTGGCAACATGATTCTCGACAATTAGAATTGTTTCAGGACTTTATTGCACGGGCATAAAATCAATAGATTCAATATATAGTTCAAAATTCAGTCAATTTAGTAATTAATGAATTGGCTTTTTTTGCTGTAATGGAATTTTTAGTGACAAAGGGATCCTTTATTGAAAGGATTACATTAAAAAATAACTAATTTCATTAAAAAATTGACAATAAATGTGAGAGTGCTAATCTAAACATTAAAATAAAAAGAAGAGGTAGAGCATTTATGAGTAAATTAACTGGATTCGCCGCAAACATTCTAACTGGAGCAAATAAGGCAGTCGAACAATTGTCTATGGTTGGTCGTGGATTAGAACGTGGTGAATTTTCAGTTAGTGACCTTCTACAGCCCGAATTTCTTGAACAGGTCCAGCAGATCCAGCAGCCCGAACAGGCTTTATTAAGCTATCCTAATCAAAAAATTCTGACATTATATAGAAGGTAAAAATCATGAAACAAGCGATAACTCTAGCTAACGCACCAGCTGCCAAAACCGCTGTTAAATCAAAGAAGATGGGTTTTTGGACAGTTCTATTATTTGGAATCAACAGTATTATTGGTTCGGGAATCTTCTTGTTACCAAATGAAGGGATGCGACTTTTTGGTCCAGCTAGCATTTTTGTCCTAGCTTTTGATGCCGTCCTAGTTTTAACAATTGGTTTGTGTTTTGCGGAAGATTCCAGTCTTTTTTCTGAAACTGGTGGGGCATATGTTTATGCGAAAGCTGCATTTGGAAATTTTGTCGGTTATGAAGTTGGTTTCGTTACATGGACGATTCGAATCATAGCTGAAGGTACATTGTATGTTGGCTTTGCTACGGCTGTAGCAGGTGTTTTTCCAGAACTAAATAATCCTATTGATAAAGATATTATTGTAACAATTATGGCTTTGACATTAATGACGGTGAATCTATTTGGTATCAAGGTGGCAGCTATTTTAAATAACGCCGTTACAGTTTCAAAATTATTGCCACTAGTATTTTTTATTGCGATAGGTATTTGGTTCATAAAAGGTAGTAATTTCACACCAATGATCCCAGCCTCAGTTGCTAGTAAAGGTTCTTTCGCAAAAGCTGCGATGACCATGTTCTTCGTCTTTACGGGAATTGAAAGTTCAGTCGTTGCTGCTGGAGAAATGAAGAATCCGAAGAAAGATTTACCACGAGTTTTGATTATCGTAATTTTAGCAGTCGCAGCATTCTACATTCTTGTTCAAACAGTTTGTATCGGAGTATTAGGAAAGTCATTAGCCGTCAGTACAACGCCGATTCAAGATGCATTTGGCACAATGGTTGGTAGTTTTGGAAAATATTTGGTAGCTGCTGGAACATTGATGTCAATTGGCGGAGTTGGATTTTCCACATCATTTATTACTCCAAGATTTGGTGTAGCAATGGCAGAGCATGGTATGATGCCACAATTTTTAACACACAAGAATCGTTTTGGAGTTCCACATAACGCTATTATTATTTCTGCATTATTAGGTTTGTTGGTTGCTGTATCAGGAAGTTTCAATACATTGGTACAGATCAGTGCTGTTTCTAGATTTGCTCAATATATTCCTAGTTGTCTGGCTGTGTTGGTATTTAGAAAGACAATGAAGAATCGTAAGTCCGGTTTCAAAATTCCGTTCGGCTGGTTTATTCCAGTTTTAGCCATTACGGTATCGTTATGGTTATTAGCCCAAACAAGTGTCTCAAACTTAATTTGGGGATTCGGAGCTCTATTAGTAGCCGTGCCATTTTACTTCTTAACTCGGAAGAATTTTATAAATTAATAATGAAAATAAAAACTCGTAACAATGGTTTGCAAAAGTGCATTCCTTGTTACGAGTTTTTTTTGTTAGATTAAATCATTTCAAGTTGACCCTCATTTTTGGGTGCTGGATAATATTTATCCAATAGTTCCAGCTCATCCTTAGTAAGTCTAATATCAACAGCTTCCAGATTACTCTGCATATGTTCAACAGAACTAGTCTTTGGAATACTGAGCAGATCGTGATTTCTTAAAACCCATGCCAATAATAACTGATGAACGCTCACATCTTTTTGTTGGGCCATTTCTGTTATCACTGGTTTAATCTTCAAAAATTCTCCACCATCGGAACCAAATGGGGAGTATCCAATAAATGAGATATGATTTTTCTTTTGCCATGGTAAAACAGAGTATTCAATCCCACGACTACCGATATTATATAAGTCTTCATTGATACGGCAGTTTTCACCATCGGGAACACTGAATAATTCCTCCAGATCACTGCGGTCAAAATTTGAAACACCCCAATTTCTGATTAGTCCAGCCTTGACCATTCTTTCAAGTCCGAAAACTGTTTCAGATAGAGGAGTCTGGCCACGCCAATGCAACAGATATAAATCTAAGTAGTCAGTTTGGAGTCGTTTCAAACTAGCCTTGAGGCTTTCTTCTATCAATTTTGGTGTTGCATGATAGGGGTAAAATTTGGAAATCAATTGAATGTCGTTTCGATGATAGTCTTTTAAAACATTACCAATTAGAGTTTCAGATTTTCCTTCACCATACATTTCAGCAGTATCAATAACATTGATACCATGGTCAAGTCCATAACGCATGGCTGCCATCTCAGCTTCTGTGGTCATGTTATTTCCTTCACCAATATGCCAAGTTCCAATACCAATAGCTGATGTATTTTGATGATTAAATGTAATAGATTTCAAACAAATACCTCACTTTCAAAATAGCCGATTTTAAACTAATAAATAATAATTCTGTAATCGTTATCAATACTATTATATAGCTTGTTTATAAAATTTTGAAATAATGCTTTATTTAGTTGATTTCTATTGTAAAAAAATATTTACAAAAAGTTTATCCCCATGTAATATTAAAAAGAAGTGAAAAATTTAACAATGCGGATCTTCAAATAAAAAAAGGGGTTAAGTATATATGAGTATGTACTTGGTAGTTAACGTAATAGGTGTTATCGTTTTTCTAGCTATTGGTTTCCTTTTCTCGAAGGATAAGTCAAATATCCATTGGAAATCCATCGCTATCATGGTAGTTTTGAACTTATTTCTAGCTTGGTTCTTGACGAGTTTTGATGTGGGTCGGGCAATTGTCTCAGGGGCAGCCGATGGTTTCAACTGGTTAGTTCAAGTAGCTTATGTCGGAATCGAATTTGCTTTGCCAAGTTGGGTTCACGTTAAGAGTATGGACTTTGTTACCAGTGCGCTCTTACCAATTCTTTTGATTGTGCCATTATTTGATATTTTGACTTATATTGGAATTTTGCCATTTATCATCAAGTGGATCGGTAAAGGTTTGTCATTCATCACTGGTCAACCAAAATTCGAATCATTCTTTGCGGTTGAAATGATGTTTCTTGGTAATACTGAAGCACTCGCTGTTTCAAGTCTACAATTGAAACAAATCAAGTCACAGCGTAACGTTACATTAGCAATGATGTCCATGAGTTGTGTCACAGCGTCAATCATTGGTTCATATATTCAAATGATGCCAGGGCAATTTATCCTGACTGCTATTCCGATTAATATTATCAATGCAATTATCGTAACGAGTTTGTTAAATCCCGTTACTGTTACACCAGAAGAAGATACGATTGCTAAGTTGAATGGTCAAGGTGAGGGCGGCAAAAAAGAGCCTTTCTTCTCATTCTTGGGTGATTCAATCTTAGGTGCCGGTCGTTTAATCTTGATTATCGCTGCCAATGTTATTGCCTTTGTTGCCTTAGCAGCTTTGATTGATAAAATTCTGCAATTAGTTAATCCATGGTTAACTTTGGAACATATCTTAGGTATTATCATGTATCCATTTGCTTGGTTGTTAGGCTTGAATAGTCACGATTCCTTCCAAATGGCTCAATACATGGGTACTAAGTTAGTTACCAATGAATTTGTTGTCATGGGTAAAGTTACTGGTATTATTAAGAACTTTGATCCGCACTTTAAGGCTGTTCTAACAGTCTTCATCACATCCTTTGCTAACTTCTCAACTTTAGGTATGATTATTGGTTGTTTCAAAGGTATTGTTAATAAGGAAAAGAACGATATTATTTCGAAAAACGTTGGTTACATGTTGTTGTCAGGTATTTTAGTTTCACTCTTGTCAGCAGCATTTGTTGGACTATTCGTTTGGTAACAGAGAATGACAAAATTTGTTCAGTTTTTGAGCATTGAGGCAAATAGAGACTGTAATCCGGATCTGGACTGCAGTCTCTATTTTTTTCTAATTTAGCCAATTAAAGACTTTTTCGATATTATCGCCCCAAGTTTTCCAAGAATGATCACCAGATACGGGCATCCAGGTGTAATGACCTTTGGCATGAATCGACAAGAAATTTTTAAACATAATATTATCTTCGTGCATGAAATCAGCATCACCACAAAGTGTCAAAATTTGTTGCTTAGGTTGACGACTATTATAAATGTTAATTAACTGATTATGGGCAATTTTATCCGGAGTATCAAAGATACTGTTAAAAGCCTCCTTAGGCATTGGACCCTTAGGATTGTCACGAAAATGTTCAATATCAGTAATAGGTGACAGAGCTGCAACCTTACTGAATTTATCATCATTTAAGAAAGCAATCTTGAGAGCGCCATAACCACCCATACTCGAGCCAACAATGAAGTTGTGGTCACGTTCCTTAGAAATAGGTAAGAGATTTTGCATTTTAGGGATGAATTCATCGATAAAGTAGGAATAGTAAGGGATAAAATTAGAATCGGAGTAAAAAGCGTTGCGACCTTCAGGCATAATAATGACCCAATTGTGATCATGAGCTAATTTCTCAACGTTGACGTGTCTGATCCAAGCGGAATCATCGCCAGTATAGCCGTGTAAAAGCCAGACAGCCGTGTAGTTGCTTTCGTTAGTATCTGGCACCACAACGGTTGTTTTAAAGTAGGTATGTAAATAATTGGTACGATAACTAAGATTCATTAAAGTCATGGAAAAACCTCACAATATTAGTATGTTTGTTAGCTGATAACTTGGATCCGTTTCCAGAGCTGAGAGTATTTTTATGAATGAATTAAATGTAAATTTTGCCGTAAATTTTCGATTATTTTGTCTACATATAAATAGTATGGACACTGACTTAATATTAAATCTTTAATTGGTAGTCATCAAAAATATACTGTCAACTAGAAACGTCCGATTACTCCTGTTCATGTTCATATAAATATTTTTTGAAATACAAATAATTAACATAAAGCTGCAATGTATCAGGCAAATCATGCAAACTCAAACCAAAATATTCCGAAATATTATTTAAACGATAGTTGGTAGTATTTCGATGGACTTTCAATGCATTAGAAGTCTCCGTTACGTTACCGTTATGTTTAAAGTAACAATCCAATGTTTCTAACAGTTCTAAGCCAGCTTTTGTCTTTAGAAAACTCTTGAAAATACTTAAAGCACGTCTTGAATGTAAATTGCTTTCCAGTAAGTGATTAAGAAAACTAATTTGGTTGAAATAATATGTGTCGATTAGGCCTAATTCATTACTTACTTTGATAGTATCTTGAGCCTGCTTGATGGCATTCTTCAGATCGGTAGAACGTTCGCTGATACCAATCTTGAGATGATTCTCCTGGCAAAATTTCAAATAGCGTAATAAGTCAGATTCATTTTTAGTAATAATCAACTGTTGTTCTGGAGTTTTGCTAAAAGTGAAGTCGGTCGGATTGAGCTGTAATTGAGAGAGATTTTTCGTTACAACAATAATGGCGTAACGAGGAATAGTTAGATCAATTTTTAATGTTTGTGCTCGTAATTTTAATTCTTCATTATTTATCAGGTTGTCAGCATTGGCCCACTGATATAGGAAGTGATTTAAACTTTCTTTCCGTTGACCTTCAATTTTCGTGTTGTTAATTTGAGAAATTAGTAACTCAGTTGAAATTTTTAACAGCGAGGCTAGTGGGGTCACTTTTTTAGGATCACCAGTAATACCAATAACGCCAATTGTTTCACCATTGAATTCAACTGGAATGTTAACTCCAGGTTGTCCAAATTTACCGAATGACTCAACCATAGGTTTAGTTTTACCACTCTGAATCGTATCAATTGCCCCAATATGAAGGGTATTGATGCGATTTTTGTCACCACTCGCGATAATGTAGCCTTTTTCATTCATCATATTGATATTATAGGGAATGCTTTCCATCATTTTGTCGACAATTGATTGTGCCAGCTGCGGGTCTAATTTCATTTTTATGGTCTTCCTTGTTCATTATTATTCAAAGTTTCATGAAAACGTTTATCGAAAAACTTGTGCATATAAATATTTTACAATATTTTTATATTTTAAAACACTGATTTATCAAGGAATATTTTTATTTTTTAACTATTATTACAACAACATTTGTGCAGTTGTACATTGATTTTGATTGTTTATCACTGTATTATACACTCGTTAATTAATTGTTAAAAGTTTAACAATACCAAAAAATACGCATGATGCAAGTTGAGAATATTTTGTCGTCTAAGATAACTGAGTAATGGGTGCTTGAATACTTTTACATTCAATTATCAACGATTAATTAGTCGGAAGAGCTGGGAAATATTTGTGTGCCGTGGTAGTGGTATAAGTACGGGAGGTTCTCCCGTACTTATACCACCGGGCGTGTTTGGAGACTTGACGAACTGTGTCAAGGCTTCAAACCGAGGTTCGAGACCGAATTTTGGCTCGGACCGTTCCGCACAGCTAGAGAATATTTCCCAGCTCTGTAGACGGCATATTTAACTGGCAATACGCGTTATTAGATTGAGGAAGGGTGTATTAATAAGTATGGTTATTGCTTGGTGGGCAGCTTTATTGGGGTTGCTATTAGCGATTGGCTTGATTCTATTTCGAGTTAATCCTGTTTATGCTTTGATTTTTGGTGCTATTGTCGGTTGTTTAGTTGGGGGACTTTCATTAGCTCAGACAACTGACACAATTGTTAAAGGTAGTTCTGGAGTTATGGGAACTATTATCCGTGTTATTGCCGCTGGTGTTTTGGCTGGGGTAATGATGGAGTCTGGTGCGGCTAACGTAATTGCTTCTAACATTGTTAATCGTTTCAGTGATCGACTAGCTATTTTAGCTTTAGCTCTTTCGACAATGGTTTTGACAGGTGTAGGAATTTTTATTCCCGTCGCTGTTTTAATCGTTGCTCCGATTGCTTTGGAAGTTGGTCAAAAGATGCATTATAGTAAACTTTCACTGTTGGTCGCATTATCTGGTGGTGGTAAGGCTGGAAATATTATTTCACCTAACCCAAATACGATTGCGGCTGCCAAAGGCTTTAACGTTGATTTGTCACAAGTAATGATTGCTGATTTCATTCCAGCAGTTGTTGGCTTAATCGTGACAGTAGTTTTAGCCAGTTTGATTAAGAACCGTGGTGAATTTGTTCCCGCGACTGAAAAGTTTGAAACAAAGGATCAAAAGGATTTACCAAGTTTAAAAGCAGCTATTGTGACACCTCTAGTTGCCGTTGTGCTACTACTTATTACACCAGTTGGTGATATTTTAGGTGTCAAAGCCTTGGCATCATTCAACTTGGATGCTATGTATATCTTGCCAATTGCAGGATTGATTGGAACAATTGCCATGGGTCAAAGTAAGAAATTCTTGCAATATATGCAAAAAGGTTTGGCTCGTATGACCGATGTAGTTTTAATTTTAATTGGTGCGGGTGCGATTGCCGGATTAGTTTCAGTATCTAACTTGCCTCAAAAGGTTGTTGAAATCGTTCAAATTTCTGGTATTTCCGGAACATTCTTAGCTCCAATTGCCGGAATCTTGATGGCAGCAGCCACAGCTTCAACTTCAACTGGTGTTATCTTGGCTTCTAACTCATTTAGTAAGTCAATCATGTCATTCGGAATTTCTGGTACAGGTGCGGCAGCGATGGTTCATACCGGAGCCACTGTTATCGACCAATTGCCACATGGTAACTATTTCCACGTGACTGCCAAAGCTGTTAACATGCATTTCAAAGAAAGAATGAGTGTTGTTTTCTGGGAAATGCTAGTTGGACTTTCAATGACAATTGTTGCAACATTGATGTATGGAAATCTGTTCTAGAGGTGGACTATAGATGAAAATTGTTTTAGCTCCAGATTCATATAAGAATTCTTTGACAGCCAAGGAAGTGGCTCAATCTTTACGAAAAGGTTTTGAACGAGTATACCCTGACGCTGAATACGTTAATGTACCAATGGCTGATGGTGGCGAGGGGACAGTCCAATCGCTAGTTGATGCCAAACAAGGGCAGATTATGACTGCGGAAGTCGTTAATCCGCTTGGTAATAAGACTGAAGCTCACTATGGGATGATCAATGATGGTAAAGTTGCTGTGATTGAAATGGCCGAAGCAAGTGGGATTCAATTTATCAATCAATTTACTCAAAATCCTTACATTACAACTACTTTTGGGACCGGTGAATTGATTAAATCCGCTATTCAAAACGGTGCAAAAACAATCATTATTGGTATCGGTGGTTCAGCCACAAATGATGGCGGTGCTGGCATGGCTCAAGCTTTGGGCGCACACTTGTTAGATGACAAGGGTGAAGAATTGCAATATGGCGGTGCAATGTTAGAAAAGCTCGACCATATTGATGTTTCTGAAATGATGCCTGAACTGGCAGATGTTAAAGTTATTATTGCTTCTGATGTAACAAATCCTTTAACCGGACCAAATGGCGCAAGTCATGTCTTTGGACCACAAAAGGGTGCCAGTCCTGAAATGGTTGAGTTTCTTGATGGAGCTTTGTCACATTATGCACATGTTTTAAAACGAGATTTGAATAAAGATCTTGAACAAGTCGCCGGTGCTGGTGCTGCGGGTGGATTAGGAGCTGGTTTATTAGCCTTTACCAACTCTGAAATGCGCTCTGGCGTTGATATTGTAGTCGACTATACCGACTTAAAGGATAAAGTTAAAGACGCTGACGTCGTCGTAACGGGCGAAGGCCAGATAGATTTCCAAACTAAATTCGGTAAGACACCAATTGGCGTGGCAAAAGCTACGAAAGCAGTCAATCCTGATGCGACTGTGATTGCGGTTGCCGGTTCAGTTGGTGAAAAAATTTCTGAGTTATATCCATTAGGTATCGATGCCATCTTCACTTGTGTTCCAGGTGTTGAAGAACTATCTACTGCCATTCAAAATACAGACAAGAACCTTCAACAAGTTGCTGAGAATATCGGCCGCTTGATCAAAAATACAAAGTAATTTTTTAAATGCCGCCGGAGGCTGGCAGTAATGTAGCCTGCTATGCGACCGATTCGAGCCAAAGTGCGGTCTCGAATCTCGATTTTGAGCTTCGCATAGACCGCGAATCTCAAAATACGTCAGTGGTGTAAGAACAGAAAATCGCTGTTCTAACGCCACTCTCATGGCTGTCTACATTACTGCCAGCCTCCGGCTAGATAAACTTATTTGGTAATTTGATGCACTAATTAAAAACTGATAATGATAATGTTTAAAAATAATTATATGAAAATAGAACAACCATCTGTCTTTTGAGTAGGATGATTGTTCTATTTTTTTAGTCTCATTTTTAATATTGGAAAAGGTTTTCCCTGATCATCAATTGACTGTCGTTGATATGCCACAAATCCCATGTGTTCATAGAAACCTTTAGCTTGCGGATTCTGCTCATTGACTGTTATTTGATTGGCTTGATAATTAGTTATTCCATAGTTGATTAGAGCCTTACCAATACCTTGACCACGGTTTTTATCATCAATAAAGAGCATATCAATTTCAGGCTCATTGATACCCATGAAGGCGATTGGTTGCGATTGACTGTCTATTGCGATAATTAGGTGAGCAATTTTAGTCAGAACTGTCGGTAATGATTCCTTAAAGCTCTGAATGTCTTCCTCAGTCAAAAATTTATGGGTCGCACGGACGGAACTTTCCCAAACTGCTGTCAGTTGTTTGATTAACTCAGAATTTCGTTGTGCCACGACAATTATCATCAAATTTGAAACCTCCATATTTATAACCAGCGGTAGTGGCTGACATTTTATTACAATTATTTAATTTTATTTATTATATATCAAATAAAAACAAATTAGTTGGAAGAGCTGAGAGTATTCATCCGCAGCGAAAGTGGCGTTATTGCTTTAGCAATTACACCACCGGACGTGTTGGAGACTTACCGGATTTTGGTAAGGCTTCAACCGAGGCTCGAGACCGTTCTTTGGCTCGAACCGAGCCGCGCAGCAGATGAATACTCTCAGCTCTGGAAATGGCACTAAAAATAAGTTTGAATTAGATTTTTTATTGAAGTATGCTAATTGTCCAGATGATTTGGAGGGATGAAATTTGAACGATTATATTGAAGTTATTGGCGCCAAGAATAATAATTTACAGAACATTTCAGTCAAAATACCTAAACATCAAATTACAGTTTTTACTGGACTATCAGGGTCAGGTAAATCTTCGTTAGTGTTTGATACGATTGCTGCAGAATCTCAACGCTTGCTGAATGAAACATACTCAGCATTTATTCAACAAATGTTACCAAACTTTGAAGCTCCCAAGGTTGAATCGATTAAGAACTTGCCAGTTTCAATTGTCATTAATCAAAAAAAGATTGGTGGGAATGCCCGCTCAACCGTTGGAACTATTACTGAAATTTATACTGGTTTACGACTACTGTTCTCTCGTATAGCTAAACCTTTTGTAGGGTATTCGATGGTTTATTCGTTCAATAATCCAACAGGTATGTGTCAAACGTGCCAAGGATTAGGCGTGACTAAACAGGCTGATATTCACAAATTGCTTGATTTTGATAAATCTCTCAATGAAGGAGCAATTCAATTTCCAACTTTTCAACCTGGTGGTTTTCGCTGGCTACGCTATACCGAGACTGGTAATTTTGATAATGATAAGAAGATTAGAGATTATTCAGATGCTGAGTTGCAGCGTCTGTTATTTGACCAAGGGAGTCAGCCAGATAATCCGACGTCTAAGTGGCCCAAAACTTCTCAATATGTCGGTATCGTTGAGCGAATCAAGACGACGATTATGGAAAAAGGCGGTCTTCATTATCAAAAAGCCTTAGATGATGTATTCAAAGCACAGGTTTGTCCCAGTTGCCATGGAACACGAGTTAATGATTTGATTCGATCTGCCAAAATTAATGGTCAGTCGATTGCTGACTGTAGTGAAATGGCGATTGATGATTTAATAGATTTTTTAAAGCAAATCAAGGGAAATCCAGAGATTGAATTAGTTTTACAGAATCTTTTAACACGACTGAATAGTTTAAAAGTGGTTGGTTTGGATTATTTGACCTTAAGCCGTTCGACAACCTCGCTGTCTGGTGGTGAATCACAACGAATCAAGATGACAAAGCATTTGAATAGCGCCTTAAGCGATGTTTGTTATATATTTGATGAACCAAGTGTCGGCTTGCATCCGCAGGATTTAATTGGTATTAACAAGATTTTTACCAAATTACGCGATCAGGGTAATACAGTATTACTGATTGATCATGACCCAGATGTGATAAAGATTGCTGACAATGTAATTGAGATGGGACCTAAAGCTGGCAAAAAGGGTGGTCAAATCACTTTTGAGGGAACATACAAGGATTTATTAAATTCTCAGACAATCACTGGTCAGGCCTTACAAACAAAGCACTACTTAAATGAAGATAAAATACCGTTTGAGAAGTTTTATCATTTGGAACATGTTCACAAATACAACGTTAAGGATGCGACGATTAAGATTCCGGAAAATGCTTTAACAGTGGTCACTGGTGTAGCTGGTTCGGGTAAAAGCACTTTGATCCGAGAATTATTCACGCAAAAATATCCGCAGGCAGTAACTTTTGATCAGAGCACTATTAAAGGAAGCAATCGTTCCAATGTTTTGACATATTTGGGAGCTTTTGACGAAATCCGTAAGCAATTTGCCAAAGCATCTCACAAGCCAGCGTCACTATTTAGTTTTAATGGTCAAGGCGCTTGTTCGGAATGCCATGGGAAAGGTTACATAAAGTATGACTTGGCCTACATGGGTGATGTTAAACAGGTTTGTGAAAAGTGTCATGGTAAAAGATATAACATGGAAGCTTTGGACGTGACATATCATGGTTTGAATATTTTTGATGTATTACAATTGACCGCACAAGATGCAATTGGACTGTTTACCAAACAAGTTGATCAAGTTCTGAATAATTTATTAGATGCTAATTTGAGTTATTTGAATTTAGGACAGTCATTAGATACTTTATCAGGTGGTGAATTACAGCGTTTGAAAATTGCCAATAGCCTTGGTGAATCTAAGCAGAGTGATTTGTTGATTTTAGATGAACCAAGTACGGGGTTACATGAATCTGACGTCAATCAACTACTGAAGTTATTTGAGAAATTGTTAGGCATGGGAAAAACGTTGATTGTTTTGGAACATAATTTATCGATTATATCGCAAGCACAATGGATTATCGATTTAGGACCTCGTGGCGGTCGTTACGGTGGACAGATACTTTTCCAAGGTTATCCAGTCGATTTAATGAAGGTTGAAACATCGTTTACAGCACAACATTTAAGAAATTTTTGCTTGTAAAAGGCGGGTTAGTTGCGTGATACTTAATTAGAGAGATATTTTTAAGAGGTGATAAAGGCTTATGAATAACGAAATCAAATTTATCATGGACGAACTTGGTATCATCTATGGTTTTTATCAAGATAGTTTTAGTTTCAAACGAATCAAGAGTTATATTTTGAGTATGCCTGAAGGAACAAAGATTGTAAAAGTTGCTCACGGCAAGGTACCAATGTACGACCATCAAGTTGATTTACCAATTGCAGAATTCAACGATGACACCGATTCAGTTGGTTTGTTACAAGTTAACCATACAATGGTTAACAATCGTGCTGCGGAAGATATTGAGGCTGACACGCAACGTATTATCACACTGGTAAATCGTTTGATTACGTTGATTTCTCCTAAATAGTGTAATTAGCTAGAATGACAAAAATAAAATACTCAAAAAAATAACAGCTATTGGAAACTTACATTCCAATGACTGTTATTTATTTATTTTTGACTATAGGTTGAATCTAAAAGTATACAAGTTTATTAATATTTAAACGATGTAATATTTGTAGTAGATTCAACTAGCACTAAGCGTTTAAATATTAATTTCAGAGCACAAAAGGTCGTCAACCGCAGAATGTTGACGACCTTTTAATATATACGTGTGTTTGTGTATTTGAGGAGGATCTAAGTTTTGTTTTGAATGTGTGAATGGTAAAACGAATTTGATTCAACTAGATCAAGTTAGCGATTTGCATAAGGATAGGAACAACGATAACGAATAGAACGGTTGAAGTTGTTACTAAGTTAGTTGCATAATCAACATCACCATGAGATTGATCAACTAGGATAGGCAAAACAGCTAAACCAGGAGCAGCTGATTGGATGATGAATGAGTTTGATTCAATAGTTGGTAGAGCAGTACCCATCATTGAACCACCAATCAAGATAATACTAATCATAATAGCTGGAGCAACTACGAATCTACCAAGCAAAGCTAAGATAGTATCGCGGTCAAATTTGATTGATTTCAAACCAGCATCAGCCAAGATGATACCAATGTAGATAAGTGACATAGGTGTTACGATACCACCGACCATATCAAGGGTCTTATCGATCCATGCAGGTACGGGGATAGCTAGTAGCAAGAAGACAAGTGATACTAAGAAACCAACAAGTGGAGCAGGAAGTAATTTCTTCCAATTAAAGTCTTTCTTAGCACCCTTCTCAACAGTTGGATCATCACTTGATATAAAGAAGATACCGATAGCCCAAGTTGAAATTGTGTTCATAACATAGTAAATAAGGAAGTAAGGTAAACTCTTAGTACCAAACAAAGCCATATTTAAAGGTAAACCAATGAAAATTGTATTAGCATTAACGAACATGTTAATGAATGTACCACGACGACCTTTTCGAATGCGGAAGACTTTAGTTAAGATCCAAGCAACGATATAGCCGATTGTAAAACTGGCAAAAGTAAAAACTAAACCGCCAGATAAACTTGCAAGTTTGTCTCTGTTCAAATATTTAAGAACTGAAACGAAGATTGATGCAGGCAAAGCTACCTTCATAATAATGAAGGAAATATTGCCTTTAAATTCATCACCTAGACGACCGGACCCTCTTAGCCAGTAACCTAGAGCAATAACTAGAACGATTTCAGCAACACTTTCCAGTGAAGTAATAAATGCTTCCATGAATAAAATTCCCCTTTATTTGACAAATATGTTTATTAATGTGATGTTTCCGGAGCTGATAAATATTAATTAACGTATGGTGCTGGTTGATATGCTACTACAAATATTTTATAGTTTAGAATTATATAAATACTTTTAAACTCAACTAATACCGATTAATTAGTCGGAAGAGCTGGGAAATATTTGTGTGCCGTGGTAGTGGTAAAAGTACGGGAAATTATTCCCGTACTTTTACCACCGGACGTGTTTGGAGACTTGACGAACTGTGTCAAGGCTTCAAACCGAGGTCCGAGACCGTACTTTGGCTCGGACCGTTCCGCACAGCTTGAGAATATTTCCCAGCTCTGGAGACGGCATATTTAACTAGCACAACATGTATTTTTTAGTATTTAGGTTCCCATTTGATGTCAGCAACTGCTTGTTTAGCATCTTTGGCATCTGTAAGTTTTTCGTCGATAGCTTGTTGTGCAACACCGACAGCAACTGTCATACTGAATTCATCTAGTTTTGAAACTGGAGGAAGAACAGCAGCACCAGGTTGTGTAGGGTCAACGATTCCACCTAATGAGTGGGCAGCTTTGTTGATCATACCGTCTGATAGGATTTTAGCGTTAACAGCCATTGAACCAAGACCAAGACCTGGATATACCAAAGCGTTGTTAGCTTGACCAATGTGATATGTAACACCGTTGTATTCAACAGGTTCAACTGGAATACCAGTAGCGATAAGTGCTTTACCATCAGTCCACTTCAAAAGATCTTCAGCCTTAGCTTCTGCTAATTTTGTAGGATTTGATAGTGGGAAGATGATTGGACGTTCTGTGTGAGCGGCCATTTCTTTAATAACGCCTTCTGTAAATGTACCAGGTTGTGTTGATGTACCAACTAAGATTGTAGGGTGAACTGCTTTAACAACAGCTTCCAAGTTTGTTAGTTCGTCAGCATTGCTGAATTCACTACGTTGTCTTGTGAAAGGCTTTTGTTCTGGTGTAAGATCTTCAGTGTCATCGAACAATAGACCTTGCTTGTCAACTAAGTAGAAGTGTTTTCTAGCTTCGTCTTCTGAAAGACCTTCTTCAACCATAGCGTCAAAGATTCTCTTAGTGATACCAGCACCGGCAGTACCAGCACCAAATGATAGGTAAACTTGATCAGTAAGCTTTTCTTTAGAAATGTTCAAAGCACCAAGGATACCAGCAAGAGTAATAATACCTGTACCTTGAATATCATCGTTAAATGTCAAGATTTGGTCTTTGTACTTGTTCAAGATGTTGGCAGCATTGCTACGACCAAAGTCTTCAAAGTGCAAGTACATGTCTGGGAACAAGTTTTCAGCAGTTTCAACAAATTTGTCAACGAAGTTGTAGTACTTGTCGCCAGTAACACGTTCGTGATGGTTACCCATGTATAGGTCATCAGCAAGTAATTCTTTTCTGTTTGTACCAGCATCAAGAACAACTGGAAGAACAGATTTAGGATCAACACCAGCAGCAGCTGTGTAAACCATTAATTTACCAACAGAGATGTCAACACCTTGGACACCCCAGTCACCAATACCAAGAATACCTTCACCGTCAGTAACAACAATCAACTTGATGTCACGGCCAGCAGAAACGTTCTTCAATGTTGCTTCGATATCATCTTGGTCATCGATTGATAGGTAAGCAGCGTTTTGTGGGTCTAAGAAGAAGTGACTGTAGTTTTCAATAGTGTCAGCGATTGTTGGGTCATAAACAACGGGCATAAATTCGTTAACATGTTCACTGAACAATTTGTAGAACAATGTAACGTTTTCGTTGAATAAATCCATCAAGTACATTCTCTTAGCTAAAAATGTATCTTTGTTTGAATAGTTTTCGTAGGCTTGTTCTACTTGTTGGTCCAAAGTTTGAACGAATGGTGGAAGTAAACCTTCGATTTTGTTATCTTTTCTTTCTTCTTTAGTAAAGGCAGTACCTTTGTTCAAGAAATGATTATTTAATAAATCTAAACCAGTGTATTTCATAAATTTAATGCCTCCTAATTAACTTTCGTGTTGTACTATATACCCTTATAAAAAATATAGTCAAATATGTTATTATTGATAAATAAAATTTATAGGTGAGAAAATGAATTTAAAAGACTACCAATATTTTAAAAAATTATCAGAGTTAAAGAACTTTTCCGATACAGCAGCGTTCTTTGGTGTTAGTCAACCAACTATCACTTATTCGTTGAAGCGCCTAGAGGACAGCTGTGGCTTATCTTTAGTTAAGCGTAAGAGTTACGCCAACTCACTGTCACTGACATATGCTGGGGAACAGTTATTGCTACATATCAACCGAATTTTGCAGGAAAATGACCTGATCAATGTCGATATGGAACGGATCAAGCGAGAAAAAATTGTTATGGGATGGCCACCAATTATTACTAGTTACGTCATACCCAAGGTATTTGACGAACTTCGAAAAGAAAAACTTTTAACGGCAATTGAGCCTGTCGCTGATGGATCTAAGGATTTGTTGGCAAAATTGATCAATGGTGAGATTGATTTGTCATTATTAGGAACAACGGTTTTACCACAAGAAAATCATTTGGATTATCAGTTATTAAAGGAGCATCACTTCAAATTTATTGCTTCATGTGAAAAAGATATTTCACATATCAATTCAATTGAAGAATTATTTGAGGAAGATTTTATTTCTTTGAATGAAAAATCAGTCCACAGTCAGGTCCTACAAAGGTTGACGGAACACTATAATGTCGTGCCGAAGACGATGTTTCAAACTGACGATTACAAACTCGCTTTGAACTTAGTTCGAGCCAACAAAGGTATCAGTTTCATCACGGAGACAGCTATTCAAGATGTTCCAGGACTGCAAGTAATCGACATTCCAGATCTGCAACTACCATCGTTTTATATTCTGTTTGTTTACCGTCACAATATGATTGGTAATGAAACTTTGGGTAAGTTGATGCACATTTTCAAGGGGATATATAAAAAGTAATATTCTTTTATAAATAAAACGTGGTGTACAGGTATAGTCCATTCACGTTACAATTAACATGCCAATTTCGATTGGTTTGCGACAATTAGTGGTAACTGTATTTAATAGGAAATTATATCTCATCAATATATTGCTTTTTATTATGCTTTTATTACATTATTATCACTTTTTAATATTGAAATGGATGAAAAAATGAGGGATAGGGCATGGTTCGCAATATCCATTTTAGGGTTAGAAAGCCGGTATGACTGGCTTTTTTTCTTTTTTCGAAAGAAATTTATAAAAATATGTCCAATTTGGATAAAGTAATATATTCAAAATCGAATGTGCTATCATATTTAGTGAAGAGGAAATCAATTCCTACGTTTCCTCTTTCTTGATAATTTCATGATTATAATAGTTGAATAACTATTGTCGATAATGGCGGTTCCTCCCTGAGCTGCCATTTTTTGTAAGATAATAATGTTTTGAGATCTGCATTGAAAAGTGCGGATCTTTTTTTTGTTTTGTCGCCTCCGGTTGACAGAGATTTTCGCCCGCTATGGGACCGGCTCGAGCCAAGGTCTCGATCCTCGATTTTGAGCTTCGCAAGGTACGCGAATCTCAAAAGTCGTCCTGTGGAGTAAGAGCTAAAGCTCTAACTCCACCTTCATAGCTGGTGAAATCTCTGTCAACCTCCGGCTAATTTAACTGTTAGTTTTAATGTATTGAAAAAAAAAATAAGTTCGATCAGCTGGAATGTTTTACTTTTCCAATCTTATCGAACTTATTTCTTCTGATTTATTAATGATTTTCAAAATATTTTTGACCAGCCGTTAACATATCAGCTGTTTGTTGATTTAATAGTGGAGGCAATTGGTCAAATGGGAAATATTTAAGATCAAGTGTTTCGTTGGTTGCTTCACTTAATTCATGTCCGCCAACTTGTTTGACTAAGTATAGTCTAGAGATAACTTGAGTTTCATCGCCATTGGGATACGTTGTAAAGCCTTGGTCGAATATTCCAATCGGTTCGATAATTTCGACGTCAAGTCCAGCGTCTTCTTTATATTCTCTGACACAGGCTTGGGCAAATGTTTCGCCGTATTCTAGATAGCCGCCTGGTAAGCTCCAATTGTGGGTGTCAGTGCGAAGATTTAAAAGAACTTCATTCTTATTATTAACTAGAATTGCGCCTGCAGCGTTTAAAATTATCGGACGGTGACCGACTAGACTTCGAATTTCTTGAATATAATTTGCCATGGGTGAGGATTCCTTTCCGATTAAGTTAGCTTAACTATGCCACAGCTAGTGAATATTTCCCAGCTCTGTAGACGGAATATTTAAATAACTCATGTGTTTGTTAATTTCGTATATGATGAAAATGTTTTAACAAACCGTTAAAACTGTGTTACAGCAATGTCAGAGTAATTTTCTATGGTATAATTTTAGGTAATAAGCTATTTAGGAGTTTTTAGTATGAATTACAACGAGAGTCAACAAAAAGAAATTGCACAATATGCGATTGAGCATGACAACAATTACAAGGCTACTGGTGAAAAGTATGAAATCTCATATCAACAAGTAGCTGCATGGGTTAGAAAGTATCAAAAGGGTACAGTCGCTAAGAAAGACGTGACTTCTAAAAAGGCCACGACTGCTAAGAAAACTCAAGAGAGTCCAAAGACATCTAATAAAACAGAAGTTAGTGCACTTGACGTTTTGAGTCGTAAAGACCCAGTATTGGAAGCACAATTACAAGAAGTTAAAAAGAGATTGGGATTGATTTAGTTGAAAAAAGTCATTTTTGTTTGTTTAGGAAACATCTGTCGCTCTCCAATGGCGGAAATGATGATGAAACAGTTGGTTGCTGAAGCGGGTTTGACGGATAAAATTACTGTCGAATCACGGGCAACCTCAACTTATGAGATCGGTAATTCTCCACATCCAGGGGCGATTCGGGAATTACGGCGACAAGATGTTCCAGTTGTTGAACATTTTGCTAAACAGATCACTACGACCGACTTTGACAACGCAGATTTAATAGTTGGTATGGATAGACAAAATATCATTGATTTGAAAGAATTAGCACCTGCTGATGATCAAGACAAAATTCATTTGGCTTATGAAGTTTTGAATCAGGATGCTGAAGTTCAAGATCCATGGTATGATCATAAATTTGACCGCACTTATTGCCAATTATTAGAATTGTTGCCACTGTGGTTGAAAGAAATTATGTAGAAGTTGATAAATTTATTTATCAGCTTTTTTTGTGTCGTTTAGGAAAAATCGAACGTTATGAAAATAAATGTTTACATTTAAAAGTGTTCCCACTGAAAAATTACTTAAGTATTTTTGAAACAGCCTTCGAAAGTAAAACGTTTTTTGGTATAGCTGGATTTGTTGAAATTTTAAATTGGTATATACACAGAAAATAAGCAAAATTTACCTTTGATGTATTAAAGAAAAATGAATATATGATTAATGAAAAACATTGTTAGATTAATATTTGCCGCGTCATTTTCCAAGAAGATGCCTATATTTTTTTGAAACAGAAACCCCTTTCACGAATGATAAGATAACAAAATCATTTGACAGGAAGGTGTTTAGTTTTTATGAGAAGTAAGAAACCAACTCTAATTTTAGCCTGCCTTTGGTTATTATTTTCTAGTAGTTTTACTACCACAGTTATTGCTGAAACGACAGAAAATGAACCAGTTACAAGTGCTGGTCTAGAAACAATTATCGAAAATAAAGATAATACTGAAGTAACCATCAGTTATGTCTTAGAAGACAAAAAAGATTTGATTTTAAAAACCGACCAAGAAAAGGTTATTGATATTGATGCCTTGAAAAAGGATCTTGGTGCTGAAAAAGTTACTACTGAAGCTGATAATAAAGAATTACGCGTAACTTTAGATAATCCAGATGCAATTGACTTCAAAATGTACGTTGATAAGGAGAGGCCTTTCTCATTGACAGTGTTAGATGCAGATAGAAATGAAATGTTTAACTATCAATTTAACGTTAAAGAAGAGCAAGAGGCACCTTTGGAAGATGATCCGGCGGAAGAGTCGACTTGGACACGAACAGAGAAATTACGACTTTCAAAAGGTCCTATTCTTGAACATAAAGATGGTTCCAGTACACAGCCGATATTTTATTTTGGGGATTATATTTATGCTGAACATGGAATTATTAAAGTTTCTGATACTTGGATTCCACGTCATAAGTCACGAGAAAACAGTTTGACATCCCCAAATTCGGGTATTATTTATGCGGAACCTGGTAGTCGAGTTGAAGATGGTCCTAAAGCTGCCGGAAATCATGTTTATACAACACATTATGGCGATAACCAAAAACGTGATGGATTGACTGCGTTACATGCTGAAGAAGATTTACCATATGGATCACCAACTAGTTATACTTCCAATAATTTGTTCAATTACGTTTCACATTCTGATGATTGGAAAAGGCCCGGAGTCTCAGGGCCAAATAAGCTGGGCAAGTCGTATGCAATGTTGGGAGATCCAGTGTTGTATTATCGGACTGATCCAAATACTGGCTTTGAAGAACAGCGATTAGTTTACAAACAACGAGCTTTTTACTCGGATAAGCATGGGAAAGATAACCCAGAAATTACGACCTTTATTAAGATGTCGTTTACTAGAACTGGCCGTGTTGTAACTGATATTGCTTTTAAAAATACTGGGAGATACAAATTTTATAATTTTAGTGGTATTTCAAATCATGATCTTTCATTAAATAAAGATGGAGCTGAATTAACCGACGCTTCGGGTAAAAAGATTGGGAACTATATTCCAATGCGTTCGTTGGGTAATGATCGTGGGATGTATTTCCAATCTCCAAATAATGAAATCAGAACTAATATTTATATGGATCATCCGAAAGGTCCGGGTGCTTGGGCAGCTAGATCAGCTAGTCGTTCATATCTGGCAACTAAAGGTTATATGTATAATCCAGGATTGCTAGGGCTGATTGGGGTACAAATGGAGACTTATTACCCTTGGAAGGTTGGTAAAAGTGGGAGTGCATTTTATGATAAAAAGAAACATCAATACAAGTTTCCATATACACCACCTGGGTATAACAATGCTTTTAGCAATCAAAGAGATCTTGGGGATAAGGGTGCTAAACGAGGTGCTGGAACAAGACTAGGGACTAAGGGTGAAAATGATTCTCAATGGGATGCCGGCGTAACGATGCGCACACATCCAATGGAATTAGAAGTTGGTCAGACAGTTCATTTGCAATATGGTGTGATGACTGATATTCCAGGTTCTACTTTTAATCCAGTGGTCGAATATGACAGATTAGGTAGTGAACATTACCCTCAAGTTGTGCCATTGGGAACAGATGAATTAGAACTGAGCGGTCATTGGTATGACTTTGATAGTGATAATGTAACGCTTTATTACGTCGTCAATAAAGAAGAGACCGATGATATAAAGAAAAATATTTTATTCCATGAAAAGCAATCTAAGACTGATGCTAGTAACGGTAAATTCCATGATTTTTCCAAAAAAGTAAATATCAGTCATTTGGAAAAAGGACTCCATAAAATATCTTTAATTGCTGAGGATAGTGATGGCAATCAGTCTGTTCTGCAGGAACATAATTTCAAGTTGATTAAAACTGCGATTGCCGAAAAAGGACCACAAATTGACGTTACATCACCATATGGAACGAAACGGAATCCTTATATACCGGTCAGTGACAAATTTGATATAACAGGGTTCTGGTCAGATTCAAAGACTAAAGAAGTCAAATCGCTCTCTTATACGGTTGACGGGGGTCCAGAGACCATTTATGAAAAAAACATTGCCAATCCCGAATTGGGAAATTTGATGGGCTGGCGGATTCGTAGTTTAGATATTAAGAATTATAACGATTTCAAGAAGCACCGCATGGTCTTTAAGATTACTGATGATGAAGGGGCAACCGATACGGATACCTTTTATTTCAAACATAGTGGTGGGGGAACTCATTTGACTGCTCCGGAAAAAATTGACTTTGGCCAGGTTTCACTTGATTTGGATAAGAATAATCCATTGCCTCCAAATTTGAATAATGAGAAAGTTCTATTGGAGGATTTCCGTAAAAAAGGTTCAAATCAATTAGGAGTTCACCTAACTATCAAGAAGTTTTATAAAGATGATGGCAATGAATATGATGGTGATGACGAAGACGATGGGGATGATAGTTTGTCAACAATGGATCCTGATAGACGTGCAGCAACAAAAGAATCACTGCGACATAAGGTTTATTGGGATGGTAAGCCAGTCAGTACTAAAAATATTTTAATTGGTCAAACGAGTGGTCCTAAAAGTGAGGAGTGGCGTCAAACTACCGATCTTACTGAAGAAGTTAGTAAGAAGTTAAAGATTAATTTCCGTGCTCGTGATACGGGGACTTCGCCAGGTAAATATGTTAGTTATTGGACTTGGCAAACGGTCGATTCGATTCAATAATCAATAAATATGTGAGGTTAGTTAAATATCCCGTCTACAGAGCTGGAAAATATTTTCAAGCTGTGCGGGACGGCCCGAGCCAAAGTACGGTCTCGAACCTCGGTTTGAAGCCTTATCAAAAAACGGTAAGTCTCCAAACACGCCCGGTGGTATAAAAACGGGAGAATTTCCCGCTCTTATACCACTACCACGGCACACAAATATTTTCCAGTTCTTCCGACTAATTAATCGTTGTTAATTGAATGTGAAAATATCAAAATGCTTTTTTGTAATAGATTGTCAATTAGTGTCATACGAAAAAAAACTAATCTCTTAATTATGAGGTCAGTTTTTTTGTGTTCGAATAACATATGAATCTAAGAGTATACGACTAATAACTTGTAATGGTAAGCGAGATCTAACTTCATAATCAGGAAAATACGAAGTTTGAGATTTGTATCCAAGCAAAACCATTTCAGAATATTTAGCAATGGAACTTTTTTCATTAGTGGTAATCGTAATCGTGCTGACACCATTACCAAAGGCATTTTTAGCACCCTCGACGAGTTCTTTAGTTTCACCATTTAAACTGATAATAATGACTAGGGCTTCACGTTTAATACGTTTACTCATTGTCACGATGATATTTGGGTCAGAACTCATCACACAGTTTTTACCTAATAGCTGTAATTTGACTAACATTTCTTGCGCAATGAATTCTGAGAAACCACGAGCAAAGATGTAAATATCGTTGGATTCACGAATCTTTTGAACAGCATCCTCAATTGAACCAACATTAAGCATGCTAAGAGTATTGTCGACTTCATACTTATTTTTCATGATGGCTTGTTTAATATCATGATCGACTTTTTCCAAGTTTTTGTATTGTGAGTTATTTTTACTTTTGGTAATCAACTGTTGTCGAAAATCGGTATAGCCGGAATAACCCATCTTTTTAGTCGTACGAACAATAGTGGCTGTCGAGACATTAGCGTCTGCACTCAGTTTTACTATCGAAAGGTCAGGGATGTCGGTTAGATTTTCTTGAATATAGTCCCAAAGGTATTGTTCAGATGTACTTAATTTAGTAGTCATTAAAAATCCTTCCTAATTGTAAAGATTTTTTCGAGAATCGGTCCATGTGGTCCATTTATGAAAACATTTACATGATAACATAAGTTATACTATATTTATTGAAGCGGATGAGTGCCAATTAATAATTATCCCATCATCTAGAATAGTCTGAATGTAAAAATGTTTATATAATTATACATTCAATTATTATCAATGAATTAGTCGGAAGAGCTGGGATATTTAATCAGAGCGCCATACGTTATGAAATTGAAGAGGGGTTAAATAAATGATTTATACGTGTACCTTAAACCCGGCAATAGATTTATTTATTGAAACAGATCATTTGAAACCGGAAGTCGTTAATCGAACTAATAGTTATGACATTCAACCCAATGGTAAGGGTGTCAATGTTTCCTTTATTTTAAAACATTTAGGTGTTAATAACACTGCCTGGGGCGTTGGTGGTGGTTTTACAAGTAACTTTATTGAAGAATCATTGCGTAACAAAGGCATTGAAACAGATTTTACACATATTGATGGGATTTCAAGAATCAATGTTTTCACACGTGTGTTGGACACTGATACGGAATATAAAGAAGTAAATAACGGACCTGAGGTAAGCGCTGACAAAGTAACTGAATTTCTTCAAAAAGTGGCTACATTAACTAAAGATGATAAGTTAGTTGTTTCAGGTAGCTTTTCTAAGGGAATTCAACCAAAAATTATCGTTGAAATCGCCAAAATGGCCGAAAAACAAGGATTTGATTTGGTAATAGATACAAGTTATCCGGATGTTGTTTCTGCCATTGAGCATCATCCATACTTGATCAAACCAAATGATGAAGAATTATTATCATGGTTCGACCAACCAGACACGGACGATATCAATGTATTAGTGAAATATTCAAAAGAATTACTCAAGAAGGGTGTTCAAAATATTTTACTTTCATTGGGTGCCAAGGGTGCATTGTTCATTAATTCCGAACATGTATTGCTTGGAAATGCTCCAAAAATAAAGGTTGTTAATACGGCTTGTTCAGGCGATACGATGTTAGGAACATTTTTAGCTGGTATCGAACAAGGGATGTCACTTGAAGATAATCTGAAGCGAAGTTTAGCAGCTGCAAGTTCAACGGCTGCTAGTGCTGGTTTGACAGATTTCAGTGATGTAGATGAACTTATGAAACAAATTAAAATTACGCAATTGGAGGGATAAAATATGGCAAAATATACAGTTATTGCTGCTACTGGTTGTCCAACAGGAATTGCCCACACTTATATGGCTCAAGAAGCTTTGGAAGAAGCTGCTAAGAAGCGTGGTATTTCAATCAAAGTTGAAACTCACGGACAATCTGGGGTTGAACATGCTTTTACACAATCAGAAATTGATCAGGCTGACGGGGTTATTATTGCAGCCGATAAAGATGTTGATATTGACCGTTTTGATGGCAAGCGTTTGATTAATGTTTCCGTTACTAAAGGTATGAAGGAACCTGATGAACTGATTGAAAAAATTTTGAATGATAAAAATGTACCTGTTTATCACAGTTCAGGTAACTCTAGTGCAAGTAGTTCTGAGGAAACTGAGTTAACTGGTTCATTCTGGCACAAGATGTATGTTTACTTGATGAATGGTGTTTCACACATGTTGCCATTGGTTGTTGCTGGTGGTGTTCTAACAGCTGTTTCATTCTTCTGGGGTATCAACTCCGCAGATCCAAAGAGTGCCGAGTATAACGCCATCGCTGCTTTACTTAACACAATTGGTGGCTTTGCCATGAACTTAATGGTTCCAGTGCTTTGTGCCTATATTGCTGAGGCTATTGGTAAAAGAACCGGTTTGGTACTTGGATTTGTTACCGGTATGATTGCTTATACTAATGGTACAGGATTCTTAGGTGGTATCGTTGGTGGTTTCTTAGCCGGATATGTTGCTGTTCTCTTAACGAAATTATTCAAATCATTACCAAAATCACTCGACGGTTTGAAATCAATCTTCATTTTCCCAGTTCTAGGTGTTTTGATTTCTGGAACAATCATGTGGTACATTTCAGTGCCAATGAAGGATATCAATACTGGAATGATGGCATTCTTAAAGAGTATGGAAAATTCCAGTCCAATTCTTTTAGGATTAATCGTTGGTATTATGTGTGCTTCAGATATGGGTGGCCCAATTAACAAGGCTGCTTACTTAACAGGTACAGCTTTGTTAGCCCAAGGTAATTACTTCTTTATGGCCGGTGTTTCTGCTGCATGTATCGCACCACCACTAGCTACAGGTTTTGCTGTTCTATTCAATAAGAAAGCTTATACATCAAAGGAACGTAGTGCCGGATATGTTAACTTCTTACTTGGTTCCACTCACATTACCGAAGGTGCTATTCCATTTGCTGCCAAGAACCCATTGCTAAATATTCCTATCTTTATGATTGGTTCAGCAGTTGCCGCAATTCTTTCCTATGTAACAAAAATTTCTGTTCCCGCACCACACGGTGGGTTCATTGTTCTACCATTAGTTAACAAACCATTCCTATGGGTTCTTTGGATCGTTATCGGTGCTTTGATTTCTGGATTCTTACTATCAATCGTTGCTGGACGTCAAAGTAAACATGATGCTGCTATGGTCGCAACTCCACTTGGAAATGTTGCCGTTGATGCCGAACCAGAATCAGAACCTGCTGAAAAAGAAACAAGTAATAATGATTTAAGTGAAATTGTTAATAAAGATAATATTGCATTGGATGTAGATGTTTCTTCACGTGATGACTTATTGAAATACTTAGCTGATTTTTCAAAGAAATTAGGATATGCTTCAGATTCAGATGCTGTTTATGAAAAATATCTTGCTCGTGAAAAAGAAAGTTCAACTGGTATGGAGAAAGGTATTGCCATTCCACATGCCCAAGATAAGACTATTCACAGTTCTGCAATGTTGATTGCTAAATTAAAACAACCAATTGAATGGAAGACATTTGATAATAAACCAGTTGATATTGTTATTTCATTCTTGATTCCTGATCAAGATGACGGAAGCAATCACCTTGAATATTTATCAAGTACTTCAAAACTTTTAATGCATGATGAATTTATTGATTCATTGAGAAATGCTCAAACTAAAGACGAAATTCTTAATTTGTTCAAGTAATTTATGCACTTCGATAATGAAATATCCAATGATAGTCCTAGTGAAATTCTGCTGGGACTATTTTTTTGTATGAAAGCACTTACGTTAAAATGATAGTATTATATAGGTAGTGATTTAATGAAAAAAGGAGGGTGATTTTTATGTCGATTTGGCAAAAAATTAGTGATTTTCTCACTCCCGATAGTAGTCGGCCGATTAATGACCCTAATGTTAAGCAGCAAGATCAGATGAGTGACTTTTCTCAGATTTTGGATGTTAAAAATATCGTTGTTGATGTACAAGTGAAATCACGAAATGAGTTGTTGAAATATTTAGCTACTTTAGCTCATGCAGATGATGCCAATGTTGATATCGAAGCGTTATACGGCAAATATTTAGTTCGAGAAAACGATGCTTCGACTGACTTGGGAGATGGAGTTGCAATGCCGCATGCTCAGGATGAATCGGTTTCCAAATTAACAATGTTCGTGGTTAAACTAGCTCAACCAATTGAATGGAAAAAAGGTGTTGAAATTCAAACAGTTATTTCCTTGGTTATTCCAGATCCAGAAAAGAATTATGCACATATTCCATATATGTCGAGTGTCGCGCGCTTACTTTTGAAGAAGGGATTCGTTCCAGCATTAAATAGAGCAACGACTCCAGAAAAAATAAGCAAGCTGTTTATTTAAATTAAAATTTACTTTTTTTGACGAGTTTTTTAAGAATAATTCCGGTAATGGTATACTTATAGTTATTGAATTAAAGGTTTAAGTTATTTAAGAAGTCTAAATCTTTTAATGAAACGATATTCATGGAAGATTTAGTCGTATTTTTCAATACAATAGCATCCCTCTTTCAGCAATATAGACAGCTGTGGAGGTGGCGTTATGGCTTTAGCCATTACACCACGGGGCGAGTTTGGAGATTCGCGTATTTTGCGAAGCTTCAAATCGAGGCGCGAGACCTTGGCTCGCACCGGTCCCCATAGCGTCTGTATTGCTGAAAGAGGGATGCGGAAAAACCTTTATGAACAAGAACATTGGAGGGGTTATTTGCAGAGTCAATTAAGTGTTCTTACAGTAGTAATTAGACTGTTGCTATCAGTTCTGTTCGCAGGTATTATCGGTATCGATCGTGCCTATAAACATCGACCAGCTGGATTGAGAACGCACGTCTTAGTATGTTTAGGTGCCTGTATCATCGCAATGATCCAACAAAATATCGGTTTTAATGCCCTAGACATTGCCAGGCAGTATCCACAATTAAAGGGAGTTGTTCGAGCTGATGATGCTCGTCTGATTGCTCAAGTTGTCAGTGGAATTGGTTTTCTAGGTGCAGGAACAATTATTGTTGAACATCATTCAATCAGAGGACTGACGACGGCGGCTAGTTTGTGGGTCGTTGCCTGTCTTGGATTAGCAGTTGGTATGGGTGACTATATTATCGCAATCGCAGGATTTTTGGTGGTGTATGCAGTGTTAGGATTTTTAAAGAAGATAATTCGTATCAGTCCGGTGCGGAAGTTAAAAATTGAATATCTGCACAAGGTTGATACAAAAAAATTTATTGATGATTATTTCAAGAAAAATGATATTACTGTGGAAGGCGTTCGTTTCAGCGTGACTCGACGAGATGATGAAAAAGTTTATACCAATGTCTATTCGATTGACTTTGGCAAGAGCTTGGATTATGTCGATATAGTTGAAGGATTGTCAATGAATGATAATATTATTAAAGTAGAAACAATAAATGTTTAAAAAAATATTCCTAAATTAGAGTTTAGGAATATTTTTTATTGGTTCGTTTATAAAAAGATACTTAAATATTTAAATGTTCTAAACTGATTGTAATTAGTCTAGACCTTTGCTATCTTTGAATTATTGGGGGAATTAAATGATAAGAAATTTACCGACCAGACTCTTTATCGCTTTTTTATGTGCATTCATTTTGGCAACGGTCTATTTGATTATGCCCAAGGGGAAAATTGCGGGAAGTATTCAAGAAACCAAGATCAATTTAATGGACAAGTCGAAGCAAAAAACTGTTTCTGAATTCGGCAAAGAGCGTAAAAATTATGCTTATGTGTCGTTTGATAATTTATATTCCAATACGAGTTTGTACTATGGAACAAAGGTTTATCAACGTGGACATATAAAAAATCTGAATATTGACCGCAAATTTATTCTTGTTGCATTAGATGGGAATGATGCATCAAGAACAATTAAATTGAAATATAAATTGTCAGATTTTGAACGTGGCAATGTTAATGTTCAAGAAAATGATCCAATCAAGTTTTATGGAAGAGTTCTAGCGACTGATAGTTATCTCAATGACAAAGGTCGTGACGTTCAATTGCCTGTAATTGCCGCTGATTTCATTCAAACGAAAATCAATCATGGCGAAAGATACGGAGCAATTTAAGATTGTTTAAATCGCAAAATATATAAAGAATTATTACAATATTAGAAAAGCCTCAATTCTGATTTATTGATATAATTTTCTTTCTAAAGGGGAGAAAATTATGAATAAATCAAGAGTTGAGGCTTTTACTGACGCTATTATTGCCATTATTTTGACCATCATGATTTTGGAGTTTAAAACTCCTGAATCGTCAAAACTATCAGCCATTCTGCCACAAGTTCCATATATGATTTCTTATGCAGTGGGCTGGTTGTTTATTGGAATTGCCTGGTACAATCACCATTACATGTTCAGCAAGGCTAAAGTAATCACACGAAAAGTATTCTGGACTAACAATTTCTGGATGTTTACAACATCATTTATTCCAGTGGCGACTGCTTGGGTGGGGCGCGATTTGAATGTTCAGGGACCTGAAATATTTTATGCTATCGTCTATTTTGCTTGGTCGTTAGCTTATTCAATTTTGACATATACGATTGCTAAAGAGAATGAACGAGCTGGTTATGATAAGATTTCTAAAAGTATTCGCGAGATGAAAATATATCGAGCATTTACAAGTTGGAAGTTTATTGGAGCAGCAATTATCATTTGGGTACTGATTCTAATCTTCATGCCTGCCTTACAGATGTTGCTGATTGCTTTTCAAGTATTATTCGTTGGTGGAAATTTCAACGAGGACAGTGACAAATTATTTTAAAATAGATACAAAAAAGGTCTAAGACAATTGTCTTAGGCCTTTCACATTTATCAAAAGGGTTCTTAACTAAAGAAATAGTAAAAATAAATGGCATTCATTCACTTACGAGAAGTGACATTAAACAAGAGAAGCTTATTTTTTATCTTTAAGATTCTTTTGATCTTTCGAAGATTTCTTATCTGCAGAATCTACGCGTTTTACGTTTTCTTTTACATCATCGGGAAGAGAGGCAAATTTATCAAATAAACTGCCAAAATTGCTTTCACGTTTCACTGTTAGGCCCATCGGTATCAGCCCCTTTCAGTTATCTTTATATTTAACTACATTATAGAACCTTTAAGCACAAAAGACAATTTTTTGTCCTATTATTTTAAACTATTTTGGTAATGAAGTGTGTCGTCTCCAGAGCTGAGAAATATTCACTGGCTGTGCGGACCGGTACGAGCCAGAGTGCGGTCTCGAACCTCGATTTTGAGCCGAAACCCACGTCTCAAAAATCGCCCGGTGATATAAGAACTGGCGTCCTTATATCACTTTCACTGCCCACAAATATTTCTCAGCTCTTCCGACTAGACTCTTCGTATTAAATGGGGTTTGAGTATAATTAAAACTTTAATTGTTTGGATATAAGTATAACTTTCTTCCTGTTGAAAATATCTAGAGTTGGATATTTAAAATTGATAGGAAGTTTAATGATTATAAGAATTAAATCAATAAATACCAATTTAGAGCTTTTCTGTATTTAATTAAATCGTGAGATAGATTGCATATATATAAATATAAATTAGTCGGAAGGGATGAGAACATTGTACCCGCTGTGGATGTGGCGTTATGGCTTCAGCCATTACACCACCGGGCGAGTTTGGAGACTTACCGAACTTTGGTAAGGCTTCAAACCGAGGGCTGAGACCTTGGCTCAGGCCGGTCCGCATAGCGGGTACAATGTTCTCATCCCTGGAGACGGCAAGCCCTTAAACTATTATCATAATAATTGTATAATAGAACATATGGTTGCATTTTAGTTGACAATTAAATTGTTTAAATTAAGATTAAATGAGTCTAAAAGTATTTTGAGGGAGGGTTTTCTTTGGCAACTGAATACTTGGAACATAAATTAAGCCTATTGCCACCGCGTCCAGGGTGTTATCTGATGAAAGATATCAACTCCAAGATTATTTATGTCGGCAAGGCCAAAAATTTAAAAAATCGTGTTCGTTCATATTTCAAGAGTTCGCATGAAGGTAAAACTGCCCGTTTAGTCTCAGAAATCCGCGATTTTGAAACTATTATTACTTCCAATGATAAGGAAGCTTTTTTGTTGGAAATCACTCTGATTCAAAAGCACCAGCCTTATTACAATATCAAGTTGAAACGTGGGACTGGTTATCCTTATATTAAGATTACCAACGAACGTGATCCCAAAATGGAAATTACTGGTTTGGTTAAAAAAGATGGTGCCTATTATTTCGGACCTTATCCAAACGTCTGGGCTGCATCTAACACGTTGAACTTTTTACAAAAGGTCTATCCATTACGTCGCTGTCAGGGAAATCTTGGTCGTCCTTGTCTGTATTATCACATGGGACAGTGTTTGGGAGCTTGTTTCCAGACAGTTCCTAAGAAGCAGTATGATGAGCAAATTGAGAAAATCAAACGTTTCTTAGGTGGTAATGTTGGCGAAATCAAGCATCAACTAGAAGATAGAATGTCGAAAGCATCTGATTTGATGGAATTTGAACGTGCCGCTGAATTGCGTGATCAAATCAAATATATCGAAACGACCGTTGAAAAGCAGAAGATTATTTCCAATGATAGTACGCCACGAGATATTTTTAATTACTACGTTGAAAAAGGTTGGATCTCAATTCAAATTTTCTTCATTAGACAAGCACGTTTGATGAAACGTGAAAAGAAAGTTTTTGCCTGCATCAATAGTCCTGAGGAAGAATTATCGACGTTTATTCTGCAATTTTATAATCGTCGTAACCAAGTTATGCCTAAAGAAATTTTAGTACCTGATAACTTGGATAAGAAAACACTTTCACAAGTTTTGAATATTCCTTTCCGAACACCGCAACGTGGTCAAAAGAAGGATTTGATGGACATGGCTGCTGAGAATTCTAAATTAGTTTTGCAAGAGAAATTCCGATTGATGGAGCTAGATAATCGACAAACTTATGGTGCTCAGAAGCAGATTTTTGAGGCATTGGATTTGCCATATGGTCATGTTATTGAATCATTTGACCACTCGCATATTCAGGGAACCAGTCCGGTTTCAGCAATGATTATGTTTAAAGATGGTCGTCCTGAGAAGAGTGGTTATCGTAAGTACAAGATTAAAGGTGAAGTTGAGCATCAATCGGGTGCTGATGAAGCTGCCAATACGCGAGAAGTAATTTATCGACGTTATTCGCGTTTGATTAAAGAAAAAGATCCATTGCCAGATTTAATTTTGATGGATGGTGGTATCATTGAATTACGTGCTGTTATAGATGTCTTGAACAACGAACTTGGGATCGACATTCCAGTTGCAGGTATGGTCAAAGATGATCACCATAATACATCACACTTGATTGCTGGTGAGGATGGAGTCGAAGTCGTGTTAGATCGAAAGAGTCAAGGCTTCTATCTACTACAAAGAATTCAAGATGAAGTTCACCGTTTTGCTATTACTTTCCATCGTAAGACGAGAAGTAAGAATGCTTTGTCGTCACAATTGGATAATATTCAAGGTGTTGGTCCTAAAACTAGAACCAAGTTGTTGAAGAAATTTGGTTCAGTTAAGAAGATGAAAGAAGCCAGCATTGAACAGTTGACTGATATTGGAATTCCGAAGACGACAGCACAGACTATTAAAATTACATTAGCAAGTACCGATTTTCATAAAAAATACCATAAAGGATAGTTGGGGGATATTTATTATATGATTACATTAAAATCAGAACGAGAAATTGAAGGAATGCGTGAATCTGGTAAGATTTTGGCTGGTGTCCATTTGGGATTACGCGACATGATCAAACCAGGAATTTCTGCATATTCAATTGAAGAATTTGCCAATGACTACATTGTTAGTCACGGTGCTACTCCTTCTGAAAAAGGTTTTGAAGGCTACAAGTACGCTACATGTATCGACGTTAATGACGAAGTTGCTCATGGCACACCTAGAAAAGATTTGATTCTCAAGGAAGGCGACGTTGTTAAAGTTGATATGACTGTTAACTACAAGGGTTATGAAAGTGATTCTTGCTGGAGTTACGGCGTTGGTTCCGTTAGTCAAGAAACATCTGACTTGATGGAAGTTACTAAGAAGTCACTTTATTTAGGAATTGCTCAAAGTATTGAAGGCAATCGTTTAGGCGATATCGGTTATGCTATCCAACACTATACAGAAGATGAACATGGTTATGGTGATGTTCGTGATCTTTGTGGACACGGAATTGGACCTACAATGCATGAGGAACCCGACGTATTGCACTATGGTGAACCTGGTAAAGGCTTACGTTTGAAGAATGGTATGACAATTACTATTGAACCAATGATTAACGAAGGTACTTGGGAAATCGTTGACCGTTCATTAAAGGACCCTAACGATGACTGGATTTATTATGCCAGTGCCGATGGTTCATGGTCAGCTCAATATGAACATACATTAGCTATCACAGAAAATGGTCCTGAGATTTTGACATCACAAGACGCCGCTGAAGATGCTAAATATATGAAGTGGGCTCAAGATTATCTAAAGGAACACAAACAAGCTAAATAAATTGTAATTAAAAGAGGTATTAGAAATGAGGTTGATTAAAACTTCATTTCTAATACCTTTTTTAGTGGTTAAAGGATGCCGTTTCCAGAGCTGAGAGTATTCATCTGCTGCGCGGTACGGTCCGAGCCAAAGAGCGGTCTCGGACCTCGGTTGAAGCCTTTTCAAAGACCGAAAAGTCTCCAACTCGCCCGGTGGTGTAATGGCTAAAGCCATAACGCCACTTTCGCTGCGGATAAATACTCTCAGCTCTTCCAACTAATTTATTTTTTAAAACTAAATAAATTACAACTTTGACTTGTACGACAATGGTCACATCGAATATTTAACTTTCAATCTTCAGTTAGTGGTTAAATATCGTAATCAAATTTCCAAGTTACTTGTCTTTGGAATTGGTCGCTGGGGGACAGAACCATTTCTGTCAGATCATGTGTTGCACTTGGTGGGATTTGAGCTTCTAGGGCAATGCCGCAATATTGACCTAGGTTTTTTGTATAACCACTGTGATTAAAGTGATTGCCAGTATATGTCACGATGGATGGGG
Source organism: Companilactobacillus muriivasis (assembly GCF_036246245.1). NCBI lineage: Bacteria > Bacillati > Bacillota > Bacilli > Lactobacillales > Lactobacillaceae > Companilactobacillus > Companilactobacillus muriivasis. The sequence goes on from NZ_BTTQ01000002.1 coordinate 326,548, forward strand.
CGTTTGTTCGCATAGTCATCTTGACTTTTTGGTCGCCTGATTCCAAGTATATCGGTTGCTCATTATTTATGATGAAGGGGTGATTAAGACCATTTTCCTGTTGGATTTGACTATTTTGACTATTCAATGCTTGGGCAATTGGAGTGCCTTTTCGAAAATCAAAGCAAGTATTTCCAACAGCAGCAGGACTTTCTAGAGGTAGGTGTTGTTCATCCAATGGTAAATAAGTATCTGCTGGTATTTGAAGAGTGGTCTGTTTGACATTAGTATCTGGTCCATCTAAACAAAAGTACGTATGATTAGCAATATTGCAGAGGGTAGTTTGATCAGTGGTTGCCGAAACTAAATATGTCAAAGTATTGCTGTTATTGAGAGTGTACTTGACCGTTACGTTCAAATTTCCAGGGTAACCGTTGTGACCATCACGATCGAGATAAGTGAAAATTACACTGCATGTTTCGTTAGTTTCTTCAATCCGAAAGGCAAAAGTTTGAGTATCCAGTCCATGTCTGCCGCCATGGGAGTGGGTCTGCTGATTTTCGTTCAACTCAAATTGATAGGTTGTCTGAGCATCCTTTTGCCAAATGCCACCCTTAATTCGACCAATTACACGACCAACTGTACCGCCGAGGTAATTTCGATGTTTGTCATAATAACTGGGGGAAACCAGGCTTAAAATGACATCACGAAAAGCTCCGTTGTGATCAGGTAAAAGTATTTTCTCCATGGTGGCACCGTAATTTAAAAGTTTAACGGTCATGCCATGGGAATTTTGTAGTGTTATTTCAGTTTTATCTTGATCGTAATTGTCAGTTGAAATGTTCATCATTATTTTTGAAATTTCTCCAAATGTTTAATTGATTGGAAGTGATTAGTTCGTTCGTTGACTTTAGCAAACATGGCTGTTGCATCAGTAGCCTTATTTAATCCTAAGTATCCTAAGCCGATTAGGTAGTAGCAACTGAGTTGATTCTTTTCTTTATAGTCTTCGTCGAACAACAATGAATCGGGCAAGGAAACGGCAAAGTAGTCTGGTGAAATTTTATCGAAGACGTGCTTTTCACCATAAGTAATCAATTTGTGATATCTAGCAATTGCCTTTTCTCCTTGACTTAATTGTTCAAAGGCAAGTCCTTGATAGAAAATTGAATCAGCTGGTTGGTCGTTATAATACATCATACTTGTTGGTTCGTCGATACCTTTAGTGGCTTCAGTCAAGTAATGTTGGGCTTTATCTGGATTGTTGGCAGCTTTATAAGCAACACCCAAGTAATACTCAACGATATTATCATGCATTGTTACAAGTTTACCTTCACCGATATTTTCCGGATAAGTCAGAGCTTTAGTTAATTTGTCGATAGCTGCTTTTGGTTCATTATTGTCTAAGTCAATTTTGGCTAATTCAACCAATGAATACTTGTATTGAGTACTTACTTTACCTTCACCACCTTCCCAAGGATGGAAATTGTGGGACATGACTTTGTTATAGGCTTGTTGAAATTTGCCAGTTTCATTGAGTAGCGTGATCAATTGTGTGTAACTATCATCTCTAGCAGCGACCAAGTCTTCATGATTTTCTAAGAAACTCAAACGTTGATCGATAGGGCGGTTCAGTTTTTCATAAAGATTGTCTAATTCAAAGACTAGACGGGCATTCTCGGGGTCTAATTGGAAAGCTTTCTCAAGAGCAGTTTGTGCACTTTTGGAATCGTTATTCTTGTTAAAGTATTTGATTGCTAAATTACGATAGGCCATTGCGTAATCAGGATTTAATTCAGTACATTTTTCCCAGTAAGTTTGAGCTAAATCGTAATTCTTACGATCATAGTTAATATTTCCTAGATAATAATTAGCTAAGCCATCGCTTGGATTTAATTCAATAATTTTCTTCAAAACAATAATATCAAATAAATTGTTAGGGAAAACATAGTCTGGAGAAAGTGATGCACCAGTTTCAGCATGTGCAAGGGCCGACTCTGGAGCCTGATTCAATGCGTATGTGTAAGCTAGGTAGTATTCTCGCAATGGATTTTGAGAACTGTTAGATTCCAGTACCTGAATGGCGTCAACATATTGACCCATTTCAATGAACAATGTAGCTAAATGTAAAATGTCATTTAGTTTATCGCTAACTTTAGCATAGCGGTCAGCATAGTCTTTGTTGTCAGGATTCAATTTCTTAGCCTCATAAAGTAAGCCTAGATTTAATGGATCGATTACTAAACTTTCAGACAATAATTCTTGGGCGGCTTTAGTCTGATGTAATAAGTTCAGAATATGAATTGCAGCTAGTCTAGTTGTGCTGTCTTGATAGTTGTAATTCAAAGCTTGTTTAGTAAAACTATAAGCCTTTTCATAATCTTGCTTTTGAAGGGCTATCTTAGTCATTTCAAATAAACTGATTGCTTTGGTGTCGTTTGACCAGGTTGCTTTGTAGAAAGCATCGTAGGCAGAATTTATTTTGTCTTGTTTTAGAAGACTTAATCCTAAATGATACATTGCTGAACCGGAAGCTGGATTAGTGTTGTGTTCATTTGTTCGATCGATGGCAGTTCTGAAGTATTTCTCACTTTCGGTAAATAATCCATTACGGTACAAGAGAAGTCCATAGGCATCATTGATTCTAGCATCACGAGAATCACGTTTTAAACCTTCAAGATAATAGTCTTTAGGGTCAAAACTAGCGTGACGATATTGTTCAAGATGTTGGCCAGCAAAGAATAATTCATCATTAGTTTTTAGAGCTTGTGGGGCAGGGATGGCTTTGGCTGGATCGGGAATCTTCTCGATTTGTTTCTTTTTAGGGATATATTTGACTAAAAGATCCTGATTTTCATCGAATAAGCTGAGACTTAAACTTTCAATGGGATAATTAATAGTTGTTAATTGACTTTCGAAAGGCTCATCGGGGGCAATATCAAGTGTGAATTCTTTGATTATTTCTGAATCATGCTTGAGGACTAATTTAGCGTTCTTATGTGCAGCCGTAGTGTAAGCTGAAACTTCAATCTTGTTATCAGTCTTGGCTAAGTTGATTGCACCATTGATAGTAGCGTTCTTAACAGCGCCGACATTTCGATAAGGCATGAAATATTCAACAGAATGTTTTTCTTCATGAGGATTTAACCAAGTAAAGTCCGGTTGATTGTCGGTGAAAGTACCAACCATCAATTCAATATAAGGTCCATCGTTATCAGTTAATTGATGGTCCCAAGCTTTACCGAAGTTGCCATTACCCCAAGTCCATTGTTTCTTACCAGGGGATGTGTGGTGATCAGCAACGTGCAATAATCCAGCTTTCTTTTGATAGTCGTAGTTGCCCAAGAAATCGTAATCGGAGTGGGCAGCCATATATGAAGTTGGCACTGGGATGTTCTTGTAGCGTGAAATATCAACACCAGCTGAATAATCCATCTTGTAATACTCACCAGTTGCGATTGGGAAAGTTGAAACAGCACGTTTACCATGGTCGAAAACGGCGTGGACGTCAGGTGGGAAAATAGATTGTGTGTGTTCGTTAACCGGAACAGCTGGGTTAGCCCACCATAAGAATGTTTGTGGTAATTCAGTTGGGTTAGAGAAAGTTTCTTCCAGTTTTAAATATGATTTGTTTTTGAACAAGGTAAAGCCAACATTGATTTTGGTACCGTGCATACGGTCAACATCACTCATCCAAACAGTTTTGGAACCATCAGAATTATTTTGAATACGGTAATTGATTGGCAAATAAGTATCAGGACGGTGGTGTTGTGGCCAGTTAAATTCGATACCACCAGAGATCCAAGGCCCAGCCAAACCGACTAGAGCAGGTTTAATGACGTGATTGTAGTAAACAAAATCATAATTGTTAGTCTTATCAAGCATTCGTTGAATTCGACCACCTAATTCTGGTAAAAAGGTTATCTGAACATATTTGTTCTCTAAAATAACGGCTGTGTAAGTTTTATCTTTTTTAACATCTTGAATTTTTTCAGTGACAGGGTAGGGGTAAACTTTACCGCTGCTGCCTTGATAAGCACGATTCTCCAGGAACAGGGGATTCTTCTCCGGTTTACCAGTTTCGTAAGTTGGAATAACGACTTTCTTTTCGGTAACAGTAACGAGAGTGTCATTTTGATTGATAACAGTATCCATATGTAACTTATCTCCTTTGCTTTTCTAAGGACATAATATTACTGAAAACGGTTACTTTGAATGCATAGTTACCGACTAATGATGGATTATCGTGCACTGGTTTGACTGTACGTGTTAATTTAATTCTAATTTGATGTTATATTGGATATGCCGTCAGAGGTTTCGAGGGATGGAGTTTGCTGTGGGACCGGCTTGGGGCAAAGAACTGTCTCGACCATCGATGAGAACGGAAAAATCACCGTCCTAACACCACTATCACTGCTGAACTCCATCCCTCGAAACCTCTAGCTAGGGTATTTTTTTGTTTTAAATTGAAGTTAAAAAATGGAGGCCTACTTTGAAAAAATTAGAAGGTTTTGCTAATGAATACTTGTTTGTCTTGCCACAAGAAATTCTGAGAGAATTTGATCAATCTTCTATTCTGAGGCAATTATATGGTACGGATCTGGGATTTTATCCGAATGCTCAGTATCATTATGTGCATCGTCCGCACGGAACTGATGAATGGGTGATGATTTTTTGTACACGAGGTGAGGGGACTGTTCAGTCAAAAGATAGAACTTGGAAAATGACACGTGGTTCTATTATTTTGATGCCTCCAAATAAAGAACATACTTATTTTGCTTCTAATGATCATCCTTGGGATATTTTCTGGATTCATTTTTCTGGTCAGGCAGTGGATGAATATTTGGCACCACTATATAAGGACAAACCAGATTTTGAATATTTGGATGAGAAGTCTGAAGATGGGATTAATTATTTGATGTCACTGTTTTGGCAAATGATTCAGGCACTAACTTCTGGATTTTCTTTTGAATCGGTTTTCTATGATACGCAAATACTAGGTACCTTGTTAGCATATATTGTCTATCGTTCGAAATTGCCTAAGGAAAGTAAGAATATGGGGAATGAACATCTGACAAGAGCCATTCAATATATTTATGATAATCTGGATCAACATATTTCTTTGGAAGAGTTGACTCAATATTTAGGTGTTTCAGTCAGTTACCTAAGCCGTATTTTTAAGAAGAATTTGAACATGGGTGCGAATGAATTCATTACTTCCATCAAGGTAAAACAGGCCAGTCATTACCTGCAAAATACTAATTTATCAATTAAGCAGATTGCTCAGAGTCTGGGATACAATGATCCATATTACTTTTCTAGAACTTTTAAAAAGGTCTACCATATTTCACCTGCTAACTTTAGAAATCAGTACGGTAGTGGAATTAAAATAAATCAGGGTGTGTAATTTTGTCCATCATTTTAGTAATTCCGTCTATGTTTATGTAAGCGCTTTTATTTTATTATTTTGGTGAATTCAAAATGTAGGTCTACAAAATTAATAATTTATATAAGGAGTTGCTTAGAATTGTTAAATTTGGATGTTCGTAAACGTAATTATATTGCAATCAGTGCAGTCAGTTTCTTTTACCTATTTGCATGGTCAGCAGCGATGTCATTCTTCGTTATCTGGTTAGGTCAAGTTATGGGAATCGGTAGTGCGCAAACTGGTATTTTGTATTCTGCCAATTCTTTAATGGCACTTGTTATGCAACCACTTTTTGGTTATGTATCAGATAAGATTGGTTTGAGAAAGAATTTATTACTCGGAATTCTCTTGATCCTATTGCCAATCGGTCCATTCTTTATTTATGTATATGGTCCATTGTTAAAGAGTTTCTTTTGGTTAGGAGCCATTGTCGGTGGTATTTATCTGGGATTTGTTTTCAACGCCGGTTATGGTGCAATTGATTCATTCATGGATAAAGTTTCAAGAAAATATGGTTTTGAATACGGTAGATGTAGAATGTTTGGTTCATTCGGTTGGGCAGCAGCTACATTTTTAGCCGGTAGAATTATTAATATCAACCCTAATATTACTTTCTGGTTAGCTTCATTAGCTGGATTATTAGCTATGATTGCTTTAGCTTCAACTAAAATCGATTTGTCGATGGAAGAAAAGGAAAAGGCTGATTCAGTTAAGCTCAAGGATACTTTTGGACTTGTTAAAAATAAGAAATTTATTTTCCTTTTGATCTTTATGATTGGTGTTGGTTCAATCTATGATGTTTATGATCAACAGTTTGGTACATATTTCGTTCAACAATTTTCATCTAAAGCCGCTGGTAACAAGTGGTTTGGTGATTTAGGTTCAATTCAAACATTCTTTGAAGCAATCTTCTTGGCATTTGCTCCAGTAATTTGTAAGAAATTAGGAGCTAAACGTACTTTATTGTTAGCCGGTACTATTATGTCAATCAGAATTGTCGGTTCTTCATTCCAATGGGGTCCACTTTGGATTGGAATTATGAAGTGTATTCACTCATTTGAAAAACCATTGTTCCTAGTTGCTCAATTTAAGTACATTTCATTGAACTTTGACTTACGTCTTTCATCATCTGTCTATCTAGGTTGCTTATTTACTAGTTCAGCTATGTCAATTATTCTTTCACCATTGTTTGGTACTTTGTATGCAGCAATCGGATTCTCAACGACATATGTTTTAATTGGAATCCTATCAAGCATCTTTACATTGATGTCAATGAAGTTGTTGACAGGTGATAAGAAAGCGCTTAATTACGGAAATCAATTTGCTCAAGGCGACAGCGAAGAAGCCACAGCATAGGAGGAGAGTCATATAATGAAAGTTTTTGAACATTCAATTAATCTTAAAAATCAAGAAAATGATATTCATCCATCATTGCCACAATTAAAGGGGAAAGATCCCGAAGGTAATGAATTCAGTTTCACTAATCACTATATGGTTCGAAATAATCATCCTTTCTTTGGAATCTGTGGTGAATTTCACTTTAGCCGTTACAATTGTGACGAGTGGGAAGATGAACTGATTAAGATGAAGATGGCTGGCGTTAATATTGTGCCAACTTACGTAATTTGGAATCATCATGAAGAAATTAAAGGACACTTTGATTGGACTGGCAACAAAGATTTACGTCGTTTTATCCTATTATGTAAGAAACACTCAATTGATGTAATTTTGAGAATTGGGCCATGGGATCACGGTGAGGCTAGAAACGGTGGCTTTCCAGATTGGTTATACGCTGAACCATTGGTCACTCGTTCTAATGACAAACGCTATTTAGGCTATGTTAAAAACTTATATGACGAAATTGGTAAGCAAGTTCATGGATTATTTTACAAAGACGGTGGCCCAATTATCGGCATTCAATTGGAAAATGAATTTCAACATGCCGGAGCTTCATGGGAAATAACTACTGGTACAAGTAATGAATGGATTCCTTCAGGTTCTGATGGCAATGAACATATTAAGACTTTGAAGAAGTTGGCTAAAGATGCTGGTATGGTAGCACCAATTTATACCGGAACTGGCTGGGGCGGTGCTGTCGCTGAAACCGATACCGTGCTACCACTTTGGGGTGGCTATGCCTTCTGGCCATGGATTTTCTACGACAAATCAGTCAAAAAGCATCCAGCAACTCCAGAATATATTTATCGTGATTATCGTTATCCAACATATAACTTTGATCCAAAATATGATCCTAAGGAAGTACCTTATGCAGCCTGTGAAATGGGTGGTGGTATGACTGTCTTCTACAGTTATCGTTTCAAATTGCCATATCAAAGTGTCGATGCGATGACAAATGTTAAGGTTGCTAGTGGCTGTAACTTTGTCGGCTACTATGTCTTCCATGGTGGGTCAAATCCATTGGGAATCAAGACACCTTACTTAAATGAAACAGCTACACCTAAAGTTAGTTATGATTATCAAGCCGTATTGGGAGAATTTGGTCAAGCTAGACCTTCTTACTATCGTCTCAAGCGTCAACATTACTTCTTTACTACTTTCCAAGACGAATTCTGTAAGATGGAAACTGTTTTACCTGATGGCAGCCAAGATATTAAACCAGAAGATACACAGAAGTTAAGATATTCCGTTAGACAAAATGATGGCTCGGGCTATGTCTTTATCAATAATTATCAAGATCATGTTCAAAATGAAGACAAACGTAACGAATCAATCAATCTAGAATTGGATCATGAAGAGTTACGTATGCCTTATAAGGGCGGATTTGATTTGGATAAGGAAGAAAGCTGTATCTTGCCATTCAACTTAAAACTTGGTCAAGCCGTTCTAAAGACAGCCATGGTGCAATTGATTACTAAGATGGAACACGCTGGAAAGATGAGCTACTTTTTCTATCAACCACAAGGTATGCAACCAGAATATGTCTTCGATCAAAGCACGGTTAAGGATATCAAGTTGTCAGCTGGTAAAGTTAGTCAAGAAAATGGACTAGTGATTGTGCACCCTGATGCTTCGGCAATGACTAAGATGACTTTGACAGATGCTAGTGGTAAGGAAACTGATATTTATACACTAACAACTCAAGAAAGTTTAAATTTCTGGAAATTCTCATATGATAATCGTGAAAATGTTCTCTTCAGCGATTCACAATTGTTAGTTGATGAAGATGGTCTTAGATTTGAAAGTGAAAATAATGAAATTGATGTGAGGGCTATCAAAGGTCTAATTTCTGAAAAATTGTTGGATAAATTGACAATGACTAAAGAAACCGAATTGACAAGTGAGTACACGTTGACAACTGATAAAGTGGTACCTGAATTTAGTCAGGAACAAGTCAGCGACGGTAAAGTTTTGTTGAGTATTAATACGAATGATTTAACTAAGGATTCAATTAAAGATATTCGTTTGAAGATCGATTACCAAGGTGATATTGGTTACGCATTCTATCAAGATAAATTGATTAATGATAATTATGCCAATGGTAGAACTTGGGAAATTGGTTTGCGTCACAACGTTAATGTCGGCAACGATGAAAAAGTTTATATTTCAATTACTCCAATCAGAAAAGATCAAGAAATTAAGAGTGATTCGCCAATGGCAGCTAGAAGTGAAGTTGACTCTGGTGAGATAATGAAACTTGAGAATATAACTCTGACATCGGTCTATAGATTCAAAATTTAGAAGATAAAAGGCTGAGGAAAATATTTCCTTAGCTTTTTGTTATTTGGGGGGATTCACTTTGAACAGCTTTTTCACTTATGCCAATGGTTTGGTAGTCGTTTGTTTAATTTTTGTAATCTTGATGGTCGTGGGTAAGTTGAAGACAACCAAGATAGTTGAGAGTATCGTCAAATTTTTAATTGCTATTATGGCTACGGCTTCGTTAGCAGTCTTGTTGATGCAAACTTATAACGTTGACATTGGCAAATTAGTAAAACAGACGTCATTAAAACTGAATATTATTGATCTCGGGTGGACCCCAGCAGCGATTATTACGTGGAGTTCGGCTTATAATCTTTTAGTGTTACTTGTAATGATGATTGTTAATTTAATTCTGTTACGAAAACATTGGACACAAACACTGGATATTGATGTCTTCGATATTTGGCACTTGTCTTTTGTTGGTTTATTGGCAGTCTATATGGGTGCTAATATTGTTGTCAGCTTGGTATTCGTTATCGGCTTAGGGATTTTGAAATTCATTAATTCTGATTTGATGAAGCCTACTTTTAATGATTTAATGAAAGACCAGAATAGTCCGATGACTTCGACCCATATGAATTATTTGATGAATCCAATCGTCATGTTGTTGAATGATATTTGTACATTAATAATTCCGGGTATTGATAAAATTAATTTTGACTCCGCTAAATTGAATAAAGCAGTGGGATTCTGGAGTTCCAAATTTGCGACAGGTTTCTTTATGGGAATCTTGATTGGCTTGATGGGTCGAATAAATGCGAAGGATACTCTAGGATTGGCCTTTCTATTGGGTGCATTTCTAGAATTATTCAATGTTATTGGTTCATGGCTGACGTCATCGCTTGATCCGATTATTCAAGTGATTACTGATAAATTGAACAAAAAAGCTGGCACTGACGTGAAATTTATTGGCTTGGATTGGGCATTTCTTTCCAGCAGACCAGAAGTGTGGTCAGTGGCTAACATTTTGGCACCATGCTTAATTATTGAAGCATTCTTGTTGCCAGGTAATCGTATTATTCCTTTGGGTGGCTTGATTGCCATGGGTATTACACCATCATTGTTGGTAATTACTCGTGGTAAAGTCATGCGTATGATTGTAATTGGAATCGTCGAAATTCCGATTTTTCTCTGGTCAGCAACTTTGACAGCACCATTTATTACTTCAATGTTTAAAAATATTTTGTTAACGAATAATAACAATATCGGTTTAATCGGTTCTGCTACTAAAGAAGGGCCAATTGAACAGTTGTTGGCAATCATGATTGGTAAGTCTTCTAGTGGGGATGTTAAGTTCATTGGTATGACTGTTGTTGCCTTGGCGGTTTACTTATTATTGTTCTATTGGTATCAAAGAAGAATGAAGCAACGTAACAAGGCTTATGTTGCTGAATCGAAAAATTAAAAAACATCCGTTGAGGATGCTTTTTTTATAATCAGTTATATTTTTAGTATCAGGAGCTCTAAAAAGTGGTAAGAAACCATGGACCTCATATTAATAATGGGTAAAAACAGACGTATCGCACAAACTCTTGACTAAAGTTAACGGCCCTCTTCACAGCAAATTTCTGGGATGAAGGATAGATGCGTTATCTGATGTTGTTGATTGGTCTCAGCGATTAAAAATAATTCCCGATTCGCATTGTTTACCTAACTTGAGCCATGATACAATTTGCGTAAACAATAGGGGAGCGTACTAATATGAAAAAGTTCGTCAAAATGATGTTTGTGTCTGCACTAGTTGTGATGTCAGTAGGAAGTTTCAACACAGCAAATGTTCAAGCTGCCAGCCACAGATATGTTCATACTTTAAAAGTAACTAGTTTATTTGCTAAAGGAGAACAAGTATCTGGCGGTCTAGGGGATCCAAAATATAATTTTTCACCTGTAACTGATCGAGCATTGTCAGCTAATAGTGATTGGTATACTGATCAGACGGCCGATAGCATTGATACAGACACTGGCTATAACCGAGTTGCAACGAACGAATGGGTTAAGAATAGCGATGTGGTATATGTTAATAAGGAAGATACAGCTTATGCTATGGAAACATATCGTGCTTATCCGATTTTCAGCTTCAATGCCAATTCGTATAGGATGGAAAAAACTAATCAGACTTTACCAGCAGGTAATTGGTTAGTTGGAACGTTTATGAGTTTTCCTGATGAACCTAGCTATTACCAAGTTGGTGGTAATCAATGGATTCAGATGAAAGAATAATTTGATAGAAAATGAGACTGATTCGTTAACCGATAGCACGGTTGGCAAGGGTACTGATATTTTTAATTAGGTATCTACAAACGAATAGGTTATACAGTAAAAATCACATCAAAGGATGTGATTTTTTTATCCTCGATTTATTAAAATAATTAAAGGGAATCAGGAAAAGTAGGGGAACCAATACGGATAATCCTTACTAAAGGACGTGGTGAATAGGAGTAGATGCGCTTAGAGATTCTGACCATTTTAATATAAAACAAATTAAGATTAGTTGCGGATAAAGAAATGCATCTTTATTTATAACTAATCTTAGTTTGTCTTTGTCACTGTTCCTTTAGTTAAAGTTGATATCACCTATTTGCGGTTCATCAAGATTTAATTTTACGAATGATAAATATTTATGAATCGAAAATTTCAATAACAAGTTAGCCACTTGGACAAAATAAATTGAATCCAAGTGATATCAGTATTTGAAGTTTATAAATATGTCTTTAAGCGCCACAGGAACTAGCAAAGAGTTCTTGTGGCGTTTT